>NZ_JACSLT010000005.1:0-267597 GCF_018618275.1 Exiguobacterium sp. s194 | reverse complement strand
GTGTCGCAACTTAAACGTTAGGGTGAGATTATGGTTGCTGGCAAGTCCTTTTTCTTTTCTAAAATAGGAGTGCAGAGTTGTGTACGTTTCCGTTGCACACTTCTGCACTCCTATTTTGCATTACACACTTCGACGCCTTCCTGACCGGCTCCAAGAAGATTTTGACGACTTAAAACTTGTGAGCATGGATCTTCTTTGTGATGTGAAGGAAGGAGAACGCTTGACCCACCTCACCGTCTTTTTCAATACCAATATGATTCGACGGAATCGTCGTACATAAGAACAAAAATATTTGTATACATGTATACATGTAGATTTGTATACGCGTATACATGTATACATTTTTTAAAGTCGTCATTTCTGTAGTTTCATGAACAAGGACTGAACTGGCTCTGGACGGGGAATCGTTCTATAGCGAAGCGGAAGGGGGGAGACGTGATGGATGAGGGGCTGCTTGATGACTATGCGTTCGCTGGATTGGATCCGTTCGTCCGGACGGTGTTCTCGGAACTGATGGAACATCCCGAATGGATGCGTGTCGTCGACAGGGAACATTGCGTCGAGAAGGTCGTCCGGTTCGATGACGGACGGAACTCGCCTTACTTCCGGGTGCTGATCTATCTGGATGCAGAAGAGCGTCCGATCAAGAAAGTGTATCTATACGGGACATGGGTGGTGGCGGATGGAGAAGTCAGCTTCGTCGTCTCAGAGCTATCCAAGGGTGTATTCGAATATGAAGTGATGCATGTCCATTGGCTCATCAAGTATCGGTTCGAGGATTGGGGCGTGTCTGAAGACGGGGCATGGGAGAAGGAATGGTGATCCGGGCTCATGCGTGAGCGTCTAACGCCAGGAGGCGAAGTCGCTCATCGCACCGCTGCCCCCCTGACGGCCCGATAACAAGAGCTGCTGGCTCACCGCCGCATCTCTATGTTCCTGGCCCTTTCTAACGGGAGGCACGGAGCGTAAGGGCAACGTCAAAAGCAAGAGCGTGGGCGCGTCTAACGCCACGCGGAGTGGCATTCGAATCTAGGACAGGCCCAAATCGCGGACGCAATTCTCGACAGGATCGTACACGACTCCTATAAAATCCTGGTCGATGGCGAAACCTCAATGAGGGAACACCACGGGCTAGGGATAAGCTAAGATCTTGGCCATCGATGAGTCGATGGCCTTTTTCTTCATATTGACTCGCTCAGTCGTCCGCACTAGTGGCTCTCTGTATCCGCAATACTCAGCAGGACAAAAAACGCATCCTTCGAGTTTTTGAGGATGCGTTTGAGCAATGTGACTCTATTTGACTCGCGTTTATATTCCTACATATAAGCATACAACTGATGGTAGTTTCCAAGGTGGAGCGACGGAATGGACGTATCAGACATTGGAGCGGAAAGGATATATCATAAAATTGGTATTTTTCGAGCATATATCACAAGGTTGATGTTGTCGCGCGATTCAATAAAAACGAGTTTTTTCATCATGGATTAGCTCGTCTATATTATTAATTGTAATAATTAAAATTTATTATTTTACTAATATTTCGTTTTTGGGCATAGAATGATAGCTTCTTGCTGTCGTATGTGAATATATAAAGTATTTACCGGGCTCTTCAAAAATATAAGAAATTACATACAGTCCGTCTTGTTGATAATTGGCTTCAATTTTTTCGTGTTGGCTTTCCTCTTGGCCTTCTTTCCATATCTCGAATTCAACTTTATCCGCATCGTCTACTTTCTCGTTTCCTTGAGAAACAGTTGCTATAAGTTCAATAACTTCGTTTGCTTTTACTATTTCAGGATCTGTTTTAAATTGTACATCAATTAATTCTGGAATCACTTCAGGTCCATTATTGCTTACTGTACTTCCACAACCAGATAATACTAACAAAACAATCAACAGTGAAAAAAACCTTGCCATCTTTTTTCTCTCCTTTAAACGATTTAATATTAACATACACGAAAATGTGATGTATTGATTATTACATTAAAAGTGACCTGATCATGCAATCTTATTAGCTATCGAGCATAGACCCCATGTCACTTTTAAGGTTCAAGACTTTATAGAGCGTCGTATGCTCGATTGGTTTACTTTTCTATATAAAAAATAAAGAAATGTACATTTTATATATTAAGTTCAATTTTATATATTAAGTTCAAAAGATATTAATTGAACTTAATCCAAAAAGTTGGATCATGAAATAGATCATCTGGTGACTTCGACAACCTAGGTTTGAATTTGGACCTTCATATCCGTAAATTTATCATCGACCGTTAGACACGGCCTTAGTAACCTAAGGTTCGTCTCGACGTATATTGCCAGTTGAAGGTCATCAAAGGAGAGAAGAGTCTGTACTTCAAGATTGAATCGATTAAAGATTGTCTACCCATCCATATCGTTTTTAATATCTACATAGTGAATGTGTATGTCGCACCTGAGATTGTATTCCCCAGGCACTCGTAGGGGGGTGGGGGCACGAACGAAAGCTCATCCTAACTTTCTGAAGTTTTTCTTGCGAGTCAGTTAGCGTTTGGTCACCGAGACTTTAAAAGCTTTCGGACATAAAAATCGCCCCATAAAAATTAGATTATCAGGTCCAACTTTTACGGGGCATCTAATATTCTGTGGTCTAAATATTAAGTGATTTACTGAAGTAATTATATAGTGTTAAACAATTTCGCCTCTGAAATTCAGAAAAATTGGGATGGGTTGACTGTATTCCCTGCACTTGTAGCTGAGTACGAATAGTTTCCTCGATGGACTTCAAAGTGTAAATGAGAACCGGTCGAATTTCCGGTACTCCCCATCGCACCGATGTTCTGTCCTCGGGTCACACGTTGTCCGGCGGAAACGGACAATGAGCTCATGTGAGCATAAAGGGTAGTCCAAACTTGACCGCCTATGACATGCGTAATGATGACATGATTTCCATAAGGTCCACCCCAGCCTGCTCGAGTTACAGTTCCTGTTTGAGCAGCCATAATAGGAGTTCCTACTGGTCCAGCTGTATCTAGTGCATTATGGAAGCTGTAGCCATTGGCCCCGCCTGCTGGACCCCATCCTTGGGTTACGATACCTGAGGTTGGACGTTGAAAAACTCCGCCACTTGTTGGAGAAGCGAGTGAATCCGTAGTCTTTGAAGTGTTTACCACTTTCTCAGAGTTTGGTGATTTTTCGAGAGAGGCTTTATTCTCGCTGATTTCATTTTTTTCGGCACTTTTTGCTTCTGCAGCTTTACGCGCAGCCTCTTTGGTACGAATTTTAGCTTGTTCTTCAAGCCTTTGGGCTTCAATCTCTGCTTGAATTGATTTTTCTTGTTCTTGAAGCGTCGATTCCATTTGTTGCAAGCTTACCAATTTAGATGTGAACTGGATTTTTTCGGCCTCTAATTTTTTTATTTGAGCAGCCCGCACTTTAATTTTGCCGTTCAATTTTTTCTGACTATTCTCTAGCTCTTCTTTTTGACTAATAAGCTTATCTTTTTCAGTGTCCAATTCAGCTTTAGCAATTTGAAGCTTATTTTTTGTTGATTGATATTCTTTGAAAAGTTCTTGATCATTTTCTTGAATCGTCCCTGCGGTGATCATGCGTGAAACCAGATCACCAAAGTCTTTTGAACCAAAAATAAATTCAGCCCAGTTTATAGAAGAACCACCGTTTTTTTGCATCGTGACCATGCGTTCTTCCATCAATGTCTTTTGAGAGCTCATTTTTTTCTGGAATTCTTTAATTTGAGTTTGAATCTGAGCAATTTTCTTTTGGGTTGTCCGAATTTCAGCCTTCTTCTGGGTGACCTCATTGATAATATCCTGTAACTCGGATTCCAAGTCATTCAGTTTCTGTTCTTCGAGTGTGATATCTTGTTCACGCTGCTGAATTGACGTATTAGCTTTACGTTGCTCTGTAGAATTTTGCGCTTGCTTCTGCTGGATATTTTTTTGTTTTTCAGTCAAGTTTAAAGCGTAAGAAGGGGATGCGCTTTGAACTAACATAACACCAAGTAAAGTTGAAGCTATAATTTTTTTCATGGTAAACAATGTTGTTGCCTCCGTAACTTATCTCTATTATAAAAAATGCGTTGCTGGATAAAAGTATTCGTATCATGATTAAAACTCGAACCGGAATCATTGTATCAATATTACTTCACCATCTATATTTCTATTTCTTTTCATTTCTATGTCAGTTGTTCTTTTGAGTTTATTGTCATTCGAGTATATCAAGAGAAATACTTATAATGCCATTTTGATGAGGAAATGAATGATGACCACTGAATTTAGGACATTTTGTCTCAAATTCAGTGGTCAAATCGTTTGTTAGTATTTGTTTGGTGTTTATTTAGTAGTAACTCTTCATAAATTTATCAATTCCTTTGGCGGTTGCTTTGATCATGTTACTTCCCGACATATAGGAGCGATCTACTGAGTTAGCAATAAAGCCATATTCGATGAGAGTAGAAGGTACCGTGTTTCTTCCTACCACATAGACATCTTGTCGCTTAACGCCTCGATTTTTAAAATCTGGAACGTTCATGGCGATTTCTTGATTAATTACTTCACCTAATCTGCGGCTAGCGTTCGCATATGGATTTGTGGTGTACGCGCTAGAAGTAGGGACGAGTGCTTCATGACCTGTAGCGAAAGAAGGTGAAGAATTAATGTGGACGCTTATGAAAGCGTCAGCATCAAGCCTTTCTGATAGATTGGTCCGCTCAACAAGTGACAAGTATCTATCATTTGAGCGCGTTAGTTTCACTTCATAAAGCTCATAGTTTTTCTTTAGTTCGTCGGCCACACGATTAGCAATGTTTAGGGTGAGTACTTTTTCTTGAACTGTACCGTTTGAAGTCACTGCACCAGCATCTCCCCCACCGTGTCCAGCGTCAATTAAAATCACGTGTTTGTTAGCTGGAATCACCGGTGATTTTATAGGAGTTTTTCCGGTAAATGGTTGCACAAAACCAGATGATACGTAACCGACTTGATTGTTATATCGCACCTTGTACCAACTGGCGCTTTTCGATATGACAGAAATCGAAGTGCCTGAGGGAATTGTTGTCAAAATAGATCCGTAACGACTCGCTTGGTTACGTAAATTAAGATTTTCGATAGTAATATATGTTGGATAAGTGGATAAAGAATCCCCCGGTGCCACTTGCACTATATAATGTCGAGCAGGTGTGAATCCTGTAATACCGTTATACATAACTTTTAACCAAGAACCCGTTGTGCCCGATTTTCCTAGTACAGTCACTTCAGTAGATGCTGGAATCGTAATAAGGACCTTTGAGTTCACTAAAGACATGCTTGAGCGAATCTCGGTCGTTTGCTTACTTCGTGACTTCATAGCCGAGGGCGATATGGTTACATACTGACTTGCCACATAGCCTTGAGTCCCATTGTATGATACTTTATACCAAGGGCCTGAGGCAGCATGGTACATTAGTGGGCTGGACTTTGGGATAGTCATTAAAACGGGTGATTTGACAGATGGGCCCTTACGCAGATTTAGTGAAGTTTTAGTTTTATATATTGTGTTTATTGAACTGACTGAATTTTTAGGTATAGGTTTTGGCGTCACGTACTTCGTTGAGACATAACCGATTTTTGAATTAAATGAAACTTTAAACCAGGATTTATCTTCTCCATATACACCTATCTTCTTAATGGTTTTTCCTTTTGGAATCGTCAAAAGGACTTTGCTTTTTGAAGAGAACGAGGAACGCAAATTCAAATTTTCAGTTGTTATGAATAGAGATTCCTCTGCATGTACGACGTTTAGGACGTTAACACTAGTTAAAAGCTTAAAGGGATAGAAAAAAGAAGTTAATAAAGCCAAGGAAATTACTAAGCTTATTCGAAATTTATGTTTAGACTTCATAATAGACTCCTCATATGTAGTTTTTTTGGTTGTAAAGACCCATGAATGGTTTTTTACTATCTGTATGGTACTTATCCTTTAAATATTAGTCATTCTATGCAACGATTATTGGCTTTCGTCTATCTACAGTTAAAAGTTTTCTTGCCCTGTTTTAAAATGCACTATTATTAAGGGGAATAGACGTATTTTAAGAAATAAATTGGCCCTCCTTTCATCTGCATAAAAGTTTAGTTGCATGAATGTGTTAGAATGTAACTTGTTTGACTCATAGATTTCGTTTTTAGAAGTCCATGGATTCAATGTTGAAAAACTAAGGATACTCTAGTATTTTTAGCTATAATTCTGATAAAAGAAATAACGAATTTATAAAAGAGGTGAATTGTTTTGAAAACTAATCAACTATTGACTATTTTTACATCCGTATTAGTAATTGCAGTCTTAGCTTTTTTATTTTTAAATGATCAAAGTTCCGAAAAATCAAAGACTAAAATTGTTCAAGATGAAAAGATATCAGTTAATAATCAACCTACAATAGGTAAAAAGGAAGCGCCGATATCAATTGTAGAATTCGGAGACTATAAATGCCCTTCGTGTAAAGAGTGGGGTGAAACAATCTATCCTCAACTTGTAAAAGATTACATTGAAAGTGGGAAAGCTTCCTTTAGTTACATTAATGTTTTGTTTCACGGAGATGAGTCCACTTTAGCTGCCCTTGCATCAGAATCTGTTTACAAAAATCACCCAGAATCATTTTGGCAATTTCACAAAGCTATTTATGAAGCTCAACCTGACGTGCAAATACACGATAATCCATGGGTTACGGTGGAGAAAATGGAAGAGATTGCGACGAAGACTGTCCCTTCTCTAGATTTAAATAAATTTAGAGAAGACCTATCAAGTCGTTCTTCTAGATTAGAATCAGTTAAAATGGATGCGGCGCTCGTAGAAAAATACAATGTTACACTGACCCCGACGATTGCAGTTAATGGGGTCATCCTTGAAAATCCATTCGACTATACCTCTATAAAAAAACAAATTGAAAAGGAGCTAACCCAATGAGCGCTTCAGTAATAAACCGATATGGACTGTACCTCGCCTGGGTTGTTTCAATTACTGCAGTACTTGGAAGTCTATATTTTAGCGAAATTCGTGGTTTTATACCTTGTGAACTCTGTTGGATTCAACGTATCTTTATGTACCCAATAGCTTTGATTCTTGCAATTGCAGTTTTCAGAGAAGATAGCTCAATCAAATTTTATGTTCTCCCTTTATCAATAATCGGATTCTGTATCTCTTTTTACCACTATCTTGTACAAAAGGTGCCCGGCTTTTCGGAAGTCAGACCATGTGAACAAGGAGTTTCCTGTAATGCACAGTACATTGACTGGATGGGTTTTATCACAATTCCGTTTTTAGCGTTGACCGCCTTTTTTCTGATTACAGTCATTCTTGGACGAATCAGTACCAAACAGTAGTTTTTGATTTGGATTTGAAAAATGAAGAACTAATTGTATCAAATTGGTATGCTTACTAAAAAACAGCTTTGATTTAGAAAAACATGAAAAGCTTTTTGAAGTTGGAAAATAGATTAGACAATACCCAGTAAATAATTCAATTGACGTTTTCTTAAAACGTTAGTGTACTATATTGATTTTTTGAAAAAGCGTGACTACCTATCGAGTATGAGATCTAACTAGCTCTCTAATAGGTAGTTTTTGTATGGCTAAAAATAAGAAATAATCGCAAAACCAGAGAAAGTATCTCAAATCTTCAAGTATGTAGAGCTGATAGAATAAATGTTTTTTAAATTAAGTGTTGACGGCACAGCAAAAGTCTAATAAGTTATATATGAACATATGAACATGTATAGTTATCATGAGCGGAGGTACTGACTTATGGATGAACCGATTGAAGATACTACAGAAAATGAAATAGAAATAGGGGCGCAGATTGACGATGAGACTCTATTTATTGTATCTCAGACGTTCAAGGCACTTAGTGACCCGACAAGAATTAAAATATTAACCCTGCTATGCACAAAGGAACATTCGGTCAACGGAATAGCTGATCTTCTTAACTTAAGTCAATCAAACGTGTCTCATCAGCTACGTTTTTTAAAAAATCTTCGACTTGTCAAGTTTAGAAGAGAAGGAACTACTCTATTTTATTCAGAAGATGATCACCATGTCATGAACTTACTAAGACAGGCGATTGAGCATGCGAAACACCACTAAATATAGTAAGGAGAGTTAATCTTATGGCACATAATCATGCACATGATCATTCTCATACCTCTAACAAAAAGATTTTGATCATTTCATTCTTTATTATTTCGGCATACATGGTTGTAGAGGCGATTGGAGGGTACCTTACAAATAGCTTAGCACTTTTAGCGGACGCAGGTCACATGCTTAGTGATGCGGCTTCGCTCGCTATTGCATTACTTGCCTTTAAATTAGGTGAACAAATAGCGAACAATCGTAAAACGTTCGGATATAGACGCTTCGAGATTCTAGCAGCTGTTTTAAACGGGGTCACACTCATACTGATTTCCATATATATCTTTTATGAGGCCATCAATCGATTTATTCAACCACCTGAGGTCGCATCCGTAGGAATGTTAATTGTTAGCAGTATTGGCCTTGCTATAAACCTTCTTGTTGGATGGATTATGTTAAGAGGTGCAGACGTAGAACATAATTTGAATATGCGAGGTGCTTATCTACATGTTGTAAGCGATACGTTGGGTTCAGTCGGTGCAATACTGGCAGCGCTTCTTATCATGGCATTTGGATGGAACTGGGCAGATCCGCTCGCAGGAATCATTGTAGCGGGACTTGTTTTACGAAGTGGTTATTTCGTGACGAAATCCGGATTGAACGTATTAATGGAAGGTGCACCACAAAACGTTGATGTCGAAAAGGTTCTTCAAGTCATTCACAACAAGGAGGGGGTACGGAGTATACACGACTTTCATCTTTGGAGTATCACAAGTGGAATGAATGCACTCTCATGTCATGTTGTCGTTGATGGTAATTTACAAATCTATGACAGTGAGAATCTACTTCAAGAAATTGAACACGATTTAGCACATCTGAACGTTCAACACTCTACGATTCAATTCGAAACTCTTTCTCATCCTCACAGCGATGAATTGCTTTGCAAACTGAAGGTAGGGGAAGTAGTACATCAACATTAAAAAAATCACCTGTTGAGTAGGATTGACAATCAAGAGGAGGAGACAGCAATGCTGATTTTGGATAATAGTTACTTAATTTTGAGCATGTATAGAAACTCGATTTTTGGCAACGGAGTTTTGATAGATGATTGAATATATTTCTTCGTTAGAACCCCTTACTCAAGCATTGCTGGGTACTTTATTCACTTGGGGGATGACGGCGCTTGGTGCCGCGTTAGTGTTTATGACAAAATCAATGAATCAAAAGCTAATGGATGGGATGCTCGGTTTTGCTGGAGGAGTAATGATTGCCGCTAGTTTTTGGTCATTACTCTCACCTGCAATTGAGATGGCGGAACAAGATTCTCTTCCGGCGTGGTTACCAGCTGCAATCGGTTTCTTACTTGGAGGATTCTTTTTATCAGGTGTTGATAAAGTGATTCCACATCTGCATCCCACTTCACCGATGGATGAGGCTGAGGGTATAAACCCTAAGAAGAGAAAGCGGAGCACGTTACTGGTGTTAGCAATAACATTGCATAATATTCCAGAGGGACTTGCCATAGGCGTTGCATTTGGAGCAGTTGCAGCAGGATTCCCTTCATCATCAATCACGGGAGCTATCGCGCTGGCAATCGGAATCGGCATACAAAATTTCCCTGAGGGTGCTGCTGTGTCAATGCCATTGAGACGAGATGGATTATCTCGTCGTAAAAGTTTTTTCTATGGCCAGTTATCTGGTATGGTTGAACCGTTCGCGGCGTTGGTAGGAGTAGTAGCAGTACTCATAATGGAGCCTTTACTTCCGTTTGCGCTAAGCTTTGCTGCAGGAGCAATGATTTTTGTTGTAGTGGAGGAGGTAGTCCCAGGATCTCAAGAAAATGGAAACAAGGACTTGGCTTCTGTTTGTTTAATGTTTGGCTTTACAATCATGATGATTTTAGATGTGGCTTTAGGCTAAAATAATTATTTTTTTAATGGTTATCACTTTATTTTTTGACTGATATATATTCAAGATACTAACTATATTCGGAAGTGTAAATAATGAGCCTTAATTATATTTACTTTCAGTCGGTATTTTTACTGTTGGATAAATAAAAATACTAGAAGAAAAAATATAAAACCTCTTGCCCTGGCAATTAAAATCGTGGAGTTATCTATTTCATTCTGAAATTTCCTGAAAATTTTGGGGGTGATTTTGATAGAGAAGGAAAGCAAATTCGGAATTCAAGTGCTAGAGAAGGTGGAAGCCCACCAAGTCAGTATATACATCATTTTTTTGATGTTGGCAGTAATCTTTGGTCTATTGAATACAGAAGCTGTATATCTCGATATTTTTATTTCTCCCCTTTTAGGAGTTTTGATGTATGGGATGTTCGTTCAAATTCCGTTTCTGAAATCGAATGGATCTGCTACAAACATGAGGTTTGTGGTAGCTCTTTTATTAGGAAATTTTGTTGCCGTTCCTTTAATAGTTTAGGTTTTGGTTATCATATTTCTTCAAGATTCATCACTAATGCTGGGGGTGTATTTGGTGTTGTTAACACCGTGCATCGACTATGTGATTGTTTTTACAAAGATGGGAAAGGGAAACGAATCAATATTGTTAAAAGTAACACCGATTCTTTTAATTTTACAGACGATACTCTTACCCATATATTTATTCGTATTATTAGGAGAAAAGGCTATTAGTATCGTTAGGATGGGTCCATTTCTAGATGCATTTCTATTTTTGATTTTTATACCGCTTCTATTAGCGATAATGACACAATTGTGTTCTAAAAAGAGTTCTTTAGGTAATCGTATCATGAAAATGCCGCCATGGATTCCCGTTCCATTTATGTCTTTTGTACTTTTTGTGGTAGTTGCCTCTCAAATTAGGGAAGTGTATAGTGACCTCGGGACATTAATAGATGTAATACCAGTTTATATTTTATTTCTACTTATCATACCATGGGTGTCAAAGTCCCTTGGTAAGTTGTTCAAACTAGATATTGCTTCAAGAAGAGCAATTACATTTAATATGGGAACAAGGAATTCACTTGTAGTTCTTCCATTAGCATCTATATTACCAGAGCCCCTATCAACACAAGTAGCTGTAGTGATCATTTTACAGACCGTTACCGAATTGTTCGGAGAAGTCTTATATATAAAATTAGTGCCTAAATGGTTCTAACAAATTAGATACATGTATTTAATTTCGCTTTCAAAAATTACGTCCTTCGATTGTTTATTAAAATATTAAGAACTGCGCTTAAGTTCTCAAGTATGCGTTGTTTACAATCAATAGGCAAAGAAATTTATTATATTGCAGAACGCTAGAGACCAGTATTATTCTAACAACTAACCTTTTTAAGGATGGACTACCAAGTGAGGAGAGATCGAACAATGGCGAGTACTGATAAGGCATCAAAAAATATCAAACTAGCATTTATAATTAATCTTGTTTTCTCGATTGGTGAATTTATCGGGGGATTTTTGATTAATAGTGTTGCAATCATGTCGGACGCCATTCACGATTTAGGTGATGCTCTTGCATTGGGCCTGTCCTGGTTCTTACAAAAATTTTCGAACAAAAAACCCGATCATAACTTCACTTTTGGATATAATCGTTTTTCCCTTTTAGGAGCATTAATAAATGCGACAATATTAATAATTGGATCTGTATATATTTTTACTCAAGCAATTCCTCTACTGTTTGAACCGGAGCATTCTAATGCACAAGGAATGATTTGGTTTGCAATTTTTGGTGTGCTTTTAAATGGTTTTGCGGCATTCCGTCTACACAAAGGAAAATCAGTAAATGAGGGAGTACTATCTTGGCACCTTTTAGAAGATGTTTTAGGTTGGATTGCCGTTCTTGTAGTAGGGATAGTTTTACTCTTCAAGGATATACATATACTTGACCCCATCCTATCAATTGCTATTGCGTTGTTTATATTAGTGAATGTGTTTCGTAATTTAGTTAAAACAATGAAAATACTTTTAGGTGCTGTCCCTGATGGTATTGACATCGATGAGGTGAAGCAAAAGATTGAAGGTATTGAAGAAGTGATTTCTGTTCAAAACCTATATGTCTGGTCAATTGATGGCGAAGATAACGCCATGAATTTACACTTAATAGTAGAAGAGATGAATCTAAAGGATTCAACTATTGTTAAACAAAAAGTCAAAGAAGTGACTTCAAAACTAGATATTAAACATTCTACAATAGAGTTAGAATCAAAAAAACACAACTAAAGAAATAAGTCATCCTTGCACCAAATCCACACTGAGGTTCGACATATGAGTAAAAATTCTATACTTCATACCGTCTGATACCAATAAATACTTTTCTACGTGCAAGGAAACTGAATATCGAATGAGGGTATATTTAGAAACCCCCTCATTCGTTTTTTTTTTGAACACTATCGAAATTTCGTCTCTTAAAATAGGATGTATTCGAATGAATGAATGATTCCAAAACGAACGTTCAAATATTTAGATTTAATTGTCATAGTTTAGTAGACCTATCGACCGGATTTTCTTTCCATACTTCGGAGAATATTCCGGTCAATGAATAAGGTTCGGCCTCGATTAAAACTGTCTGATGATAAAAAAGCTGATAATGAAACCTAAAAAGATGACTCGGGAACAATACCGAAGTCATCTTAAAGCCGTCTTAAAAAACAGAGATCATTTATTTTTATCATACCCAGTACAAATTCGAGGATATAAAAATGAATATTTTTGTTTTTTTATTCTTTGACATTCATCAGTCTTAAACTGTTCAGTGCTACCAGAAGAGTTGCCCCCATATCGGACATAATAGCTATCCATAGGGTGAGCCAGCCCGGGATGACCAAGAGTAATGCAATCGCTTTGATACTGATAGCGAACGCGATGTTCACTTTGATAATATTTAGGGATTTTCGGCTCAATTTTATCGTAAACGGTAGTTTGCTCAAATCGTCGCCCATCAGGGCGACATCTGCTGTTTCCAAAGCGGTATCCGTTCCAGCACCACCCATGGCAATTCCAACAGTAGAGGCAGCGAGTGCCGGAGCGTCATTTACGCCGTCCCCGACCATCGCGACATTGTCGTACTCAGCTCGCAAGCGTTTAATGACATTTAATTTATCCTCTGGCATCAATTCTGCCTGGATTTCGTTGACGCCAACTTGCTGGCCGATAGCTTTGCCTGTCCCTTTGTTGTCACCCGTCAGCATAATTGTCTTTTTAATACCCATATCATGTAGTTTCCGGATGATTTCTTTGCTGGATTCCCGGACTTCGTCGGCTACGGCGATAACCGCCAATATGCTTTGTTTCGTTCCGATAATCATCGAAGTCTTACCTTGCTGTTGCAGAGCCGTTACGGTTTGGTCCAGATTATTATCAATACTTTCAACACCTAGCTCGTTAAAGAGAAGCGGGCTTCCGATAAAGTAGGTGGTGCCGTCTATCGTTCCTTTAATGCCTTTTCCTGTGATGGAAGAGAAGTCCTCAACTCTGATAGAGGTGTAAGGTATGTTTTCCTCGTCCGCTTTTTTCATGATGGCAGAGGCCAACGGATGCTGAGAACGATATTCCAATGCCGTCACGATAGAAAGCAGTTCTCTCTCGTTTACCTGCTTGTTCGTGATTTTAAAGTCTGTGACGACAGGTACACCTTTGGTCAGGGTACCGGTTTTGTCAAATGCAATAGCTTTCAGCGCGCCCATTTCTTCCAGGTATACGCCGCCTTTAATCAAGACCCCTTTTTTGGCAGCATTACCGATGGCGGAAACAATCGAAATCGGCGTCGAAGTGACTAAGGCACACGGGCAACCCACTATTAGAACCGCCAATCCTTGATAGACCCAGGTTTCCCAGCTGGCATCTCACGTGCGGCCTATTACAAATGGTTGAATCGCACCATACCGGTGCGTCAAGAAGAGAACGAGAAGCTTCTGGAGGACATCCGTCTACTCTATGACCAGGCGAACGGCACATACGGGTACCGTCGGATCACGATGACGATCAACCGGTTGCGCCGACAACAAGGACTGTCCCCGTTCAATGAAAAGCGAGTCTATCGCTTGATGCATATCCATGGGATCCAATCGGTCATCCGCCGGAAGCGGAAGAAGCATAAGAAGTCAACGCCGCAGCACGTGGCCGAGAATCTGATGAACCGAGAGTTCAGCGCGTCCCGACCGGACGAGAAATGGTGCACCGACGTCACCGAGTTTAAATATGGTGCCGGGAAAAAGGCATACCTGAGCGCAATCATCGACCTGTACGACGGCTCGATCGTCGCCTATCGCATCGGAAAGTCCAACAACAACGTTCTCGTCTTCCAGACGATGATGCCAGCCATCACGGGGCTCGCACAGGAGCGCGTCCGATGATCCATAGCGCCAATATACCTCGAGAGGGTTCAAACGCATGGTGGAAGACGCGGGACTGACCCACAGCATGTCCCGGGTCGGACGTTGCATCGACAACGCCCCGATCGAGAGCTTTTGGGGTACCCTGAAAGTCGAGATGTACTACCTGCGTGAGTTTCAGGCCTATAGCGAACTCACATCGGCCATCGAGACCTACATATCGTTCTACAACCATGACCGTTTCCAGAAACGGCTAAACGGCTTGAGCCCTGTCGAATACAGGTCTCAAGCCGCCTAGTTCGGTTTTCATTATTTGCCCTGTCTACTTGACGGGGGGCAGTTCAGTATCGTCCGACGCGAGATATTGATATTCGCGTGACGGAGGGCGTCGTGACACCTGAATTGAAAGAGGCGCTTCATGAATATGAAATTGAAATTGTCGAAGGGGTGATTCAGTTCCCACCCCGTGAAGACTTTAGGGAAAATGAATTCCGGCATAAGATTGAAGGGCTGTTCGAGGCGATTGATGTGTATATCCCCGACATTGAACTTTTAGCATGTACCAAGATTTTCTCCTCTCGCCAAAAGGATCTAGAGGATCTCGAAAAAACGAATCTATTGGCACTTTGCGATAAAGATAAACTTCTCGACCTTGTAGAGGAATACAAAGCAAACATGACGTGGGACAATCCATTTTGTAACGTGCATGACTTGAGTCGAATTTTTCAGGAAAAGGGTATATAATAAATCAAAAGAAGAGTAGAGGAGGGTGACCGATGTCAGACAGTAATCATGTACTTCTGCAAAGCGAGCTAGCGGATGAACTGAATCGTATGCAGGCAGGCGGGACAAGCTATCGCTTAGAGACGGCTCAATTGGCCCTGGCATTAAGTCGTCATGTATCGGTCCCTGAATCGCTACGTGACCGAGAAATGGCTCTCCAGTATGTTCGATCTTCACTGCATGATTTACAGGACGACCGGGCAGAGGATGTGGCAAAAATGCTTAGTATGGCAGCACGGCGTGCCTACAACACTCCTGAAAATACGTTCTCGGTAGATATGAAAGTGAAATTAGAAGAAAAGCGTAATCGATTCAAGGTGCGTGGATTGCAGGTGAAATCTTAATTGGACCAAGCGGAGTCATTCTTTATACTCTCATGAGGTTATGATTCTACGTGTGAATGAAGCATCTTTGGTCAAGTCATTGAACATGTATCAGACGATTTCTTCAAACCGTTAAATACTTTGTTTGTAATAAACATAAGGGTACTAGATTCAGTCACTGGTTGACTCAACCTAGTACCCTTTTCGTATCATTGTTTATTTTGTTGGGTGCTCCGCTCACGCAGGACCGCGAGCTCGACCTGTTCCTGTAACCGGTTCTCGAATGTCTCTTTCTCTCGACGGAGGAGCTGGACTTCTAAGTGCAGCTTCTGGTTCTCTTCTTCAAGCTGGTCAAGACGGCGTGTACGAGCTTTTAAGTCGTCGACAGCGTCCATAAGACTTTGATTTTGCCGATAGAGCTGGCTACGTTCATCTTCTAGCTTTTTCATGTCTCCTTCTAGATGAAAAACTGTTTTTTTCTGCTCTTTTAGTTCTTCTTTGTTAGACACACGTTCTGTTTCCAATGCGTCTTCAACGATTCTCTTTTCAGCGATTAGTTGGTTGATTTGATCTTGTAATTGAGTGAGTGCAATTTCATGTGACGACACCTTTCGCTCATACTCCTCTTGGAGTGGTTCAGCTTCTGTAATTACGCTTTGTTCAAGGTCATGAATGGTATTTTTATATCGCGCGTTGATTCGCTCATGTTCTTTTTGTTGCGTTTCTAGTCGAGTGGCTCGTTCATTGAACAGGGCAAGCACTTGATTCAGTGCTGCTTCGAGTGATTCGTTCTCCTTGACGACTAAGGGGTCCGGTGACTGTTTATCGGCCAATGATATTAATTGCTCGAATAATTGGTTGGTTGATATTTGACGTTGCTCCATTAAACGCTGAATATGTTCTTTCACTTCTTGTGACACGCGGAATGACGTCACCTTGGTCTCGTTTGATTCCAATTCTAATCCCTCATTTGGTTATTATTTTGTATACAGCATATGTAGTTCCTATATTTAAATCATTTAAATACAAGTTGTTATAAAAAAAATCACTCATAAACTGGCACTTTGTGGTGTAGGAAGGTATACATTTCGACGTCGAAATGTATACCTTCCTACACTTTTTACTTATGAGAATGTCTCAATAGTAAGCTAGTAGTCGAATCATCTATTTAATCCTAGCGACTAAGCAACAAAACGCTTAAGACAATTCCTACTTTGTTTTATTACATCATATAAGAGATGACAGTAGTTAACAATTTAAAGCTGTATGAGTTCAAAATAAATACGACCCAACTAAATACGAATCGAATTAGTGTTTTGAGAGAAACAATAAGCTTAAAGAAACATACAAAATGGACACGAATATATAGATTGACAAATAACGTTTACAGTTGTAAATTTAAATCGATTACAAACGTAAACGAAAAGAGAGGAGAAAAAATGCTTTCGAAATTTCAATTATCTGATTTGCAAATGGTTAATCACTCTACGCAGCCTGTAGTCTTAAAGTTCACCACCGATTGGTGCCCGGGATGCCGTCAGCTCGCACTACTATTTGAAAGCGTTGCTGAAGGATATCCAGATGCGTTTTCTAGACAAGAATATAGCCAATGAAGACTGAATAGCGAACCCAAAAACATAATGGTTGACAGACGACGTTTACGATTGTAAACTTAAATCAAACAAAATGTTTACGATTGTAAACTTAAAATTTGGAGGTTAGACAAATGGCTGAACATGTCGAAAAACAAATCACGGATTCAGAATGGGAAGTCATGCGTATCGTTTGGGCCCAAAATCACGTGACCAGTAAAGAAATCATCGAGGTATTGGAAAAGAAGATGAGCTGGAAGCCTGCGACGACGAAGACATTCATTGGAAGGCTCGTGAAAAAAGGGATGCTCTCAACCGAGGCCGAGGGGAAGAAATTCATCTACTCCGCGAACGTCGTTGAAGGTGACGTCATCAGAGAGACGTTACACGATCTACTCGATCATATCTGTGACAGGGATGTCGGGAACACAATCGGAACGATGATCACACAGGCGACACTGAGTGTACAGGATATCGAGAATCTCAAAAAAATCCTTGAGATGAAGGAAAGTGAAGCGGTGGAGGACATTCCATGCACCTGTACCCCGGGTCAATGCAGATGTCAGGACCATTCTTGTGGATCCAGACATTGAGTTTGAAATGATGTCATGAATGTAGTGAATAGGAGGAGACTCAAGATGAAAAAAACGATTTTAACGATTAAAGGTATGTCATGCGCTCATTGTGTCAACAAAGTCGAGTCAGCACTTGAAGGTCTGAATGGGGTTGAAAGTGCGAAAGTCAACTTAAAGAAAGGCATCGCAAAAGTGAAGTACGATGAAACACGACTAGATGTGAATGAATTTAAAGAAGTTGTGGGCGAGGTCGGTTACGAAGTCGAATCAGCCCAATAATAATGGAGGTAAGACGATATGGAGAGTAAGACATTTGCCGTGGAAGGGATGACCTGTGCGTCCTGCGTTCAGACAGTTGAAAAAGCAACAAAAAAATTGCCTGGCGTAGTGACCTCCAACGTCAACCTAGCGACTGGGAAATTGAGCATTCATTACGATGAGACGAAAATCTCGCCGCTGGATATTCAGACGACCGTCGAGAAGGCTGGCTACAAGGCCTCAACCGAGACCGAGCAAAGATCATTTGTCATCACAGGGATGACTTGTGCCTCGTGTGTGCAGACGATTGAGAAGGCCACGAGGAAAATGGTGGGTGTGACTGAGTCGAATGTGAACCTGGCGACAGAAAAATTAGTCATTCGATATGATCCTCAGCTGGTGACTGTATCAGATGTGGTCCGAGTGGTGGCAAACGTCGGATATGAGGCAAGAGAAGATCAAGAATCAACGGATGGCCAAGATACAGAGAAAGAAAAGAAACTGAAAAAAATTCAATCGATGTGGAACCGATTTGTAGGATCGGCGATTTTCACGATTCCATTACTCTATGTGGCGATGGGGCATATAATCGGCCTACCCCTACCGATGGCATTGGATCCAACGATGAACCCAGAATTGTTCGCTGTCTTGCAGCTCATGATGACCATCCCAGTGATGTTGTTCGGATGGAAATTCTTCTCCGTAGGATTTAAGACATTGTTCCGAGGGCATCCGAATATGGATTCACTTGTCGCCCTAGGGACGAGCGCAGCCTTCTTCTATAGCGTCGGTGCCACCATGGCTATCCTCTCAGGTTATGAGGGATACGTGAATAGCCTCTACTATGAGACAGCCGCAGTCATTCTCACGCTGATCACATTAGGTAAATATCTTGAAGTCCGGTCGATGGGTAAAACATCCGAAGCGATTGAAAAATTGATGGGACTGGCACCTAAGACGGCAAAGGTCGTCCGCAACGGACAAGAGTTAGAAGTATCAATCGACGAAGTCATCGTCGGCGACACGATTATCGTAAAGCCTGGTGAGAAGATTCCGGTGGATGGCGTGGTTCTATCAGGTAATACGTCTGTAGACGAATCCATGCTGACCGGTGAAAGTATCCCTGTTGAAAAAAATGTGGGTGCTCAAGTCATCGGTGCCAGCATCAACAAGAACGGGATCATCCAATACCGAGCCACGAAAGTCGGTAAGGATACAGCGCTATCTCAAATCATCAAATTGGTCGAGGATGCACAGGGCTCTCGAGCTCCTATCGCAAAACTGGCCGATATCATCTCCGGATACTTTGTACCGATTGTCATCGTCGTCGCGATCCTTTCAGGAATTGCATGGTATTTAGGCGGTCAGACCGGCCTCTTCGCCTTGACGATCACGATTTCAGTACTGGTCATCGCCTGCCCTTGTGCACTAGGTTTGGCCACACCAACAGCAATCATGGTGGGTACGGGCAAAGGTGCTGAGAATGGTGTGTTGATCAAGAGTGGCGGCGCCTTGGAGACGACCCATAAAGTCCAGACGATCGTGTTCGACAAGACAGGGACGATCACTGAAGGAAAACCGAAAGTGACAGATATCGTGACAGTGAATGGACATCAAGAAGATGAGTTGTTACGCTTGACCGCTTCCGCTGAAAAAGGGTCTGAACATCCATTGGGCGAAGCAATCGTAAGAGCGGCAGAGGACAGAATGATGCGTGTCATGGATATCGATCGTTTTGAAGCCATCCCAGGGCACGGGATCGAAGTACTGATCGACGGAAAAGTCTTGCTTGCCGGAAACAGAAAATTGATGAAAGACCGCGGCATCTCACTGGATGTCCTTGAAGGCGCTTCAGACAAACTCGCACACCAAGGCAAGACGCCGATGTATATCGCGATTGACCAACAAATCGCAGGGATCATCGCTGTCGCAGACACCGTCAAAGAAAACAGTCGTAAAGCCATTCAGAAACTTCAACGAATGGGTCTCGAAGTAGCCATGATCACCGGAGACAACAAAGGTACGGCCATGGCGATTGCGAGACAGGTCGGGATCGATCGGGTACTGAGTGAAGTGTTACCTGAAGATAAAGCGAACGAAGTGAAGAAGTTACAGGCCGAAGGGAAGAAGGTCGCAATGGTCGGTGATGGAATCAATGACGCACCAGCCTTGGCCCAAGCAGACATCGGAATCGCGATCGGTTCGGGTACTGACGTTGCGATCGAATCTGCAGACATCGTCTTGATGCGAAGCGATTTGATGGATGTACCTACAGCTGTCGAATTGAGCAAGTCAACCATCCGCAACATCAAACAGAACCTGTTTTGGGCATTTGCCTATAATGTCATGGGTATCCCGTTTGCGATGGGGATTGTTTATCTACTCGGCGGGCCCTTGTTGAACCCGATACTTGCCGGAGCGGCCATGAGTTTAAGCTCAGTCTCGGTCCTGGTGAACGCACTCCGTTTAAAACGATTCAAGCCTTCGATGATCAAATAAAAGGAGGGAGTGGGATGGATACAGCCCTACAGCTCGAGCTTTACACGCGTCCGACGTGTTCAGATTGTCAGGATGCCAAAAAATATTTAAAAACAACCACAGTCCCTTATGTGAACAAAGATGTGGGTGCGAACCTTGACCTTGAACAAGAAATGGTAGCGATATCAGGGAATCGAATCGTACCACTGTTTGTCTTCTACAAAAAAGGGATGCTCAGAAAAAGAAGAGTAGTGAAGTACTTTGTTGGCTTCGAGAACAACAAAGAAGAGATTCTAACATTGCTACGATAAGCAACGATAGCTCACTCTCAGAACCTGTTGAAAGCGTGTCGCGCAATGAGGGACACGAACATAAGGTGGCGAGGGTGTAAAAAAATCGATACTTTTACACCCTACCCATGTATGGTAATTAAATAATCAGGAGGAACATATAATGAAAAAATCAACATTTCAGGTAGCGGGCATGTCTTGTGGATCTTGTATCAATAAGATTGAAGGACACGTTGGAAAGTTAGCGGGTATTGAATCAGTGAAGGTCAATCTTTCGGCGGGAGAGGTGGACGTTCGATGAAAGCCAACTCACACTTTCTGAGATTGAAACCGCAATTCAAGAGACTGGCTACGAGGTAACGGAGGCGACCGTTAAAATCGGTTGTTCTTGCTGCAAGTAATGGAGGTCGAGTGACGGTGCGATCAAGGACTACACAAAGGAGTGTTAAACGTGAAAGACCATGGACATCATCATATGAAGAACTTGACGGGAAATGAAGTGTCTGTAGAAGCTAAATATGAATTCGGGAAAATCAGTATCGAGTTAAAGGATCAACATCAGCAAGCCCCGGAACTCGAAGTCAGCCATGAAAAGGAATTCCATTTGATTCTCGTGAACGAAGACCTAACTGAGTACCGACACCTCCATCCGTTTAAAAAGGGTGAGGGTCGATTCGAGCAACCCGTCCAACTTGAGGCAGGGGCGTATAAACTCTTCGTGGATATTCAGCCTAAGGGACTGGCATATCAAGTGAAGCCGGTTCACTTACAGATTGATCATCAGTCCTCTTCCTCTATCGAATCGTCACTTAAAGTGGATGAGCGTCTGACGAAGACGATCGAAGGTCATACCGTCGAACTGTCGATTGACTCTTTAAAAGCGCATGTCCCGACTGTCTTCAGCTATGACACCAAAGAAAGTAACCCGGAGCCATACCTTGGAGCACTTGGTCATGTCGTCATCTTGGATGAAGCCGGAGAACAGTTTATCCATGTGCATCCTTCTTCTCATGATACGACGGAATTTGAGACGGTCTTCCATAAACCTGGCCTATACAAGGTCTGGGCCGAATTCCAGTTCCATGGGACTGTGCACACCTATCCTTTCGTCATTCGTGTCTCAGATTGACCATGAGCGACCCATGGTTCCTCGTTGGGTCGCTTTCCTGTAATCGTTGTAAGCATAATTTTCGAAGGAGAGGACTCAGATGATAGAAAGTGAGCGGCTGGACACTCATGGTGATCGAAAAACCAAGATGAAATTCATCCTTCTACTCGCGTTACCAGCGGTTGCCGAGAATTTTTTCCAAACGTTGCTCGGATTTGTCGATACGCTGTTCGTCTCAAGAATCGGCCTAGCAGAAGTGTCAGCGGTAGGAGTGACGAATGCCGTCCTCGCCATCTACTTAGCTGTCTTTATGGCAATCGGTGTGGCAGTAAACGTTTATGTCGCCAATAACTTAGGCGCAGAACGAATCGAGCGCGCGAGACATATCGCGCAGCAGGCCATCGTCCTATCTGTCGTGGTCGGGGTGACCTTTGGGGTCGTGACGCTATTTTTCGCTGAGCCTCTCCTGCGGTTGATGGGGGTGGAGAATGACGTTTTAGAAGCTGGTAGCACCTACTTCAAAATTGTCGGGATCCCATCGATCGTGATGGCATTGATGTTTGTGCTCAGTAGTATCTTACGAGGTGCGGGAGATACAAAATCACCGATGAAGGTGAGTATCGTCATCAATGTCGTCAATATTGTGCTCGACTATATGTTGATTTTCGGTTTTTGGATCATCCCCGAACTTGGTCTCGTCGGAGCGGCACTCGCGACCGTCATCGCCCGGCTCGTCGGGACGCTCTTATTGATGAACTATATTCGTAAGACGGAAGTCATCGCCTTCAGGAAAGATTTCTGGAGACCGGATCTCGAACACCAGTTGGAGCTCGTGAACCTTGGAAGCCCGGCGGCTATCGAGCGATTGGTCATGAGAGCCGGACAAATCGTGTATTTCGGATTCATCGTGGTACTCGGGACGAACACCTTCGCCGCGCATCAAATTGCAGGGAATCTAGAGGTGTTCTCTTATATGTTGGCATATGGTTTCGCGACAGCAGCAACCATTCTCGTCGGTCGCAACATCGGAGCGGGAGACCACGAGACCGCCAAAGAATATGCCAGATTGAGCACGTTCATGGCGATGGGCTTCATGTCCTTATTCGGGGTTGTCTTATTCTTCTTCGGAGGATGGGCAGGTTCACTTTTCACCGACGATCCCCAAGTCATCAAAGACATCGATGTCGCGTTAAAAATAGCAGCGGTCTTCCAGCCTTTCCTAGCAGTTGTCCTTGTATTGACCGGTGGATTCCAAGGAGCGAACAATACGAAGTTTCCAATGTATCTGACCACGATCGGTATGTGGGTGATCCGGACTGGGGCAGTATATGTATTGGCGATTCAGATGCAGATGGGCATTGCAGGAGTGTGGATCGCCATCGGTCTAGACATCGTCTTTAAGGCGATCGTCCTTTGGATTCAATTCAGCCGAGGGCGTTGGATTGTAGTGGAATCCGAACCGCAGAAGCCCTGTCATCCCAAAACTAAGCATGAAGACGTGCGATGTATAAATAATTATTAACACTTGACTGAAATTGTAGGAAAGAGCAAAGTTGTTCTTTCCTTTTATCTTTTCTGAAAAAGTTATTAAAGGAGCCCGTCACGCCGATCTAAAGAAATCGAATCAGTGGTGAAAAACACACATATGTCATGCGGCCTATAGCTGCTCGATTATAAAAAATGGATATTTTTTTGTTCAGTATAGAAAAAACCTGGTCTTCGTCAAAAAGAACCAGGTAATTAAGAAAGTTATTGTTTATTCAAATCCATATTAGTTGTCAGTCGATGAATATGAACGGCTAGATAAGCTAGTTCCTCATTAGGAATTGTCACACCGTGCAACTGTTTAAGGTAGTCCCGTACTTTGAATGAACCATTCATGGCCTTTGGGTAGATGTTCGCAATCTGTTCAAATAGTTGATCGGATTCTTCATTCAATATTTTTCCAGCATAAAAGCGTTCAGCGAAATATTTCACATGTGTGATGAATCATGAATAATGAATATCTTCTTCATCGGTTTCAATATTGTAAGCATATCGAATAAGGTTCACAATACTCCCAATCATCTTGGCGTAGCGCATGCCATCACGTGTTTCTTCTCTTTCTCCTTGCGCGTTGATAATATGAAAAGCAATATTGGCTGCCTCTTTAATAGGCAGTTCGATTTTAAATCGTTCATTCATGAGATTAACCGCATAACTTCCAATCTTGAATTCCTGTGGATAATAGTTTCGAATTTCCCAAAATACTCGGTTGCTGATAGTAATACCTTTATAATAACGTTTTACCGCAAAGTGAAGGTGGTCTGTCAGTGTTAAAAAGATACCGGCATTGAGCTTTGTAGCTAGCTTTTCCTCAGCATATGCAACGATTTCTCGAGTGAACTCGACGAATTCAGGAGGAATTTCAGTCACCAGTCCTATGAACTCTTTAATACGGACATCGTCAGCGGGTATGAACATTTGGGAGGCTTCAGGTGGAGCGACAACATTTCCGATTTTCTGCCCGAAACCAATTCCTTTTCCAATTAAAATGTACTCAAGCTTTGATTTGTCCTCGACAATCACGACACTTGAATTTAATACTTTTTTGATACGAATCATTCCATACCTCCGTCTTAATTCAAGTCAGATCATCTCCATTTGAAGCTATGACTTTTTTATACCAGTAGAACGAATCTTTTTTAATCCGTTCTAGGGTCCCGTTCCCTTCGTCGTCCAAGTCTACATAGATGAACCCATACCGTTTCTTCATTTCTCCCGTACTGGCTGCAATCAGATCGATTGGACCCCATGCCATATAGCCAAGTAACGGAACCCCGTCAATCGCGACTGCTTTTTTCATTTCTTCGATATGACTCCGAAGATAGGCGATACGATAGTCATCATGTACTTTCTTGTCCGGCGTGAGCGTGTCAACGGCCCCAAGACCGTTTTCAACAATCATAAGTGGTAACTGATATCGATCATACAAGTAATTTAAGGAATAGCGTAAACCTTTCGGATCGATACTCCATCCCCATTCACTTTGCTCCACATGCTGGTTTTTATAGCCTGTCTTCACGCCATTCAAACCAGAGAATTCGAGAGGCGACTCCTTGACGATAACGTGAGTTAAGTAATAGCTATATGAAATAAAATCAACAGGACCACGATACAATGTATCGGCGTCTCCTTCTTCAAACGGCAAAGAGATATTCTCGCGCTCTAATTCTTTTTTAATGTAGTTCGGATATTTGCCACGACAAAGTACTTCACAATAGTACTGCATTTTATGCATGAATTCCTCAGTTCGTTGGACGTCATCTGGGTCTGGGGAGTTTGGATATGCGAAGTGGCCATTATACATCATCCCCACTTTGTTCTCTGAATCAATTTCATGGGCAAGTGTCACGGCTTTGGCATTCGCCAACATCTGATGGAATGCACCGATAAACTGTGATTCTTTCGTTGAAGAAGGGATTCCTCCCCCCATCCATGGTTTTGTCGACATGACATTGATTTCATTAAAAGGAATCCAATATCGGACTTTACCTTTATATCGAGTAAACATGGTTTCGCAGTAGTGAAGGAAGAAGTCGACCACATCACGATGAAGCCAGGGGCCATATTTCTGTAATCCTAGCGGAGTCTCGAAATGAAGAGAATCATGAAGAAGCACCATCTCCAGTGTCGGATCAAACCCAAACGAAAATGGAAGTCTCAGGGTGAGAGTATCGTCATCGCCCCTGACCTTCTCAAGCGAGACTTCACTGCCAGTAGACCGAATAAGAAGTGGGTGACGGACATCACCTACATCCAATACGGGGGCACGACGAAGTACCTCTCCACGATCATCGACCTATTCAACAATGAGATTGTTGCCTATAAGCTATACGATCATCAACAGACGCCCCTCGTCATCGATACGTTAAGGATGGCGTTGGAGAGTCGGAACAATCCCGAAGGGGTTATCATCCATTCAGATCAAGGAAGTGTCTATACATCATATGCCTTTCAAGATTTCGTAAAGAGGAAGTATCTGACGAGCAGCATGTCTCGAAGAGGCAACTGTTGGGATAATGCGGTGATCGAATCGTTTCATTCGAACTTGAAGTCTGAGGTGTTCCAGTACGTCAAGTTCAACTCGTTAAGCGACTATGAAGTGCGTGAGCGGGTGAATAATTACTTAACTTACTACAACGAAGAACGTATCCAAGAAAAATTAGGCTACCTCACACCGATAAAATATGGTGTGGCGGTAGCCTAATCAAGGTATTTTTATTAGTGTCTCATACAGCTAGGTCAGTCTAATCTTTTCTTTTTTTTTAGGTTACAAATAGTTCATTGGGTTGACACTATTCGCTGCAGAATAACTGCTGTATTTATAACTGTTTTTATGAATCTCAAAGTGCAAATGATTTCCGAACGAGTTTCCTGTATTCCCAACTGTTCCAATCTTCATACCTTTAGAGACTGTCTGACCATTTTTTACCGAAAGGCTGTTCATATGAGCATAAACGGTTACGTATTTTTGATTCTGTAGACTATGTGAAATCATAACGTGTTTACCGTATGCACCGCTGTTTTTAGATGTAATGACTTTTCCACTGGCAGAAGCGTAGACGGGTGTGCCTTTTGCTGCAGCTAGATCAACGCCATTATGGAATGTATAACCGTAAGCACCATTAGAGTTTCCGTATCCTTGGGTCAGCCGACCTTCTGTAGGAGAAGCAAAAAGAGAGTTATTATATGATGTTTTTTTGGCAACGTGGCTCTTATATTTTTTTAGGTAAGAACTATAGATATACCGTGTGTTTCCTTTGTAAAGGACTTTTGTCCAAGCTCCTTTTTTTCCTAAATAAGAAAAGGTCTGCCCAGTGTTAGTGATGCCGACAATTTTGTGATTGAGAGAAGGACCAGTCCGAACACGAAGATCGTCTGTCTTCACTTTTACGTTATATGCACTACTTGCTTCGACTTTTGGACTATGCATCGAAAAAGTTGTTGTGAGTAAGACACTAGAAGCGATAAGTATTACCTTGTTTTTCATTAGTTGTACTCCTTTAAAGATAAAGATACAGTGACGAACGATTTGTTAAAAGGAGTATAGCATCACTATATTACAAAAAAGTATATCAAATTCATTTCAAAAATTGACAAGAGATTTAATCAAAAAATGCATAGTTTTTTCACAAACGGATTTTATGATAAAAATTAAACACATTTCTTTTTTATAAGACGGTTTGTCAAATTAAGCGCAACACTTCCTCGGTGAAGGCCTCGTGTGCGGTTTTCCAGTCCAGGCACTTTCTCGGTCGCCCGTTGATCTTGGCCAGCGCATCCGCGAGTTCACCGTCACCGACCTGCGCGAAGTCCGTTCCTTTCGGGAAGAACTCGCGGAGGAGCCCGTTGGCGTTCTCGTTGCTCCCCCGTTGCCACGATGAGTTACGGGTCGGCGAAATACATCGGCACGCCGAGCGACGCCTGGATGCGCTCGTGACCGCTGAACTCCTTGCCCCGGTCCGTCGTCGCCGTCTCGAACGTGCCTTCCGGGAAGGCACCGTGCACCGCATGGATCGCCCCCTCCATCGAGGCCGCGGTGCGGTCCGCGATTGGCAGGGCGAGATAGAACCGGCTCTTCCGCTCGATGAACGTCGCGACGCACGCCTTCGATTTCCCACGTCCGGAGACGACGGTGTCGAGCTCCCAATGCCCGAATGTCCGGCGACCCCTGACCTCTGGAGGTCGTTTCGAGATGGGGAGACCGACGTTGATGCGACCGCGCGTCTCGGTCGGCTTTTGACGTTTCCCCTTCTGGCGGAGCACGGTCACGGGCACGTCGATCCGTCCCGCATAGATCCAGCGGTAGATGGTGGAGAAGGCAATTTTTCCTGCGTAGAGGCGGCCGACGATCTGTTCTGGTGACCAGGTCGCACGCAGCTTCTCGACGATCGTCCGGCGCATCGTGTCGTCGAGCTTCGTCTTGACGCCGCAATGGGTTTTCGCCTTCTCGTAGCGTTTCTGCGCACGTCCTGACTCGTAGCCGGGGTTCCGTCTGATCTCCCGCGAGACGGTCGAGGGCTGTCGCCCGATCCGTCTCGCGATGGACCGGATGGACATCCCGAGCTCCAGATAGGTCTCTATTTTCACGCGCACCGTTGTGGTAAGATGGGTGTAGCTCTTAGCGATTCCTCCGTCTGAATGTTTGTGTCGTAACTTCATTCTAAACGAGGCCATCGCTGTGGGCTTTTTTTTGCGTTCACGTTCAGATGTTGCACTTAATTTTATAATTCATCATAAAAAAGGGGTTTCCAGATAATCGGAAACCCCTTTTGCTTTTTATTCTTTCACTCGCATCAGCCGTAAACTGTTTAACGCGACTAGAAGGGTAGCGCCCATATCCGACATGATGGCGATCCACAGGGTCAGCCAACCCGGAATGACCAATAGCAGTGCAATCACTTTGATGCCGATGGCGAACGTAATGTTCGCTTTGATGATATTCAGGGATTTCCGGCTCAATTTCACCGTGAATGGCAGCTTGCTCAAATCGTCGCCCATCAAAGCGACATCCGCCGTTTCCAAAGCGGTATCCGTTCCGGCTCCGCCCATGGCAATCCCGACCGTAGAAGCGGCGAGTGCCGGCGCGTCGTTCACGCCGTCTCCAATCATCGCCACCTTGCCGTACTCGGCCCGTAAGCGTTTGATGACATTCAATTTGTCCTCCGGCATCAGCTCGGCCTGGATTTCGGTGACGCCGACCTCTCGGCCGATGGCCTGACCGGTCGCTTTGTTGTCACCCGTCAGCATGATCGTCTTCTTGATGCCCATGTCGTGCAGCTTCTGGATGACTTCCTTGCTGGAGTCCCGGACTTCATCGGCCACGGCGATGACCGCCAGGATGTTTTGTTCCGTTCCGATGATCATGGCCGTCTTGCCCTGATTTTGAAGAGCTGTGACATTTTGTTCCAAGTTCTTATCCGCACTTGCGGCGCCCAGCTCGTTGAAGAGGATCGGGCTGCCGATATAGTACGTGGTTCCTTCGACGGTTCCTTTAATCCCTTTGCCGGTAATGGATGAGAAGTCCTCGACCAAGACCGAAGAATAAGAAATATTTTCTGCATCCGCTTTTTTCATGATGGCCGAAGCAAGGGGATGCTGTGAGCGGTACTCCAGTGCTGTGACGATAGAAAGCAGCTCTTTTTCACTGATTCCCTTGTTCAGCACTTCAAAGTCCGTGACAACCGGAACCCCTTTGGTCAAGGTGCCGGTCTTGTCAAACGCGATGGCTTTCAGCGCGCCCATTTCTTCCAAATACACGCCGCCTTTTACCAAAACGCCTTTTTTCGCTGCGTTCCCGATAGCAGATACAATCGAAATCGGAGTCGAAATGACCAAAGCACACGGGCAGCCTACGACTAGCACAGCCAATCCTTGGTAGACCCAGGTTTCCCAGCTGGCATCAAACAGAAGGGGAGGAACGATGGCTACAAGCGCAGCAACGACCATGATAATCGGTGTATAATATTTGGCAAATTTATCGACAAACGCCTGCGAAGGAGCCCGTTCGCCTTGTGCTTCCTCAACCAGGTGGATGATTTTCGCAATGGTTGTGTCTTCAACCAACTTCGTGACTTTGACTTCGAGCAAGCCTTCTTCATTCAGCGTGCCCGCGAAGACGTCATCGTTCACCGTTTTGGCGACCGGCACGGATTCCCCGGTGATCGCCGCCTGATTGACCGCCGAATAGCCGTTGGTCACCGTGCCGTCCATGGCAATCTTCTGTCCGGGTCTGACAATCATGGTGTCGCCCACCACAATGTCGTCCACCGAAATCAGCTGTTCCTGGCCATTCCGCCGGACGAGTGCTTCTTTCGGGGCAATGTCCATCAACGAACGGATGGATTGGCGGGCACGGTCCATGGAATAGCGTTCCAGTGCTTCACTGATCGCAAAGAGGATGACCACGATAGACGCTTCCGCCCATTCGCCGATAAAAGCCGCCCCGATGACGGCAACGGTCATGAGGGTTTTCATGTCGAAATCCAGGCGTATTAAATTCTGGAAACCGACTTTGAAGAGCGAGTACCCACCAATGACAATGGCTGCCACGAATAGGAGGGAGGTTATCAAATTTTCTTCTCCATTAACGTACTGGGAAATGTACCCGAAAACGATCAACAGGGTGGAGTAGAGCAAAGTGCTATGTTTTTGGTAGAACGGCACGTTGTCCTCTTTTTTGACTGTCACTTTTTCGGCTTCCGTTTTCGAACCAGCTGGCCGACCTGTAATTTCAGGAGCGACTTTCAGGTTTTCAAACGCCCCGGCTTTCTCCAATTCTTCGACGGTGGCTGCCCCGTAAACGGAAATCTTTGAAGCGCCGAAATTCACTTTGGCATCTTGGACACCGGGAAGCTGCTTGACGTTGTTCTCGAATTTCCCGGCGCAGTTGGCGCAGGTAAAGCCTTCGACCCGGAAAACGTTTTTGTCCTCTTTAGCCACGTTCACTTCCGGGAGCGACTGACGTTTCGGTTTTTCCGGTGCAACTTTCAAATTCTCGAACGCCCCGGCTTTTTCCAATTCCTCGACCGTTGCCTCGCCGTAAACCGCAATTTTAGAAGCCCCGAAGTTCACTTTCGCATCTTGGACTCCGGGAAGATTTTTGACATTCTTCTCAAATTTCCCAGCGCAGTTGGCGCACGAAAAACCCTCCACCCGGAAGACATTTTTTTCCTCATCTATCTTTGTTTTCTCAACCAACTTCAACAACCTCCTTTTGATGGATGAAGGCCACTTGCACCAAGTGTTTCACATGCGCGTCATCCAGTGAGTAGTAGACCAACTTGCCTTCCTTGCTGTATTTCGCCAACCCCATATTATTCAGTAGTCGCAGGTGGTAGGAGGCGGTTGCGGTAGATGAACCGATGATATTCGCAACGTCACACACACACAGTTTGTCCTCCAGCGATAAGGCGTAGGCGATCTTGATACGCGTATCGTCCGACAACGCCTTGAAGATCTTCGCCACTTCCAATGGATTTTGTTCAGACAGTTGCTGCTGGACTCGTTCCACCTTTTCTTCATCTACACAGACCACATCACAAATCTCTTTTGCCATTTTCATTCACTCCTTTTTCTCACTTCTGTTTACTCATTCGTTTTTTCAAGTAAGTGATTTTCTTCTATATAAAACAAAGAGTGCAAAGAATCATTTCAACTCACCAATCCCCAAAGGAATCGGAAAGTCCCATTCTCCGCCATAATCAAGATGCCGAGCCCGATGAAGACAATCGGCACAATCCACCGTTCCCAATTTTCTATCGTTTCAGAAATCGTTTTAACGGCTGCCAACCGGTAACTGAGGTAACACAAGACGGCGACCAGGATGGCAAAGACAACCAGCATCACCACAGTTTCACTTGGATTCAAGGTTGAAAAGTAGGGTATGTAGACGCCAATGTTGTCGCCGCCAGCCGCCAGGGTAATGACTGTAATGGTGACAAACAAGCGATTGGGGTTTCCGGAAGACAAACGGGACAGGAGATTCTCTTCGTCGTCCTCGTCTTCTTCTCGCTTCCAGACCCGGATGCCCAGGTAAATCGGAATGAGCCCTAGCAAGCCCACCCAGTGGGACGGCACAAGCGTCAGGCTGTACGCAGCCAACAGGCTGACGCCCACCAAGATGGCTGTTCCTAGGTATTGTCCGATGACAATGGATTTTAACTGGCCTTTTTTCATCGTTTGTGAAAACAGGATCAGCAAAATAATGACGTAATCAATGCTGGTCGCCACATAAGCGGCAACCGCGGTAAAAATCGTGGTTAACAGCACCCTCATCTCCTTTACGGATATCCTAGTGTGAAGTGATACCCTCTGATAGTTATACATTCAAACAAACGTTTGATTAATGCAAGTGTACAAAGATTTCGCTAGATTGTCAATTATATATTCGAATGATTGTTTTAATGTTTGGGCATGCTTGTTAGAATGAACAGGGAGCGACAAGTGGCAAGGCAAATTGAAATTTAGTATGGCCAATGCCTGCATGTCTTGTTAAGCATTCTATCTTTAGAAGAGCTGAAAATGGTATAGAAGAGGCTCATCACCATAAGGCGTGGTTGACGCATAAAATCCATCAGATTTTGAATTGAACATAGAAAAAAAGCGAAAACCCCGGTATCGTAATTGTTGCCTAGACAAACCACGATTGGAGTTTTCGCTTTGTCCCAACAGTTTATCAAATTACTTCTTCCACTTCCAGACCTTTTTCAGATCCAGATGTCTTCAGACGAAGAACCGAACGTTTTCCCGGTCATCCCGGATCGACACGACATCCCTTGCCCGCTTTGCCAGAGAAAGACAGTCCTGCATTCGAAAAGGCGACGTCGCTTCCGACACGGTCACGCATGGAACGTCGGTATACTCTGGATTGAGCTGGATGTCCCACGTCAAAGATGCTTCTCTTGTGATTTGACGTTCGTGTATGACTACGGTCTCGGGCTCGTCCGCACCTCCACCGAGGTGTTCCGGAAAGGCATCGCAGAACGTTGCCACGGTAGGACGATCTCAGATGTAGCGCGTGAATAGGGATTACCTTACACGACGGTGGAACGATGGTTTTATCGGTACGCCTCAGTAGAGACAGAGAAGCATACGACAGACGTCCTCATCGACGAGTTCGCCACACGAAAAGGACATCACTATGCGACAATCGCCCTCGATGCGGAGAGTGGTCGGCTCCTGTCCATTGTCCCGGGAAGGGACGTCACGGCCATCACGGCTGCACTCCAAGGCATAGCCGGAGACATCCGTTCTGTCGTCAGTGACTTTGCACCGGCAATGGCGAAGGCCGTCGCACATGTCTTCCCGGATGCGAAACATGTGCTGGATCGTTTCCATCTCATCCAGTTCTTCACGGACGCCCTTCGCCGTCGGCGTCGTTTTTTGAACGAGGTGAAACGTCACCATCATGTCCGTGTGATTGACCGTGCTCTCGCCTGTCGTCCGGAGACGCTGTCCCCCGAAGACCGGGAGGTCGCCGATTCTTGCCTTCGGGAAGATCCGTTCACCCGGGACCTCTATCAAGGACTTCAACATATTCGATATGTGCTGAAGGCCACGTGCCATGGACAGGCGAAACGTCGACTGACCGATTGGTTGGATCGTTATCAGTCCCATCCTTGCGGGCCTCTGGCGAAGATCGCGAAATCGATCCAGAACCGAGAGGAAGCGATGCGTCGAACAATCGTGTCCAGTCTATCGAACGGAAAGATGGAAGGAACGAACAACAAAATCAAGCTTATCAAACGCCGTGGTTATGGCTACCGAAACCTCGAACGTTTCTTTTTGAGATTACGCTTCGAGCTTGGTCGTTAAAATAGCAACCACGTGTTATGGTGATGAGCCAATGATTATAGCGTGTGATAGTTGCGGAAACAAATCGAGGATTCTTCGTTCCATCGCGCTAGGTTTTAAACGGAAATGAATGAAAAAAAGAGCGTTGATGAATCATCAAGGAAGGGGCAAGCGTTCAAATGAGCCTGAAAAAACAACTACACAAGGCGATCCTCTCAAATGACCGAGCGACCGTTCAACGTCTAGTGAAGCCGCTCGCTCACGAAGTGGTGTTAGATACATTTCTTGAAGTTGCGTTTGATACGGATGATTTAGCGGTCTACGAAATCGTATGCGATCAGATTCAAGTTGAGCAGACTGCGGATTGGGAAGAGGCTGCGTCGCTTCTCATGAGCCAACCGTTCTGTCACCATCCTCATGCCTATGAACGGGCCTACGAACATGCGAAACGTGCTGTCGTGCTTGATTCTAGTCGCATAGATCTAAAGGAATACTTGCTCTTTTTCAATGCGATTCCCGACAAATTAATGACGGATGATGAAGCGAACGAATTAGCGACCGAGATTCTAAAGCTGCGGCCAACAAGTCAGGTCGCTAAGATGCATCTTCTGTAAAACGATGACTAGAGTCGTGCTGAATGATTATTCCAAGTGGAAACGTCCAATGATACAATGTGATGTAAGTCATCCCTAGAGGAGGCGACAACATGCGTTGGATGATTCGGCTTGGTTTGACCGCAGTGCTGACAGTAGGAACGGTCTTTATTGGACTTCGTCTCATCAGCTTGTTGATGGAATGGTGGTATGAGCCTCCGACCTCGGGGTTAAAGTTGCGACCGACACCGGCAGAATCTGAGTATTTGATGGAGTCGTCCGAAGGAAAGATGAGGATACCGAAAGAAGAAGAACAGTCTCGTCTGAAACTGGACTATTTGGATTATACGATTGATTCTGTGACTACCGTCATCGAACGAGGCGATGGCCTCTTCTATTGGGTGTTGTTACTAGCCTGTGTATTGCTTAGCGGAGTGATTTTTGCCGCTAACATTCGTTTTCAGCACCGCAAGCGAGCTGACGAAACAGCTTCGTTCACGACGCGGACGTTCTCGCGTCATTCAGTCCCGAGCTCGATAACGAGTGTCGAAGAACCGGCTTGGACAGGTGTGACGATTCGGGACGCTCTCATCGCGTTCAATCAGGCGTTACCGCCGGCGAAGAAATGGTTGCCGACAGAAACGGTTTTAGAGTGGGCACGGCGCATCGAATTGACGGACATCGATTTCAAGCCATATTTGGACGAGCGCTATGGAATGACAGATTCGGTGACTCGGGAAGAAGTTGACCGCTTCCACAGAAGGCTCGAGCAGTATCAAGACCGTCTAACTCGTTGAGTAAACGTATAAACGATTCATCGTGTTTGATTGAACAACAAGATAGCGGTGAATATGGGAGGTGAAACTGGATGAAACTGCAGATTGAGAGGATATTTATAACCGATGAATCAAGAGTATTTGATGCCGATTTATCAGGTGGTGAAGTGATTGTTCTGGTGGATCAGGATGGCCCGGTCGTCTATTGGAATGAGCGGACGATACGACTGCCGTTTCATTTGAGTTCGCCATTCATCCGTCTCCTTGATTCAGAAACGTTTCTCGTCGTCGATGTGACGCACGAAGGTACACCCGGCAATGTCTGGGTCATCGATGGACGAGGGTCGATACTTCATTCGTTCCATGCGGGCAACGCCATCGGAGCGGTCGCCGTCAACGACACGGGGGTTTGGATCGGCTATGCCGATGAAGGGGTGTTCGGGGAAGGGATATCCACCGAGGCACTCGTCTGTTTCTCGAGGACAGGTGAAGTGTTACAACGCTATCAGTCAGATTTTGTACGTCCACCGACCATTGTCGACTGCGAATTGTTGCAAGCAAATCGAACCGGGGTCTGGCTCTGTCCGTCGATTTGGTATGACTTGATTCATGTTGATTCAACCGGTCGACTCAACAAGTATAAGACGCCGAAGCGACTTCACGACAGTTCGGCGCTGACGATTCAAGGACAGGTCGGCTACTTCGTAAAAGACGGGTTGTTGTACAAGTGGCCGTTCGGTGCACGCAAACGCCCTGACGTTGTAGCTGAGTTTTCGGGAACTGCTAGAGGGTTAGCCGAGGACGGACGGTTCCACTTCATTCAAATCGGTGATTATGAAGTGAGCGGCGTTCAGCTCGTTAACGAGTGATGACGCGTATAGGTAGTCGGTGAATCGACTAAGAAGTTACAACTTACAACCGAATGATTTCTCGTGACGATGGACCTTGTCTATAGGTCCTTTTTTACGTTTTACAAACGTTTGGCGCAACAGAATCGTGATCATTATTGAATCAACTTGTCGGAATCAATTCCCTCTTTTTTGTAAATTCAGTATACTCATGTTATTGATGTTAGAAAGAAGGCGATGAGATGAGGCTTGATACGAATCTTTCAGGAATTTCGGTCGAAACGATTGAACAGGTAGAGTAACAAGTGGGGTCACGCTTCCCGGACGGCTTACGTGACGCATGGGGTCATGAGAACAAGTTCGAACTTGGGGATTGGTTCTTTTATCCGATCAAGGACGAGCGGTTTTTCAATAAGACATGGGATGACGTCATTCGAGCCAACGAATTGAAACAAGAGGAGTTACCGCATGGGTTCGTGACGCTTGCGACGAACGGATCCGGTGATGAGCTCGGTTTTTTGAAAGACGACCGGGAGACGATTTACGCCTGGTGGCACGAGATAAATGACCTCGAGGTGGCGGCGCATTCGTTTGAGGCGTTCGTCGAAGTGACGCAGGCGGAAAGCGACGTGCTCGAGACATTTTGCGAACGAGTCGAGAAGAATGGACTCGTCTTCGGATTATCTGCGGAGCAAGACGAGGGGTGGGCGTACGCACCATCGCACGTCGAAGACACAGACGTCCTGTTATTCTTTTCGTCACGAGAGCTTGCGCTCGCGTGCCGGGTTAAAGAATGGGCCGACTATCATGTGATCGAGTTGCCGGTCGAGCTATTCCTTGAACGCTGGTTGCCGAACATGTCGGATGATGAGCTGCTGTGCGGCCTCGATTGGTCGAGCGAGCTGGTAGGGTTGGAATATGACCCAGAAACCATTCTAGAGTATTTTGAATAATTTTATTTCAAATACCGCATGTGATATCTTTTTTAAAAAATATAGCAACGAATATGATAAATTCTTTTTCTAAAAACGCAATCATATCGACAGAATTACTAGCGCTCATCGTGGAAAGCGACGTGGGAGAGGAGAACACATCTTTGAATGATTATAACGTAGGGAATATCTTTGAGCTGTATTCAGGCAACGAGACCCTCTCGGTGGAGCAACAGGCGATGATGGATCCCATCGACGCCTACGTTGAGGCAAACCAGTTCAAACAGCTTGAACATTACCTTCAACAAACCCGAGGCATCGAGCAGATGTTGATTGATCATGTGATGATGGACCCGACCGATAACAGCCGATGGGACATGCTCATCGGGTATGAGTTGATTGATACCATCCACAATCGCTGAGCTGCTCGGTCTAAGCATGGACCACGACGAGTATAAAAAATACGAGCGGATCATCAATAAAAGATAGTCACCCTAAAGAACGGAGCATTGGAATGAACACAATCGCATTAGCCAAACCATCAGATTTAACTGCAATTGAACAACTGTATCTCGCTTGTAAAGACGATTTGCTCACCCGACAGATTTTTCAATGGGACGACACGTATCCGAACCGCGCCTATTTTGAGGAATGTATCAAAGACGATTTTGTCTATATCATGAAACACGGTGAGGAGTTGCTCGGAGTCGTTGTACTCGATCAATGGCAGTCGCACGAATGGGAGGCGATCGACTGGCGTCACGACCATCCGCTCGTCATCCATTCCTTGATGGTGCACCCGGAGCGGCAAGGTCAAGGCATCGGAAAAGCCATGTTGCATGCCTCGGAACAGTTGGCGAAAGCGGAAGGTTACACCAGCATCCGGCTCGACAGCTTCTCAGGAAATGAGGCAGCCTGCAGCTTTTACAAACGACACGGCTACATGGAACGTGGAAGCGTCCATTTCGATTCGAAACCGAAAGGGCATGAACGGTATGTCTGTTTTGAAAAAGAACTTGTCTAACGTAATGAAAAAAAGAATGTCGATCGATGAAGGAGGATTTGATGTGAAACAACTCGAAGTGGCTACATATACGATGACAATCGACGCACCGATTGACCACACGTTCGCTTGTCTCGCAGAAGACGAACATATCATCAAATGGAACGACCATTTGATCGAAAATATTTATGAGGACGGTGACGCCTCACTCGTGACGGGAAAACGGTTCATCTCGGTCCAACAGTTCGAGAAAAAAGAGATTCGGGTCGAATCCGAGTTGACCCATGTCAATCGTCCTCACGAATGCGAGGTGCAGGCGGTGACGAATCAAGGGGTGTCGATTGCGACGTATACGTTGAGCGAGACAACGGACGGGACGGATGTGACGATTCGGATTTCACTCATCCCTTCATCCTGGCTATATGCCCTATATGTGAAGGCGTTCAAATGGGCGATTCGCCTGATTTACGATGAACAGTTTAAACAGTTCCGCATCTACACCGAGGCGAGTGCATCAAAACCGTCACTTGCCCGAGAGGCGGAGTGATTTGCGATGATTGAACCGATTACCTCCTCGACGCGTGACGCGGTCCGTGCATTCTTTATCGATGCCTGGGGCACACCTGAGATGGTGATCTCGACCGGGACGTATGATTGCGCCACGCTTGACGGGTTTGTCTGGTCGGAAACGAACGTCATCATCGGCCTCGTCACGTATGTCATTCGGGAAGACGAGATTGAGATCATCTCGCTCGACAGCCTCCAGGAGAAGCGTGGCATCGGCTCGGCGCTCCTCGATGAAGTGGAGAGAGTGGCCAAGCAACATCAGCTCGAACGGCTGTCGCTCATCACGACGAACGACAATCTGGGAGCGCTCGCATTTTACCAACGCCGAGGCTGGCGCTTCGCACGGATCATCCCGGGTGCGGTCGATGCGGCCAGGCTACATAAACCGTCGATTCCCGTCATCGGGGAGCACCGTATCCCGCTCCATGACGAAATCATGCTTATCAAAGTCATCACAACTTAAAGAAAAGAGGGATTTTCCTATGATTCGATTCGGTATCATCGGCACGAACTTTATCACCCGTTCTTTCATTGAAGCGACCCATGAAGTCGAAGGCGCATCCGTGTCCGCCGTCTATTCCCGGACAGACGAGCGCGCGAAAACGTTCGCTGAAGAATTTGATATTCCACATACGTTCACCTCGCTCGAGGAGATGGCGTCCAGTGAGTTGATTGATGCGGTATATATCGCGAGCCCGAACTCGCTCCACGCCGAGCAGAGCCTGCTCTTCATCCGCCACGGCAAGCACGTCCTCTGTGAGAAACCGTTCGCCTCGAACGTCGAGGAAGTCAGACAGATGCTTGAGACGGCGCGCGAACATGACGTCGTCTTGCTCGAAGCGCTCCGCAACCTGTTCATGCCGAACTTCGATGTGTTGCGTCAAGAACTCCATCGCGTCGGACCGGTCCGGCGTGTCATCTTGAACAAGTCGCAATACTCGTCACGCTATGACTTGTATAAGCGCGGGGACAACCCGAACACGTTCAATCCCGCCTTCTCGAACGGTTCGCTGATGGACCTCGGCGTCTATTGCCTCGGCCCGGCTTTGAAACTGTTCGGTCGACCGGAGACCGTGCAGGCGAACGCGGTCAAGCTCGAGTCAGGCGTCGACGGTAGTGGTTCGGCCATCTTGTCGTATGACGGCATGGACATCATCGTGCTCCACTCGAAGATCCATGGCACGGACGCCCCGTCTGAAATCATCGGGGAAGCGGGACGCATCGTGATTGACGATATCGGTTCGCTCGACCGGTTGACATTCGTTGGCCGCGACGGGACGACCGTCGAACTCGGTTTAGAACAGGCGAGCCATATGACGTATGAGATTCAGACGTTCGTGAAAATGATTGAGGCAGGAGAGCGGGAGACCGAGGTCCATTCAATTGACGATATGCTCACACTCGCGGACGTCATAACCGACATCCGGCAGCGCATCGACGTGTGGTATCCTGCCGACGTATAACAAATGAGCCTCGAGCATGTGCTCGGGTCTCTTATTCTAAAGAGAAGGTGCGGAACAAAAAATGAATGCACAAGAGATTCTAGATGAATTTGAAAAGATATATTATTGGGATGCTCGAGTTCTCGGGTTTGATTGTCGGTATTATGGAGATGAAGTTTCAGTTAAAATTGAGGAAGAAAATGAGGATTATCATCATCTGATTGAATTTTTAGGGTGTATCAAAGTCGACATCTCTGCTCCTTTGAACGACCGCGTGGCACCTATAAAAGAATTAACGAGACTACAGCTACCTTACTTCATGCACGATATCGCTGTCTCGAGTTACATGTTGGACGGAACCGAGGTATTCGTATGTAACCTGTTGTTCCCGCCGGCAAGCGCTGAAATTCATTTCACTAAAATTAGAATCGGGAAGGAATATCATTGATGCTGATCCCGCTTTAACGCATTCATCACCATCGCGATACGTTCCTCGGTCGAGTAGTCACCCTCAATCCTTAGGATGGGACAAGCCAGTTCAGCCAGCCATTGTTCATGCAACGTCTTGCTTCTGACTTCTGTCCCGGCTTGGTCGTAAAGGGCGGCCCAGCTCAAAAACGCTTGTGATTGCTCGTATAGGCTGCCGCCAGCGAGTGCCGCCGCTCCATAGCGCTCGAGCTCCCGTTGTTGCAATCGGGCCAGTCGGACGTCGGGCGGAATCCATAAAAAGATGACTAAAACGGCTATTCGTTCTGGGAAGAGATCGACATGCCGGACGTATATAAAGTGACGTTCGACAACGATGAACTCGTGAGCGTCGAAAAGCTTTGGGACCGTCAAGTAGTGGTGTGAAAGCCGTTCATGCTGTCATAAAAAAGGATGGGGCCGGTCTCGACCCCATCCTTTAAAGTCTACTCTCTATTCAGATACAGGTGGCGGATAAACAAGCCGAGTGCGACCGTCATAATGACGGCCGGAATCAAGCCGACGAGCAACAAGGAACCCATGCGTTCAGTCCTTTCTGAGCGCAGCGAGGCGCTGTGTCATGTCTTGGAACGATTGACCGTCCGAGAGCATGCTCAATTCGCCGGCGACGAGGTCGTTCACTTCACGGTCCCAGTTCTGGCTGAGCGTCGTCTCGAGCGCGGCAAGCTGCGTCGCCGTCCGTTCGACTTGATGACTTCCGACGCGCGCGAGTTGCTCGCGCACCGCCGTCTTCAACAGGGCACTCAAGTCGTCGCGCAGTTTCGTCCGGCCGTCGCCTTCGAAGAACTGGTTCGCGTTCTTATAGTGCTTCAAGACGGGACGGAACGGAGCCGCCTCGAACGTGACCGGGTCGACGGCGTCACGGAACCAATCGATGTCGCTGTCGTCCTCAAACGACAACGTTGGCAGGAGCGGACGCAGTTTGAGCGTCTCGCGCTCGATCAAGCGTTCCGTCTCTCGTTTCAAGAAGCGCTCGAGTCGATATTGGAACACTTGCAACTCTTGATGGATGTCATACGCATACTTGTCGAGCGTCCGGGTGAGGGCGCGCTCGAGGCTCGCTTTCGACCCATCGACCTCGACCGGGTGGAACGTCTCTTTGACGAAGTCCGACAGCCGGAAGAGCGAGCGAGTCTCGAGGTGGGCGAGTAGCTCGTCCGTCTCGCGCTTGAACGGGTCTTCGAGCGTCGTGACGTTGAGACGATTGTCAGACGTGCGCACTTGTTCGAGTTTGCCACGACGGGCTGCCTTGACGCTCGCATCCGCTTCGGCCTCGCTGACGACGTCCTCGAACGCGGCGACGAGGGCATGTGCCTCATCTTTGATGCGGACCGCGTTCGCCTGACGCAAATCGTGGTCGACGAATTGCTCAAGTTTGGCCGAGAATCGGTCGAACCCGGCATCCGTTCCCTGAATGGCGTTTCGGCTCGAGATCGGCAGCACCGTCGGATGACGGACACCGAGCTTCGTCAACTGGTTCGACACATAATCGGTGACGGCGAACCGTTCCGCTTCATCCGCCGCCAAATCTGACGCGTTGACGAGGAAGAACATGTGATGGTCACCTGTCCCTTGGACGCGTCCGAGCTGGATGACGAGTTCTCGGTCGGCCTCGGTGAAGGCGTGATTGTAATACGTCACGAACAAAACGGCATCGGCGTCACGCATATAGCCGAACTGCACCTCGCTATGACGGTTGAACTGCGAGTCGGCACCCGGCGTGTCGACGAAGATGATGCCGCGCTCGGCCCAAGGGGAGTCGATGGCGAGCTCGATCTCTTTGACGATACAGCTCTTCTCTTCCTCCGTGACGAACGAGCAGAACGTGTCATAGTCGACCGTCTCCTGGCTGCCGAGATAGGATAGGGGAGCGTTCTTGACGGCGTTGACGAACGAGTGGTCGAGATGGAGCGCGTCGAGTGACGCCCCGTAATCGTTCAGCTCCGCCTCGAGCTCGGCACGTGTCTTGAACGTGATCAACGCACTTTTGTTGGCACGGCCGTTCGGCGGCACGATTTTCGTGATCGACGCCGTCAGTGGGTTCGGTGACGTCGGGAGCACCGTCTCACCGAGCAACGCGTTCAACGTCGACGACTTGCCGGACGAGAACGCACCGAAGATGGCGAGCGTGTACGTCTCGGATTCGGCCCGGGCCAATTTATGACGGAGCGATTTGACGCGTGACTTGAATAACGGATGGTCCTTTAATATTTCACATACCGCATATTCATACGAAAAATCAAGAGACAAAGCAGTAATATCATCCACCAAAAGCGAGGTCGAAGCAACTTCTTGTTGCTGATGTTCGACTTGTTTCTGCGGCAATTGGTCGGCCGTGACGTAGTGACGGGTCTCAAGGTCCGTCATACGTGAATCAGAGAGGTCACGTGTCGTGTAATGGGTGAGCTCGTCTCGTTGTTCGGAGAGCTGACGTTGTAGCGCCAACGTGTCGAGCATGTCATACAACTCATCTTGCTCGGTCTCGATGGAATGGATTCGGTCTTGGCCTTCAACCTCAAGATACGTTTCGACGGACGTGACCCACGGTTCGGACACTTTCGTCACCCAAGAGGCGAGCGCCGACTCGATGTCGCGGCTGAATTGAAGCACCGTGTCACCACTGAGCGATGCGCCGGACTTCACTTGGTCACTGATGAGCGTGCTCGGTGCGGCCGGTAACGTGTCAGGACGCGACAGAATCGCCTCGGGCAGTTTCAAATCGCGGACGATGTCTTCGGCGTACTTGATCAAGTGGGGGCGAAGGTTCGTATCAATCAATCGGTTGAACTCCTTGACGGCAATGTCTTCACGACGCAGCCGTTCCTGGCGCGTCTTCTCTTTTGAGAAGAACAGGCCGACCTTGAACTCCGGCGCACAACTCTCGAGATAGTCCCGCAACAGTTCGCGGAACTCGTAGTTCATGATCGGCGCGCTCGCGACAATCGGTGTCTGGTGTTTGAAGAACTCGCGGCGGAACGCGGTGAGCCATATCGATTTTTTGTCGAGACGTTGCAGGCGGGCTTGAATCTCCGTCGGCTGCTTCTCGATGACCGGCAACTCGTTCAGGAGCGCGTCGTTCGCACGTGTGGACCGGGCGAGCAACGTGTCAACGAGCAAATCGGCGCGTGCTTCCGCATGTTCCCGCGCGGCGTCGATGACGGTTTGGACGTACGTCCGGAGGCGTTCGACCTCATTTTCCGGGTGATCGAGCTCACGGAGCGAGATGTAAAACATATCGTCCGGATTGATCGCATGGCGGGTGAAGGCGGTCTCGAGCGAACGCTTGAACGTGCTGAACGGAAGCTCTCCTTCATCGTGCTTATCGATTTGGTTGATGATGATCGAGTAGGGACGTCCTTCGGCGCTAAACTGTTTCATCAGTTTAATGTTTTGTTCGGACTGGACGTGATTGTAGTCCATCATGAAGAACAGATGGTCGGCGAGAAAGAGCGAGCGTTCTGTCGCTTGACGGTGCCGTTCATCGGTCGAGTCGATCCCAGGCGTGTCCATAAGGACGACGTCGCTTCCGAACGGGAAGCGGGGCAGGGCGTACTCGACTTCTTTAATCTCTTCGATTTTGCAGTAGTCGCTCAAACGGTCGAGCTCATTCGGCGCGAGTCGAATCCAATCTGTATCGTTGACGGCGACGGATGCCCCGATTTCCCCATGTCGAAGCGTCACGATATTCGCACTCGTCGGAATCGGGCTCGTCGGTAACACACCGTTCCCGAGCCAATTGTTGAGGAGCGTCGACTTCCCGGCCGAGAAATGGCCACAGACCGCGATCCAAATCTCATTTTGTGTCACTTTTCGGAGCCCGGTCTTGGCGAGACGAGCTGACTCGGTCTCAGTTTGCATGTCAAATACGTCGGTCAATTGCGCGAGGCGCATGCGTTGTTCGTTCATAAATCCCCATCCCCTACTTATGATTCCGTCGTGATGCCGACGCGGTGTCTACGATATGTGTTGTTTTCCCAGGCTTGAATGACGAGATCAGCCACATCGTCACGCGAGATTGGTCCCGAGTTTTGCGTCCCGAGCACGTCAGCTGTGATGACGATGTTCCCGACGGACGCATCTTCAATCAATTGGGTCGGGCAGACGATTGTATAATCGAGCGGCGATGCATCGAGCAGTTCATATGCCCGGGCGTGATCCTCGGCCGCGGTCGTCATCGACCGTTTCGACTCGCGGGTCTCGAAACGATAGTTGTCAGAATCATGTGCCTGCAAGATGCCGGCCGTCCCGACCGTCAAGATGCGCGTGATCCCGGCTGCTTGCATCGCTGAGATGATGAGCGGCGTGAAGCGGGACAAGACGTCCTGCTTATCCGTACCGAGCGCCGACATGACGACGTCGGCCGATTTCACCGTTTCTGCGATGGCATCCGCGTCGGTCGCGTCACCAATGATGACCGTGAGACGATCCCTCGGTTCGACCTCGCGACGTGACAACAGTCGGACGTCGTGGCCGTCTTTTAACAAACGTTCAAGCAACCGCATCCCCGTGCGGCCGCTCCCTCCAAATAAAGCAATGGTTGACAAGTAAACCCCTCCCAATCAAGATTAAAGAAAATATCCAACGCCATCATACCACGGAAGCGCTATCGAAACAGGAGACAACGGCTTGAAGTTGTGAGGTTTCAGGGCAGGGTAAGTGGGATACAAAAAGTTAAGACGTGTATAAGGGAGGAAGACACTTCGTTGTCGACACCGCATGAGATTTGGAGCTAGAACCATCAAGACCGGGATATCCGTCGCCTTGGTATTGCTCATCGCCGAGGCATTTCAATTTCAACAGATTGTCGTACCGGCACTCGCGGCCTCGCTCGCATTATTGCCGTCCGTTTATCAGACGGGTGTCCGGCTATTAGAAGAACTAAAAGGGAACTTGATCGGGGCTTTGCTCGCCGTCTTCTCATTAATGTTGACGCCGAACCCGACACCGATCGCCATCGGAGTCGTCATCATCATCGCCATCTCGATCCTTCTCTTCTTGAACCTCGAGTCGACGACCCGGACCGTCATCTTGACGACGATTCTGATTATGGAAGGGGCCAGCCAATCGGACATGCCCGTCTGGATGTTCGCCGGGGAGCGTTACTTGCTCATCATGATGGGGATCACGGTGGCGCTTCTCGTCAATGCGCTCTTGTTCCCGCCGCGCTATGAGCGGAAGCTTGAGGACGAGATCGCGACCGTCTCCCAAATGGCCGTCCGCATCGCGCGACTGTTCTCGGAAACAGAGGGAGGACGCTCGTCATTTGAGTCACTCGATGAGACGAAAAAGAAACATCGAGCCTCAAAGACGACGTACGACTTCTTTGAAGAAGAGATTAAAGCCAACCGCTGGCTCGAGAAGAAGACGCCGATTTATCGCCGGGCCGTCTTGAAGTCGAAGATGATTGATACGAACAGTGCCGCTATCCACGTGCTCGACAAGCTGCATGACGATTTTCTGACACTCGAACATCTACCACCTCAGCTCGAGGACGAATTGATGCGTCATATGCGGCACTTGCTCAGACGGCATGAGCGTCTATTCTCGGCTTATGAATTAGAGAACGAGCACATCATCGACCGGGAAGAGGACTTGATTCACGAGAACTTCGACTTCGCCAAGCTAATGATTGAGAGAATGCGTGAGGAGGAGGAGGACCTCATCCTGACCGTCGTCCCGCTCGTCGCGACGATGACAGATTGGGTCAAGGCGATGAATGAGCTCGAACGCTACCTCATCACCGAGATGAAGAAGCACGGAGACAACCTGAAAGTGGAACCGCGTAAGAAGTGGTTCTTTGAAGACTAAAAAAGGTAAAAAAATAGCATCACCTAACTGGGCTTTTAAAAAGTCAGTTAGGTGATGCTATTTTTATGAGCTGAGCTTGCTTGTTTTTTATTTTCGTCACGTAAGGCGAGAAACGGGTTGAACCCATATAGTGATCTTGCTCCGATAGACTAGAGAGTAAAGCGAGGATGTTTTTAAGCTGCTTCGCCCCTTCTTGGATGCTCAAGTGATTGACATGTCCCTTTTGATCTAATCGGTTCACAAACAGCTCGACCTTCCCGCCGCTTTCAATCAATTCCCGACTGACCAATGCCGTATCCTCTATCAACTCTTCGAACTGATGATGAAGGCCGATTCCATTCGAAGCCGACAAGTCGAGATACACCGTGAACATGTCTTGATTGACCGGCTGGTACAGTTTCGTTTGCAAAGTGGATTTCTTCGCCGTCGCATACCAGTCGATTTGTCTAGACGGTTCATCCTCATAGGGCTTCGAGGAGATTTGTAGTAACCGATCCTTAATTGGAGAATATTTAGAGACGCGCTCACCAAGCTTCAGGTGTGATCGGATACGCTGCGCATGAGTACTTGAAATCGATGGATAGACCGTCCAACGTAAAGGGGGAGCCAAATAGAGTGTCAACGTACCTAACGATAGAGGCAAGTTAATCGTGATGGAGATTTCTGCTATTTCGATGGGCCCCCTTCGATTACCTGTAAGTTCGAAGACGAAATCAGACGGCAGCTCGTCCAATTCGATGATGGTTTCCGTATGCCCCTCTAAGTTTACAACGTAAGGTCCATCCTTTGGCGTACGTATATACGTTTTCGTGCTCATTTCGTTTAAGAGGTGCACGTTCGTCAGTTCAAGGGTGAACTTACAACTTTCGTCCTTGAACAGAATCGAGTCGAACTGTCTCCACGTGACGTCCATTTGTGCAGTCAGTCGTTTCGTGTAACGCTCGATATAAAGACTTGCTGCCAAAAAAACAGCAAGAACGAATGAAAAAATCGAGAGGTACGGCACGAACAACAAGATGACCATCACTGAAAATAAGACGATTTGGATTCGTTTTTCAAGCAAGAAAAATACATTGGTCGTGATGTTCATCGGAGTCACATGCCCATCTCGACCGGGACCGGGACGGTCGCCAAGAGTTCTTCCATGACCACGGCCTTCGAGGACTTGATCTCGCCCTCGAGCGTCAGTGTCAATCGATGTGCGAAAACGTATGGGGCCAAGAACTTGATGTCCTCTGGTGTGACATAGTCACGATTTTGGATATAGGCATAACTTTGAGCGGCTTTCGAGAGCGCGATCGTCGCACGAGGACTGATCCCCGTCTGAACATTCCGGTGACTACGTGACGCGGTCGCGATCGAGACGATATAACGTAACACATCTTTCGAGATGTGGATTTTCATGGCATCGGCTCGATATTGTAGGAGTTGCTCGAAATCGACATTCGCCAGTACCGCCTTCCGAGTCTCGGTGACGGATTCCTCCAACAATTGAAGTTCGAATTCTTCGGTCGGATACCCTGTATGTAGACACATCATGAACCGGTCAAGCTGCGCATCAGGCAAAGAGAAGGTGCCAGATGATTCAATCGGGTTTTGCGTCGCGATGACGAAGAATGGGGTAGGAAGTTGATAGGTCTTGCCCCCGACCGTCACCTGTCGTTCTTCCATCGCTTCGAGCAATGCGGACTGGGTACGTGGGACGGCCCGGTTGATTTCATCGATGAGCACGATGTTGGCGAAGATCGGGCCTTGCTTGTTTTCAAACTCTTGCGTCTTTAGATTGAAAAAATCTGAACCGACAATATCTGACGGTAATAAGTCGGCTGTGAACTGAATTCTTGAAAAGTCGCCGTGGAAACTCGTCGCTAACGTCTTGGCCAACATCGTTTTCCCGGTGCCAGGTACATCTTCTAAGAGCACATGTCCGTTTGCCAACAGCGACGTCACACACAACTCTACTACTGTCGGGTTGCCCAAATAGACTTGGTTGATTTCCTCAATCATCGTACGAATGTTCATCAAGATTTCTCTCCTTTGTAGTGTTGTATATACTGTCTGACAGATACTTTGAAATCATGAAGTGAGCGCTCGTCGATCACGTTCAGTTCTCCATATCGCACATCGGCATAAGGTTTCACAGATTGTTCGAATCGAATGCGTGCAAACCACTCTGAGACGGTCTCGTGAGGTTTTCGTTTTTGAGTGTCGCTCAAGGTGTCATTCAACTCCACGAGTAGTTTCCCAAGCTCAGTATCAGAGGCATAGAGAAAGGTTGGTGTTGTATTGGTCACCGTGTTCATGTTGGCTCGAGATGATAATGGTCTCTCGTCAGCTGAGGACGATGTCGCTTTGCGTCGCCGTTTATCCCACCAATCGTGTACGCGCTTGTAGTTCTTGAGAAATAAAATGAGCAAGAAAGCTATAACGGCCCATTTCAGGACGTCTGAAGTATCCCCTTGGTCTTCACCAGACGTCTTTTTCTCAAACCGTTCTTTCGACAAAAGATCATACCACTTCGGTATATCATTAGTATCCTCTAGATTCTCTGTTTTATCTTTAAAGGTTGCCAATTCACCGTCGATGTACCTTGGATTTCCCGACATGTCTTGTTGGGTCGGGCGATCTACAATCATTGTATAAAGGAAAGTACCCCCGATTTTAAATAAAGCGACGATGATTAAGGTCGATATGATGAAATAATACATTTTTCTTTTCTGCATAAGCCCTCCTTCATCGATAAGTCTCTATGATAACTTAGTCTTCTTAAAGGAATTCAATGTATACTTATATATTCCTTTATAATAAAAAAATGTTAACAATTGAAAAATAATACATTTAAAAGCGAATCACCAGATTGGCTAATTCACCGTATAATGAAAACATAATAAATATTATTGGGGAGTGGCAAATGAAGGTCCATTTACTGCACACTACAAAATTTTGGAACATCCGCGTCGGCACAGACGAGTTCGTCGTCCAGTATGGAAAGCTCGGTACGGTCGGTAAAGTCCAACTAAAGTCTTTTGATACGGCAGAAGAGTGTAAGAAAGAAGCCGACAAACTCGTCCGTCAAAAACTAAAGAAAGGGTACGTTGAGGTCGAGTACGACTGGGACAACCATCTTTACTTAGATGACCCAGAGATCGGCCCGCATCCGTTGACGGCCCACCCGGCGTTTATGCAACATTTCCAGGAAGACTTTTATTTAGACTGTACGGACGAGTTCGCGCCGTTCGGGAGCGATGAAGGGGCCGACGTCCTCGACATGTTCGGAGAAGCGCTTCGAAAAGAGCAGGACTTCGATTTTCTGGAAGGGGCGTATGCCGTCCTGTCTGACTGGCTCGAGGAAGACATCTCGACGCCGGACGACTGGATGTTGAACGGAGATCGTTTCGTGTGTGACGTCGTCATCCTCGCGAGCGCGTTCGCTTCAATCAAACTGACCGGACGAATCACAGATGCGTTGAAACGTTCTGCCCATGAAGCGTTAACCACAATCGTCGAGGAAGTCGAGCCTGAGGATACGCATCGGTTTCAGCTAATCAACGAACAGCTCACCACTTTCCCCGTGTCGAAATGAAACTTTTTCAGAAAAACGGCGTATACTAAAGAGAGAGAAGGACAAACGTCCGAACGAATAGGGGGAAACACCAATGTCAGACATAGAAACAACACCGACATCATTCAGCGGCACATTGCCAATCGAGGCACGCACCGTCTTCCGACTGTCGAGCGCGATCTTTTATCTCATTGGGCTCGTCATCACAGGTGGCCTCGTCGCCGCCGCGCTTTATTTTGACTGGCCGACATGGCTGCAATATACGATGTACGCCTTACTCGCCATCGACCTCATCTATAGTGTGATTGATATTGTCGTCTTCCAAAAATGGAAGCAAGAGCGGTTCACGTATGATGTGAAACCACTCGAGATTCGCTTGCATCATGGCGTCATCACGACAAACGACGTGTTGATCCCGATGACGAAAGTACAATACGTCCACGCCCAGCAAGGCCCGCTGCTACGAAAGTACGGCTTGCAGACGATCACGATTGGAACGGCGGCCGGGTCTCACGACATTTATGCAATCGAGGAGTCGTTCGCGAAGACGCTTCGTGAACAGATTGCGATCTACGCCCGCATCGAGGAGGAGGATGTCGTATGACGGAAGCCGCCCTCACGTGGCATCGGCTGCCGAGCCGCGTTTTACTGTTACGGGTATTAGAGGTCATCAAGTCGTTCGCCATCCCACTCATTATCTTGTTCGTCTTGAACAATGACTGGGAGTCGACGTTCGGCATCATCTTGCGGGTCGGGATTCTGCTCTTTCTCGGGCTCGATGTCCTGCAGAAGTTCTTTGGCTGGCTCAACTTCCGGTATGCGCTCGATGAGAAGACGGTATACATCATCGACGGTAATTGGATCAAGAAAGAGAAGTCGCTTCCGCTCTATAAGATTCAGAGCGTCCACTCGAACAGCCCATTTTTGTACCGTTTGCTCGGCGTCGTCGAATTGACGTTCGACACGAACGCGAACAGTGACGATGCCTCGTTCAAGCTGGCCGGTGTCTTCCCGAACGAGGCGAAGCGGCTCGAGGACATTCTCGACCACGTCCGTCATCGGAAAACAGAAACTGCCTCACCGATAGAAGGAGAGGCTGAAGCAACGTCAGAACCGCTATCAATCGAAAAGCCGGCAAGTCGGTTGTTATATGCACTATCGACACGAGAAATCATTATCGCCTCGTTGACATCACTATCGGTCTTCGCGATTTTCCCTGTCGCTTCGACAATCATCTCGTCCATCGATGACTTCATCAATCTCGACGGGACGTTCGATACAATCGGCGATTGGGTCGTCCACGCGTCGATTATCGCGATTGGCCTGCTCGTCCTGACGGTCCTGATATTGTCGGTCGTCATCGGCATGGTCATCAACTTCTTGAAATACGGGAACTTCCGGCTCGAACGACGCGGGGACCGCATCCGCGTTGAGAAAGGACTGCTCAACCGTTCCGCTAAAGAGATCCCATACGAGAAGATTCAAGCGGTCCGGGTCAAAGAGACGTTCATTCGGCGCTGGTTCAACATCGTCGGTGTCGAACTCGTCGCGGCCGGGACGATGGACGAGTTGAAAGACGAATCGTCAACCATCCTCCCGTTCGTGAAACGGGAGCGGGCGATGACCGTGTTGAACGAGCACTTCGACCAGTTCGTCTGGTCTGACACGCTTCATCGCTTGCCAAAACGTTCGCTCTGGGTCAAACTGCTACGCATCAGCTGGGTCGGACTCATCGTCTCGGGTGTCGTTTTGTATTTCTTCCGCGATTACGCCTGGTGGCTCGTCCTACTGTGGGCCATCATTATCGGCGGTCGCCTATTGAGCTATATGACGACGCGCTACGCTCGCAACGGTCAGTTCATCGAGCTGCGGACAGGGGCCTTCAACGTCAGTTCATTCTTGACGGACAAGCCGCGGATCGAACAGGTCCAAGTGACACAGACGCCACTCCAACGCCGTTTCGATGTATGTAACGTCCTGTTCTCGACACGGGGTGGCTTGCTATCGAATGAGATGATCGAGGACATCCCGAAGCAAGAGGCGGACGCCATGATGAACTGGTTCTCCCGCTATACGGTAGAGGAAGATATGAAAACACCGGGCTAACGCCCGATTATCGACGAGCCCAGTCGCGTAGTGCGATTGGGCTCGTCGATAATCCTCTTAATGCAATCGCACGAACATGAGCTTGAAGTTGATCATCTTTTGTGTGAGCACGAAAAAAGCATGGCGCGTGTAGGTCACACGGGCCATGCTTTCTCATGAACAGCATTTGGAGAGACTTTTGGGAGAATGATTGTGAACGTCGTTTCTCTTGGTTGGCTCGTCACGTGAATCTCGCCCTCGTGTAAATCGATGATGGACTTGGCGATGGCAAGACCGAGACCTGATCCGCCGGTGTAATGCGCGCGTGACTGTTCCACTCTAAAAAATCGCTCAAACACGTAAGGGATGTCACGGGAGGGGATGGCCTCCTCGCCGTAGTTCGTCATGTTGATAAGAACCGCTTCATCCGTATCGTCGATGAACATATCGATATACGTTCCGTCACGCCCGTAACGAATCGCATTCTCAAGTATATTCTCAAACACACGGACGAGCTTTAACGCATCCCCTTCCACGATGGGACGTTCGGCTGAGGAGCTGAATCGAGCTTCCATTCCAACTTCCGAGAGACGTAACGTCGACTGCATGATGAGCTGATTGAGCAATTCATCGAGACGGACCTCGCTTGTCTGGAGGGCGATCCGATCGTTTTGTAGAAACGTATAGTCAAAGATATCGTTAATCAAGCCTTTCAGATGGGTCGCGTTCTCATGGATGACGTGGATGTAATGTCGCAATTCCACCTCGTCCCGATAGCGGTCGCTGTGAATCAAGTCAAGATAACCCGTGATCGACGTGAGCGGGGAGCGCAAGTCGTGGGCGACGTTCGTCACGAGCTCATGTTTCAAACGATCCGCTTGAAGCACTTCTTGCTCCGCTTTTGCCGCACTGTCCGAGATGGCGCGAACGGTTGCCATCAACCGGTCTAGCTCTGGTGGAACAGATCGTTCAACCGAATCGCGGTCGGCATGGAGTTCTTCGACAAGTGACGTCATCCGCTCAATGTGAAACTGTAAATATCGTTTGCGCTCATATTGATAAATCAACACGAGACAAACGATGACCACCAGACTGTAAAACATGACGATGACACCTTCCCGGAAATACGACAACACGATGATCAGACTCTCCACAAATCGTGATGACTCTTCAAAGTACCAGACGGCAGGCAGTAACAACACACCGCTCAATGTGGCGACCCCGAAAGCAATCACTACATACAGCAGACGTTTCCATATCGGGATGAACGTTATGACGCGCCATATATTATGTCTCAATTTTATATCCCACTCCCCACACCGTATGAATGATGACCTCATGTGGCACGACAGCATGTAATTTCTCGCGGATGTTACTGATATGAACCATCACCGTCTGATTCGACCCGACGCCATGCTCTTGCCAGACCGTCTCAAATATCTCTTCAGAGCTGTACACCCGGCCTTTATGTTTCGCCAGTAAATACAAAATCTCAAATTCACGTGCCGTCAATCGAATCGTCTGATCTTGCATCGTGACAGTGTGACTGGCTCGATCGATCAGAAAGGGACCAGCTTGCACACTTGAGGACTCGCTTGGTCGGTTATAGTTTGAACGGCGCAGCAATGCTTTAATACGTGCCATCAACTCGAGCGGATTGAATGGTTTGATGATGTAGTCATCGACTCCCGTCGTCAATCCCAATATCTTATCCATATCACCCACTTTGGCACTGACCATTAAGATCGGAATTTGGCTCGTCTGGCGCACCCGCTTACAAAATTCAAGCCCATCCATCCGAGGCATCATCCAATCTAAAATGATTAAGTCAAACGATTCTTGGTTGAACAAGTCAAGCGCCATTTCCCCGTCGGTTGCCATCGTCGTGTGATACCCGTCATTTTTTACATACACATCAATCAGTTCTGCGATTTGGACATCATCATCCACTAACAAGATTTTTGTCATGCTTGAAACTCCCTCGCGAATTAAAGTTGGAAATTCTGATACAAACGTCGGAACGGGGCGTATTGGACGACGAAGCGAACGAGTAAGAACCCTAAGAGCGCCCCGAACGCATTTGCCAATAAATCATTCACATCCGTGCTTCGTCCACTGCCTAGTGTCGTGCGCACCAATAATTGAATCAGTTCAAGGATCAGACTAAACTGAAATCCTAATTTAAGTACTTCTTTTTTCGTGATCGACGGTTTCAAAAATGGAAGATAACAGCCGAACGGGAGGAACATCACGATATTCAGTACAAATGAATACAAGTCGATGGTCAAAATCGGAATGAAATTGATTGTTCTCCACCATGGGACTTGGTTCGCATATTTTCCTAAATTGACGTCAATCGGGAAGAACACAAAGTGAAGGACACCTAATAAGTATATCCCGAATGATAGAAGCAAAATAGTTTGAGCAGCTTTTACATGTTGCTTGCGAAATGACCAGATGAGTAACGTGATGAGACCGAGGATGGCGAGTGGGATGAGAACGACCCCTGATTCGATTGTGAACATAACTGAATAATTCTGATTATACATGGGAATAAACCTCCTAAGAATTTGAACTGTCTTCAGTGTAGATGGCAGATTTAAAGAATTCTTAAAGGAGTCATAAATGAAATCTAAAAAAGGCAAAGCGCTTTGCCTCGAACTGTTGAACAATCAATCAAGAAGCTTGGTCTCGGATCGATGCCGGGCGTCTTGCGATCATTCGTCACGTCAACTTCACCGTTTTCGCGTTTCTGTTGCTGAAAAATGGGAACAAGTATGGTATGATGCAAGTAGAAAGAGACCGGTGCTGGACACACCGGCCTCTGGCTTACAGGCTACCACTTTAAGAGTGGTCCCAGCCGCCACAATGGTTAGTGAATCAGAAAGTGACCCATCTCATTGCGCCGAGGGGGTCATTTTTTTGTGCGTTCAGACGTTGCACGATCGGATGTTTGGTGTAATACCAAGTGAACGATAATCGGAGCGAGGATCGGGACGATCACATAATCGCCGACCCAGGTCCATAGTTGTTCCATCCGCACCACCGCCTTCCTCCATTGTGGACTTGGCGGCTGACCCCACTATTGCTGCGTTAACCTGCCTCTTCATTATAGCAGATTCTTGTCAAAAAAGATGCTAAAAACAGGAACGTTTGTTCTTGTTTTATAAAATGAACCTTTCGTCTGAATGGGTCTCATGACTGGGTCCAAAGATGGATTTGAACCAAGATTGTCTTGCATGTCAGAGGTCAGACAGGATATAATTTACCTCGTGTGTATAACCACATGGGTGGGTGAGGGTGCCAATAAAGGATTGATTCCTATGGCAAAACAAACAGAATGGAAAACAGAAACATACGGGGGCGTGCTGAACTTTCTGGCGACAGCATACATCCCGGCCGTTCACGCGGCAATCTTGACACAAGCCGGACTCCCGTTCGAGGGAGCGCTCGTCGGAGCAATTTTGACAAGCATCATCGGAACGTTCATCGCAGGACTGTTCAACTTGCCGCTGCTCCTGTTACCAGGGATGGGCATCAACGCGTTGTTCACGTACACGCTCGTCCTGCAGATGGGGCTGAGCTGGCAAGGCGCGCTCGCTGTCTCGTTCGTCTCAGGGGCGCTCGTCGTCCTGTTGACGGTGACGAAGGTGGCGAGGAAACTCGCGAACGCATTCCCACCGATTATTCATGACGGATTGACGGTCGGACTCGGCCTGTTCCTCATCTTGATCGGACTCGAGGCGGCGGGGATCGTCTCGGGCGGTGGTGGGGCACTGCTTCATATCGGAGACCTCGGGGAACGGCCGGTGCAGGTCGCGTTCCTGTCGCTCTTCGTCGCCATCCTTCTCTTCTTGAAGATGGGGCCGAGCAGTTTCCTATGGACGATCGCGTTCGGGGTCGGCTTGAGCGCCGTCATGGGAACGCTCGACTGGACCGGTGAGTTCGCGCTCATGCCGTTCTTCGAGTCGTTCGGCACCGTGTTCGGCAACGTCTCGTTCGCCGAGTCGGCGTCACCGATCTTCCTTGTCGCCGTCGGCGTATTGACGCTCGTCTTGCTGATCGAGAACATCAGCCTAATCCAGAATCAGACGCGCGCCATCAGCAAGGATGCGGACGCACCGAAAGGGCTCGTCGCCCAAGGGTTGTCGACGATGGCCGGTGCCATGTTCGGCTCGAGCCCGACCGTCTCGACGGTCGAGGTCGCGGCCGGCATCTCGGTCGGCGCACGGGGCGGCATCGCCTCGTTCGTGACGTCAGGCCTGTACGTCGTCTCGCTCTTGTTGCTGCCGCTGTTCGCGATCATTCCGGTGACGGCGATTGCGCCGGTGTTGGTCATCATCGGCATGATGATGTTCCAGAACGTGAAGCATCTCCCGCTCGACAATTGGGAGCATGCCTTCCCGGCGATTCTCGTCATCATCATGATTCCGTTCACGTATTCCATCGTCGATGGCATCGGGCTCGGATTCATCGCCTACACGATGATTGTCTTGTTCAAGAAGGGCTATCGATCGCTCAGTCCGGTCGTCGGTGTCTTGACCGTATTGTTCTTGGTTTTCTTTTCTTTACCAGTCTGGCTATAAGATAGGGCGGTGCCGTGTATACGGTGCCGCTTTTTTTGTATGATGAAACAAAGGAGGTGTTTGAATGGATCAAGCAGGCGGATTCATTTCCATCGGGATGGCTTATCCGAGCCATTATCCGTTACCTGAACTTGCTCAAAATGTATGTGCGGAATTGTTGAGTAGCGGTGGCGAAATCATAAACGTGACATACAGTCAGGATGAGGCGGGCACTAGTTGGACGACAACGACAGGTACCGACTTTGCTCAGATCGGACATTACGGATCTATCCATTTACGAAGCAACTATTTTGGAGACGTGGACATGACGATGACCGTGTCCCTTCAAGAGATGTACACCTATGTCGGGATTCTCATCGATATAAAGTGGGATAATGTCGTCTCACACCCTGCATCGAGACCCGTGTTCACACAGAAAATCGAACGACTGCTCGTTGACGTGTATCGTCATATGCCATTCTCGTACGCGCTTGCCGGGCACGAACTTGAGCTCGACTGGGCACCTGATGCGTTTCCGACATCAGCGGACTGGTTGGATACGTTCCCTCTTTTTATGGTCCCGTCACCACAAGGCGTGATGGTAACTTACGGTTCAATTTCAATCGACGGGATGACTCCTCAAACCAATATGAAGAGGTCTATCCCGTTATATGCATAAGTGAGGCTCAATCACCTCAATCAAGCATTCCTTGATTGACGAAGCTCAGTGCTAAGCGGCCGGAACATGATACAATTTTCTTAGCTTATAACCGAAGGAGGATACTTTTATGACGAAAACCTCAGATGTCATCGACGAGTTTGCATCCTATATAGACTGGTTAAACACATTGTCGGGATTGGATGAATCGATGTGGGAAAAATCGATTGCAACCGACAAATGGTCAATCAAAGCAATCGTCCTTCACATCGCCCATTGGGACAATCATCTGTTGAACGTCATCGTCCCGGCCGTCAAGACCGGGGAAGCCATGATTTTCCCTGAATTCGACTCATTTAACGCGCGAGCGACCCAAAAAGCGAAACGTCTTTCGGGAGAAAACGTGTTCCAGTTAGCCAAAACGAGTCGGAGCTCGCTTATAGAAACGCTTCAGTCATTAAGTCAAGAGACGCTGACTTCGCACACGATGGCGAACGGGGTAACCCATTGCCCGCATCACGGTGTCCCGTATACGCTCGCCTATATCGTCACCGAGTTCATCGAACATGACCGGCACCACCAGCAGCAAGTCGACGCCATCTTGGGGCAAACCTCTTGAAGAGACGGGCAAAAGTACGCGGTGTCAGACGAAGACTGAAACGGGTGCGCCTGCATGTCAACGAACAGACCCAATCGTTCCCGACGACGTTTCATGACGGGTATTGGCATAACAAAATCCCGATTGATCAATCGTTCTTATCGTCTGTACAGGAGAACAGCCGGATTCAACGTGCGATTATCGAGGTGATGATGGAAGGGGCCTCACGTCTCGTGCATAACCGAGAAGAGGAGCGGTACCAGGTCGTCGTCTTACTCGATTTGCCGACGCTTTGGCAGTCCGAACTGCTCGTGTTTGAAAGCGATGCACGACTGAAGGCGTTTATGGATCGGGATACGTCAGAGCAGACGTGGACGCGGTTGCCTAACGATTGCGTATTCCTACAAAGACTCGACCTGTCAGCGGACGTCGAGGTGCATCGGTTCCACGAACTGATTCAAGATGAAGATTATATGCATAGTGGAGGAGTCTGGTTGCTCGTTCAATGAACGGGGAATTTTTTTGTGATTAATTATTAAAAATGAGTACGACACTCAAGGTAAACGAAAAAAACGATTATGGCAGTCTCGAGTTACCATATAAGCATTCAGAAGGTGAATCGATAGAAAATATGGTACAATTTAACATATATGAGAAGAGTTATTTATATAACAAAACTACTTCTTACGGAGAGCAAAAAGCATCAACATGATAAAAACTTGATGGTTTAAAAAGAGACGGAGGCCGTTCAATTGAAAAAATTGACTATCATTTTACTTTGTATTCCTTTAATTCTGTTATCAGCATGTGTGGGTGATGAAGAAAATATAGAAATTGATAAAGAACGTATTGATATGCAACCTGAGACCATGAAAATCAACCAGGATAGTGAATTGAAAATTGTGCCACTTTACACACAATATCAAAAATATTTGGAAGCATCACTTGAGACGAATGATCCAGAACAGAAAAGAAAATTTTTTAGAGAATTCGTTCTTGATTACATAGAGGAGATTGGAGAAAAGGAGAAGTTCGGAACAGCGGATTTGAAAGGTAACTTTTTGATGAAATCGACATCCTATGAGCAAGAACTCCTAAATCGAATCGATATATTGATGGGCAAACATGATGAAATTGAAGAAACGATTATAAAAACCTACCTCGCTTCACATAAGGTACTTCCTAAAAAGAAAAGTACGATTTTCCTCGTACCAATCAATTCAGAATTTGCCTTTATCGGTGAGTCACTGGGTGGGGTTAGTGGAAATGCATATAAAGACTCTTTTGTCTTTTATCTGAATGAAGACTTCGATAAAAATATTCTTGCTTATGCGACTGCACATGAATATCATCACTTGATTCTTCGGGACACACCAAACTTTATGATTAGTTCGGTTTTAAATTCTGTCATATTAGAAGGGAAGGCAGATGCTTTTGCAGATCGAATTGTCAAAGGCGTATCACCTCCTTGGCATGAACCAATAGATGAGAAGACAAAGGAACATGTAGCGAGTCTTGTTAATAATTATGAAACAACATTTAACGATTTTATTGTCGGTAATGAGCAAAAGAATCTTCCTCGCTGGAGTAACTATATCTTAGGAAAAGACATCCTCAACCATTACTTAGAATCAAATCCAGAGCTTTCGATTCAAGATTGGACATTCAAAGAAGATCATGAAATCTTAGAAGGCTACAAATATCAAGAGATTCTTCAACAATGACGAAACAAGTTACATACTTTTCGAGCATCGCAGTTGTGATACCTGGTCCCCAATCAATTCGTTTTATTGGTTGGGGCTTTTGTTTGAAGTAAGGATAACTGAGGTGTGCTTATGAAGAGGGATGAGAGGAAGGGAGCAGAGATTGGCTTCTTATGAATCCGAATTCAATTGCGCTTGAAGTGAAAGCATGATCAACTTAAGAGCTGCCGAGCTCCACTGTTCATATTTACCAATTCAGGATTCAGGTGCTGTTTTGGCAAGTCTCGAAGCGTTTATTGCTCGGACTCCTTTAAGATAGGGCTGCTTAGCGGAATAACGACCTCTTCCTTCGCACCCATGAAATAGAGAAATAGTCGTTTCTTGTCTTCGCCTATGTTTTCAATCAAATCCCAAGCTCCGTGAGTGTCTCTTTTCATTACACGACTAACGGAATGGATATCGAGTCTGGTCTCATGAAAGTGCAACGTGACGTCTTTGGGCAATATGTTTTTCCTGCAATGAATATTACCTGACGTAAAACCTTGTTTGACTTGCATTTCCGATATGCTATAATCCTCCCAAACACTTTTTCCAAAAAAAGGATTAAATGGAATCGATGAATGAAAGGAGCCGTTGAACGGGATGCAGTCGAATCTACATATTCACATACGGGTCGTTACATGAGAAAAGCCAAAGTTCTGTTTGTATCAGCAGTCTTGATTTCTTTACTGGTTGTCGCACTTATTTCATTTTCAGGTCAACTTGCTTATACCTACTTCAAAGGGTTGGACATCTCTGGAAGCCCCATCACGAGTTGGGTCACGGACTGTCATGACAAGCGAAAGTTGTTTGGAATCATTGAGGTCGTCGATACGGATTTTTGGTGTGGAGATGGTAGTGACGTAGATTCCGGGCCCGGTATTTCTGAAGCAGGGGCGGTTGTTGGGCCATCAGATGATGAAGGCGGCACACCAAGGGAAGATGAGAATGACTCGTCTCCGTCATACGGCAAACCATCCACAAGTGAATCCGATCGCCTTTCCCTGTTACCTTACATCTTCAGCGCAATCCTTCTCTTGATTGGTGTATGGATGTGGCGTAGACCCTTCCACAAAAAGGGGAGGGAAGCCGTTCCGATAGACGAGAGGATCCACTCAAAGCAAGAGACAGACGAAACGTTCGAAGAGGCAAAACGCTCCGCTCATCCGCTACCAGATTCCCCGTTGCGGCAACATTTGATTCAATTCGAACAAGCGCTACCGCCACAACAACGAAGACGGACGTTCGAGACGTTATCCGCCTGGGCGAGCCGCATTCAACTCGACGCCTCGCTTCGGAGCTATTTAGAGACCCGTTATGACAAAGTCGAGATCACGCCACAACGTGAAGAAGCGTTCAAACAACAGCTTGATGACTATTTACTTCGTTTAGAAAAGGAGCCACCCTTATGACCATCAAACGCGTATTAGAACAATTGGACCAAATCTATCTCGGAAAACCTGAAATCACGCGCCTCTGCTGCACGGCGCTACTCGCGAACGGGCACATCTTGTTAGAGGACGTCCCGGGTACCGGGAAAACGTTACTTGCCAAAAGTATTGCCAAGAGTTTTGAAGCTGATTTCACGCGCATCCAATTCACGGCCGATTTGCTTCCGACCGATATCATTGGTTCTGACTTCTTCAACATGCAGACACAGACGTTCGAAAATCGGACAGGACCGATCTTTACCAACATCTTATTGATTGATGAAGTGAACCGAGCCGTCCCCCGGACACAATCCGCCTTGCTCGAGGCGATGGAAGAGCGGCAAGTCTCGATCGGCGGAGTCACGTATCAACTGCCAGAACCGTTCTTCGTCATCGCGACGCAAAACCCGATCGAATCGGCAGGGACGTTCGCCTTGCCCGACGCTCAACTCGACCGTTTCTTGATGTCCCTTCAAGTCGGATATCCTGAAGCAGGGGAGGAGCGACAGTTGATTCTTCAGACTGTTTCTAAGACACGCCACATCGTTCATGCCCTCATGTCGTCCGAAACGTTTTTAGCAGCGCAGCGAGCAGTTGAGGAGGTCCGTATCCATGACGACGTCGTCACCTATCTGCTCGCCCTCATCCAAGAGACACGACTTCATCCGCTCGTCGAAGTCGGAGCCAGTCCTCGCGCGACGCTCGCCCTCGTCAAGGCGTCTCAAGCTTACGCTTATATCGAAGACCGTCAATTCGTGACCCCGGAAGATGTCCAAGCCGTCGCGACGCATGTTCTGGCACACCGCTTGACGCTCACGCTCGAAGGGGACGTGAAATCGACGAAACGGGAAGTTCTCGCTGATATTTTGGAGCGAGTCGATGTACCGGTCGAGAAGGTGTGAAGATGCGACAAGTCGAAGTGAGCACACCGTCACTTTTAGACGACAAGCTATGGCCGGCCTATACCGGAATCCTACTTCTGTTCATATGGTTCCCATATGTGTGGCCGCTCGCTTATCTGTCTGGCGCAATACTAGGATTGATGCTGATTCGGAAATGGCTGACGCAGAAAATTGTCGAAGGGACACGTTTATCGTTCCACCAGAAAGAGCAGTTGTTGTTCGTAAATGATCGTGTCTCGCTAAGAATGGAGGTGACAGGTGTAGAACGTCTCCAAGAACTCGGAATCCCGACATCGGTCCGCCTGGTCACGGGACACGGCTTGACGTTTGACAAAGATCAGCGCGTACATGTCATTCAACTTCGTGAGGAATCGACCTATTCGCTTCCAATTCATGCGAAACAGCGCGGGCCCGTCCAAGTCAATGAATGTACACTTCAGTTCAGACTCCCATTTTGGCTTGGCACCATCTTCGTCACAGATCATACGCTTCCATCCTGGATCATACTCCCATCCATCACGAGACAGAACAGATTTGACTCACGCCTGGTACGGATGGGGGACCGACTCGTCAAACATTCACCGCTCAACGACCCGTTGATGATTCAAAGCACAAAACGGTATGAGCAAGAGCCGGTCAAACAGATTGACTGGATCGCGACAGCCAAGACAGGAAAACTTCAGGCGAAAGTGTATCAACGCCAAAACCTCGATACATTCACGCTCGTGCTCGACTTGAGCGGTCCGCTAGGGAATGGCCTTCATGCGCGCTATGAAGAGTTGATTCAACAGGCCGCTTATCTGGTATCCTATTTAGTGAAGGAAGATTGTAAAGTCGAGCTGTTCATCAATCGGCTCGATGCTGAGAATCATATCGACCACCTGCGAATGAGTGACGGTCGCAAGCAATTGCGCCTCGCCCTCGTACGTCTGGCGTGGGTCCATGAATCCGATCGATTCGTCGCTTCGAAACGGTTCAATCAAATCATCGAGCGACAGAATCATCCGCATGCGGAAGTGATTCGGATTGACGCGTCACTGCTCAAACAGATGTCTATCAGTTGAAAGGAGAAAACATGTTGCGCCACCTCACAACATTCGCCCTAGCTGGGGCCTTTACGCTCGTTGCTACGTCAGCAGCTGCCGCGCCGACTGAACGATCCGCGGAGCGTTTTGCTGAAAAACATTTCGAGTCAATCGTCCTCGACCATATCGAAGGTGACGACCCGAGTAACTATCATTTGACGGAAAGTCGCGCCATCTCGTTCGGTTCGCTCCATGAAGTGATGATTGCCGCGCAATCCTGTTATTCGTCGGACGAAATGTGTACGTTTGTCTCGAGCAAGGAGTACGTATCAGCCGTCCTACAAGATGGAGAGCCGAGAAATGTCATCGGCACGTACGAGCAGGAACCGGGCCTCTTCGCCTTCTCCACGTTCGGGTATGGTGACGAGTTGGCCATTGCCTTAGCTGATGTGTCCGGTACATTGGTCCATTCCTCGCGAGAGAATGCCTGGTTTGACTATGATGGAAAGAAGTTGACCGCCTTGACGACCGATGCGAAACGGTTCATCGAAGGAGACAGGATCACGCTCGAGATGTATCAGAAACGCTTGGTCGAGACACAATCCAACACCGAAGCGCAACCAGGGGATGCGCTTACTGGTGGTTCAGGTGACGTTCAGACAACAGAACCAACATCATATCGGATGCTCGGACTCGCGTTGTTGGCGGTGCTCCCGCTCGCTTATCTTTTTTACCGAAGGCGATGGAGAAAGTGAAATGTAAACGTCAGTGATTGATTTAAAGCGAAAACCGCTCGTCTGAGCCATACAAAAACACCGCTCCACGCAAATCGCGTAGAGCGGTGTTTTCACATGTATGGTCCGTTCGCCTGGACGACGAACTGTGAGTGTTCGTAATGATACGTGATGCGTGAATAATCGAACGGCTTCCCGTTCGAAAGATGGAAAATCGTCTCAATGCGGAGCGTCGGGTCCTCCGTCTGTAAACCTAGATAGCCGGCTTCCGTCTCAGTCAGTCGACCGACCTGCATATACATGTCCGAAAAGCCGATCGTGACGCCGAGTGCGCCCTGTACGTAATCGAAGATCGAGTCGGCGACGATCTCTCGGTTCAAATACGGGACGATCGCCTTCACATAGTACGACTCCTCGTAACAGAACACCTCGCCGTCGACGAAGCGGACCCGTTCGACGCGATAGACGTCATCTGTCACGTCAATCCCAAGGTTCTGTGCGACCGTCGCGTCCGGTTTCGTGACCGAGACGTCGAGCACGTCCGACGTCAACACTCGGTCACCGAGGTTGCTCTTAAACCCTTGCGTCGAGAACAGACTCATATAGCCCGGACGGTTGTGGCGCCGGACGAAGATGCCGCTCCCCCGCAATTGAAAGATGACCCCTTTCCGCTCCAACAACTCGAGTGCTTTCGTGATCGTGCTCTTGCTAACGGCATATTGGCTCATCAACTGCTCGAGGACGGGAAGTTTATCTCCTTGCTTCAAATCATGTTGATTGATGTACTGTTCAATCTCTGCTGCCACTTGTTGATATTTAAGCACGCTCATCCCTCATCTACTTGAAAATGTTGCCTTCATTATACCACACATATGTCTACGAAACGTTCACAAACTATTTATTGTATCGCTATTGATTAATTGTACCGGTACAATTATAGTAAGAGTGTACAAAATGTAAGCGTTACATCAAAGGAGGGTTTTCAGTTGAGTAAAGTTCGGGATTATTCAAAGTTGGCTCGGGATATTTTAGAGGCCGTCGGAGGGGAAGACAACGTCATCAATGCGGCGCGCTGTGCGACGCGACTCCGTCTCGTCTTGAAGCGGTCGAATCCGCAGGCGAAAGAACAAGTCATGGCGATGCCGGGGGTCATCACGGTCGTCGAAACGGGTGGCCAGTTCCAGGTCGTCATCGGGCAGCATGTCGGGGAAGTGTTCGATGAGTTCACGAAACTGGTGCAAATCGAAGGGACTGAGGTCGAAGACGGAAACAAGGGGACCGTCCTGAACCGCATCATCGCTACGATGTCCGCCGTATTCGCACCGTTCATCTATATCTTGGCCGCAGCCGGGATTTTGCAAGGGGTACTCATCATCACGACATTGTTGTTCGACGGTTTCGCCGAGACGGGGACGTACGAAGTGTTCAGCTTCATCTCATGGGCACCGTTCACGTTCTTACCGATTTTCATCGCCATCACGGCATCGAAACACTTTAAGACGAACACGTTCATCTCCGTCGCAGCCAGTGCGGCGTTGGTCAGTCCGACATGGGCCGAGATGGCGGCTCGCATCACGTCAGGGGAGACGATCAGTTTCCTTGGTCTCGCCTTGTCAGGTACGACGTATACGTCATCGGTATTACCACCGCTCTTCCTCGTCTGGATCTTATCCTACGTCGAGCGGTTCTTGAACCGACACATGAACGAGGTCATTCGTCCTTTGTTCGTACCGTTCTTCAGTTTGGTGCTCATGGTGCCGCTCACGATTCTCGTCATCGGACCAATCACGACGATGGGTGCGGTCGGGATTGCCAACGGCTACAACTTCTTAGCGGAGAACGCCCCGATGCTCGCTGGCGCAATTATCGGTGGTCTCTGGCAAGTCATCGTCATCTTCGGGGTCCATTGGGGCGTGACGCCGATGGTGCTCGCAAACTTCGACTTGTATGGCCGTGACTCATTCCAGGCATATCAGACGATTGCCGTCATCGCCCAAGTCGGCGCCGTTCTCGGTGTCATCTTGAAAGCGAAGAGCCAAGAAATCAAAAAAGTCGGTGTCTCGGCTGGGATTACTGGACTATTCGGAATCACGGAGCCTGCCATCTACGGGGTGACACTCCGCTTCAAGAAACCGTTCATCTTTGGATGTATCTCGGGGGCCGTCGGAGCCATCGTGGCCAGTTTCTTCAACCCGTATTATTTCGCTTACGCCGGTCTCCCGGGTCCGCTCACCCTTGTGAACGGAATCAGTGAAGACGTGCCGACCTCGATTTGGGGACTGTTGATCGGGACAGCGATCGCCATTATCCTTCCGGTCGTCTTGATTCAAATCTTCGGTTTCGGAGAAGACACGGCCAAACAAGTGACAGAAGTGACGGAAACACCTGCGACGGCAGAAGCGAGTGCGACGCTCGTCCAGGAAGAGACGATTGCTTCACCGCTCTCAGGAAAAGTCATCGCCTTGAGCGATGTTCCGGACGATGTATTCGCCTCCGGGGCGATGGGGAAAGGTTATGCCGTCGATCCAGACGGGAATAAGGTCATTGCACCGTTTGACGGGACGGTCGTCATGGTCGCACCGACGAAACATGCGATCGGTCTCCGTTCGAACACGGGAATCGAGTTGTTGATCCACGTCGGTCTCGATACGGTGACGCTCGATGGGAAACCGTTCACCGTACACGTCAAAGACGGGGATAGCTTTAAAGCGGGCGATGTGTTGACGACGTTCGACCGTGACATGATCGCTGCACATAATATTTCAAGTATCACGCCTGTCATCGTGACGAACAGCGCGACATACGCTGACGTACTCGTCCAAGCAAGTAATCAGACAGACACGACGACACCAATGCTCACGATTGTTAATCAATAAGGAGGAACTACGATGAAGACATTACCAAAAGACTTTCTATGGGGCGGCGCCCTCGCCGCGCATCAATTTGAAGGCGGCTGGGACGCCGACGGCAAAGGGCCGAGCGTCGTCGACGTGTTGACGGCCGGCGCTCACGGCGTCGCGCGTCGCATCACGGACAAGGTCGAGCCGGACGAATTTTATCCGAACCATGAGGCGATCGACTTCTATCACCGTTATAAAGAGGACGTCGCGCTCTTTGCCGAGATGGGCTTGAAGTGTCTCCGCACGTCGATCGGTTGGAGCCGGATCTTCCCGAACGGGGACGATGCGGAACCGAACGAGGCAGGACTCCAATTTTATGACGACTTGTTCGACGAGCTGTTAAAGCACGACATCGAGCCGATCATCACACTATCTCACTTCGAGATGCCGCTTCATCTCGCACGTGAGTACGGCGGGTTCCGCAACCGTGCCGTCGTCGACCATTTCGTCCGCTTCGCCGAGGTGTGTTTCGACCGCTATAAAGACAAGGTCAAATATTGGATGACGTTCAACGAGATCAACAACAAGATGGACGTCAACAACCCGCTATTCTTATGGACGAACTCAGGCGTCATCGTCGAAGACGGGGAGAACGCCCGTGAAGTGATGTATCAGACGGGGCACCATGAGTTGATCGCGAGCGCCCTCGCTGTTTCGAAAGGGAAAGCCATCAACCCAGACTTCGAGATTGGGGCGATGGTATCACACGTTCCGATTTATCCGTTCTCGTCAAACCCGGACGATGTCATGCTCGCCGAAGAGATGATGCGTCAGCGTTACTTCTTCCCGGACGTGCAAGTGCGCGGAGTCTATCCGAGCTACGCCTTGAACGAATTTGAACGTGAAGGCTATTCAATCCCGTTCCTCGATGGGGACGAAGAGATTTTGAAGAATGGGACCGTTGATTACCTCGGTTTCAGTTACTATATGTCGACGACCGTGAAGAGTGACGTCGTCGCCGATAATAGCGGCGACATCGTCAACGGTGGTCTGCCGAACGGCGTCGAGAACCCGTACATCAAGTCGAGCGACTGGGGCTGGTCGATCGACCCCGTCGGTCTCCGTTATGTGCTCAACCGATTGTACGACCGCTATCAAATCCCGCTCTTCATCGTTGAGAATGGATTCGGTGCTGTCGATGAGATCGTCGACGGGAAAATTCATGATGCGGCCCGCATCGACTACTTGAAGGCGCATATCGAGCAGTTGAAACAAGCGGTCGTCTATGATGGCGTCGACTTGATTGGGTACACGCCATGGGGCATCATCGACATCGTCTCGTTCACGACGGGCGAGATGAAGAAACGGTACGGTATGATTTATGTCGACCGTGACAATGAAGGCAACGGCTCGATGGAGCGGATGAAGAAAGACTCGTTCGATTGGTATAAGCATGTGATTGAAACGAACGGGGAAGCGCTCGCGTACGAGCCTTCGAAGTAAACGACAATACCCCCTGAAGACAATTGTCTTCAAGGGGTATTTTTCTGTGCTTACGTCGTTTTCGGTTTGACCGCCACCCAGACTTCGCTATAGACGTTGTCCGACGGTCCGTCATGCTTCGTGAACGAGATGCTTGGCAAGTCGGCCAGTTCGTATCCCGACGTCGGCAGCCATTCGGCATACGTCTTGGCCATCGTCTCCTGGAGCGTCTCCGGGAACGGGCCGGTATTCGGGAAGACGGCCCACAGGTTCGACTCGATCGTAATCTGTTCAAGATCCTCATACGGATTATCTTGCGTCGTCGCGAAGCCGATCATGTGCGTGAGTGAACCCATTTCGTCCAAATAGCCTTCATCGAAGTCGTACGACACGTTGAGCACTTGATTTGGATAAAGGTCCGCCAATTGATGCATCTCGCTTCGCTGTTGCTCCGTGATTGACTGCGCCAACTCGACGATGTCATGATTCACGCCTTCGAACTGAATCGGGACGCGTTTGGACACGCCGACGACGTTGAATGAAGGTTTATGTTCTAATTTGAATTCCATTGAAATTCCTCCTTTGATGTCGATGTAGAAAGTGAATTTCGGGAATGACTTTTGAATCTTGTTCTTGATCACTTCAGACGGTAAAAAGCCACACCAGTCTCGAAACGATCGAGAGAACCCGTCGACGGATTGGTAGCCATACGTATAGGCCACGTCCGTGACCGATTTCCCATGAATCAAGTCCTTATTTGCTTCTGACAGCCGACGATTTCGGATGTATTCATTGAGCGTCATCCCGGCCATATAGGAAAACATGCGTCGAAAATGATAGTCGGACACCCCGACGATGCGGGTGATATCCTCACTCGTGATGTCTTCTGTTAGATGTTGATCGATGTGGTCCATCAATCGGTTCAGTGATTCAAGCATCAGCATTCCCTCCTTTCTGCATTCATCATACTTCGAACATCGTAGGGGCACTCGATGATTTTGATACGTATATCATCGGATAGAAGGCATCACTGGTTGTAGCCGATGAACATCGTGAACATGATGAGGATGACCGATGACGTCATGAGTAGAAACGCAATCGAGCTCGCGAACACGAGAAATGCTTTGGAGAAGTGACGTCGTCGTTTCCAAATCCCGATGACGAACACCACGTTCAGCATGAGAAACAGTGCGAGCAACAGTAACGGGAGGGCCCGGTCCTGCATTAGAATAAGTAAGTCCATAGATGGTTACCTTCCTTTAACTTTTTTTAAAATCAGGATATTTATCATAACTGCCCTTATAATAAACAAGAATTAATACGCATATCGTTTGTTACCAAGGAGGAAACAACTATGAAGAAGCTACTTCGTGCGACCATCGCCGGCATCGCGTTGTTCACGCTGAGCATCGCGCCGTCAGAAACCGCGGACGCTGCACCGAAAAAATTTAAGAACTGCACCGAACTGAATAAGACGTACAAGGGCGGTGTCGCCAAAACGAAGACGACGAAAAACAAAGGTGGGAAGACGAAGTACAAGCCTTACGCCAACAGTTCGTTATACGAAGCGAACAAATCAAAAGACCGTGATAAGGACGGCATCGCCTGTGAACGCTAAGAGATGAGAGGACAGCCGTCCTCCGTCTCTTTTTTAGTTGTTGAAGCGGTAGGATACGTCTCCCGCAGCATCGTAACCGGTGATCGACTCAATCGACTCGATTTGGTCGACGAGCACGAACCAGACATCATTCCCGGCCTTCGTCTTCAACAGTTCCGGTTCGAACCGTTCCCCGTTCAACTCGACGACGACTCTTGTCGTCTCGCCGTGGTTCATCCCGTAAAGGATATCGTACGGGGAACATGCTGACGTATCCCCGCACGATTGGCCGAAAGTGGCCCACGTGATGCCTGCTTCGGACAGCGATTCAGATGTAATCGACCGAACCTGATTGTCGACAGTAAGTTCAAGACCTATGCTTTGCGCAACCGGCTCTTCACTCCATTCCTCGACGGTGTAACTGTTCATGAAAAAGCGAAGACTCATATTACGGTCATCAACAGGGTAGGTGAGAATCGGTTCCGCTCCTTCGGGCAATTGTGGCTGCTTCGTCGAATCAAATGCCCAGGCCACTCCGGCTGATACCAACAATAAGCACACAAGAATGAGGACAATCTTTTGCTGACGGTTCATGACAGACTGCTCACTTTCTCAACTTGTAAAAACTGTCGTACCTGTTCAATCGGGAACGCAGGGTTCCAATGGACGAAGTGGCCGCCTGTCATTCGTATGTAAGTGATCGGCAGCTCATGCCGTTGCAGGTCCATCATGGCTGACTTCGTCAATCGGGCTTCTTTGTCGTCCAGTCCGACAAAATCGCCGTAAATAAGCAACGTCGGGACTTGAAGTGAACGGATGAGCTGCGGCACGTCAAGGTGATAGAAGGTGAACAACAGATTCAATCCGCCTCGTCCGAGCTTAGCCGGGTCGTTCAACGCACGTCGAATCTCGTCTCGTTCAGTGAGACCTGTCTGTGCGCAGAAAGCCTTAACCTGTTCCTCTGGCATCGGAGCTGACACGTTGTCTGAAATGATTTTTGTCTCGATTTTCCGGACGAGTCGAGGTCCGAACAGACGATAAAGTCCGCTCAGGAGCGGGACGGCAAGGCCCAACACCCCATATTCTCTCAACGGAACGCGCGGGAACGTCTTATGGCCTTGGTCGAGCAAGACGAGCCGCTCCACTTGCTCGGGATAGTGAGCGGCGAAAGCGAGACCGACCGTACCTCCTAGCGAATGCGCCATCACGTGTACAGGTCCGAGTCGATGTGTGACGACATAGTCGTTGACCCAATCCGCCAATTGTTCGGACGACACGATCTGCTCGATTCCTTCACTTCTCCCGAACCCTGGCAAATCTAACAAATGAACTTCGAAGTCGTTGCGCAACGCCTCGGCGAGCGAACGGCCTTCTTCACCAGTGAATCCTCCAGCCGGTAAAAATAAAACAGGTGTCCCGCTTCCAATCACTTCCGCATGATAACGACTCAATCGAACCCCGCCTCTCAAATTCCAATATCTGTATCTTTTCATTGTACGTGACTGACAACTTTAACAGAAGCAGATTCTTCCAAACAGAGATACGTTTTCCTCCAAATCCGGGTAAAGACTAATGACACGTGAGTAAATTGCACTTGTCGTTTTTTCTGTCGTTCTTGAGTTGTCTCAACAAGGAGGAATGCGGTGTGAAATTATCGGGTAGAACGGCAATTGTCACCGGGGCAGGGTCAGGCATGGGACGGGCCATCGCCAAACTGTTTGCCGAGGAAGGGGCACGCGTCGTCGCCGTCGACATGAACGGGGATACGGTCGAAGCAGTCGCGTCAGAGATTAAAGCGAGCGGTGGGGAAGCCGTCGGCGTCGCCGGGAATGTCACAAAGCAGGAAGATATCGACAAGATGGTCGAGACGGCGACGAGCACGTTCGGTTCGCTCGACATCTTGGTCAACAATGCCGGCATCATGGACAACTTTTTGACCGTCGGCGAAGTGACCGACGAGGTGTGGGACCGCGTCATCGCCGTCAATTTGACCGGACCGATGAAACTGGCCCGGGCCGCGATCAACATCATGGACAAGCAAGAAACGGGCGGCGTCATCATCAATAACGCCTCGGTCGGTGGCCTGTTCGGGACACGGGGCGGCGCCTCGTACGTCGCCTCGAAGCACGCACTTATCGGCCTGACGAAAAACATTGCCGCCACGTACGGTACGTTCAACAAGATTCGGGCCAACGCCATCGCACCGGGCGGGGTCAATACGAATATCGGCGCCACCATCACCGCGCCGAGCGAGCTCGGGATGCGGGCCATCCAAGGGGCAGGGGAGGCACCGATGGGTGAACCGGAGCAGATCGCCAAGGTCGCGTTGTTCCTCGCCTCCGACGATTCGAGTTTCGTCAATGGCGACGTCTTGAAAGCAGACGGCGGTTGGACCGCCCGTTAACGAGAAAAGCCGACACGCGCGTGTCGGCTTTTGTTATGTCTTCTGCTTGCGAAACGCGAGCGGCGTTCGGTTATGTACTTTCTTAAACGTCTGCACGAAATGGCTCACGCTCGTAAAGCCAAGCCGGTTCGCTACTTCAGCGACTGGACTGTCCGTCTCACATAACAGACGTGCGGCCCGCTGCATCCGGACGTCTTGGACGTAGGCGAGCGGCGATGTGTCCCCCCATTTTGAAAAGTAACGGCAACACTCGGCCCGGCTCAGTCCACCGGCAGCAGCGATGTCTTCGAGCGACAGCTTCATCGTGTCATGGTCGTGTATATAGGAAATCATGCGTTGCATGCGCTCCTGTCCATGCCGCCTCGTCACGGGCGGCCGTTGAATCCAATAGCGCCAGACGACGACAAGCTGCAGTGTCGCATCGAGCAACGCGAAAGCCGAGTCTTTCTTTAAACTCCTGATTACTTTATGAAGCGTCTCGAGGATGGCCTTGTCACCCGGTTCAGCCGGATGCAGCATGTGATGGCCAATCGTCTCGATGAACGGTGTGACATATTGCTCCGCGAGCGGCGGTGCCATCAAGTCGAACGGGTCGACATGAAGCATCGTCATTTGAAACGAGTCATCTGTCCGTTCGACTTTTGTGACCTGTCCGCGGTCGAGCATCAATGCCATCCCGGCCCGAAGCCTTAAACGGGTACCGTTGATCCGGACCTCGACTTGACCTTGGGTGACCAGCCAGATTTGAAACTGCTCATTGGTCGTGAACCCGATCTCCATCGTCCGTTCGGTCCACGACTGGACATCAATCATGTCTGCTTCAACTTTCATCTCTTCACCTCAACAATCAAATATTTATTTCGGTTTTGCACCGGGTGGAGACTTCGTTTTCTCGTTATCAAGCGTCAATCCAGACATTTCGACTCCATCTCCGTTGGACAGTGCTAACAAGTTCCTTCTATATAATGGCGTCAGAAGATGAACCAGCCCGTGATACCGGCGTGCACCAAGATGGCAATCGGGACACCGATCCGAAACATCGGCTTCAACGTCTTATGCCGGAAGAGGCGCATCGCAATATAAGCCCCAAATGCTCCTCCAATCCAAACAAGAATGAGTAACGTTCGTTCTGAAATTCGCCATTCCCCTGATTTCGCACGGCGTTTATCGAGGAAAAATGACATAAACGCTAGTAAATTAGTCACAATGTAATATAGCAGTAATAGTTCCAAAGACTAAAACCTCCTTTCTCTTCTCCTTAGTATAGACGAAAATGGCTCAACAAAGCCATTTGTATTTGGATTGTAAAAAATCAGATTCCTCTCATCTCGCTGAAAGCTTCTGTAACTGAACTGATATCACTCTCATATCAGGCTGTAACGGCAGTGAAATATACAGGTGTTACAGTAAGGGGGCGTTAGAAAAGGGAGGAATATTCTTATGAAAAAACCACTATTGACACTAACGGCACTCGCTGGCCTTAGTTTAGGAGTCGCTGCTCCAGCTTCGGCAGCATCAACACACACAGTTCAGTCTGGGGATACACTTTACCGTATCGCCGTGAACAACAACGTATCTGTAAATGATATCAAACAAGCGAACGGCTTAAACTCTAATATGATTTATCCAAACCAAGTATTGAAGCTTGCGAAGTCAGAAGCTAAAGCTTCAAGCGCTTCAAAAACGTATACAGTTAAAGCAGGCGACACGTTGTATCGCATCGCGACAAACAACGGCGTATCTGTCAACCAATTGATGACATGGAACGGTCTTAAATCAGATCTTATTTTCCCTGGTCAACAATTCTCTGTAAAAGGTGCCAACGCAGCATCGGTTGCAAATAGTGCACCAGCCGCTAAACCAAAAGCATCAACATCTGCACCAGTGACGAAACAGTCTACGTCTACAACGCAAACCCAAGCTCCGGCTTCAGGTAAGACGATGACTGTGGAAGCAACGGCTTACACGCCATACTGTGCAGGATGCTCAGGAATCACGGCAACAGGAATCGACGTCCGCTCGAACCCGAACCAAAAAGTCATCGCGGTTGACCCTTCAGTCATCCCACTCGGCTCTAAAGTATGGGTTGAAGGCTACGGCGAAGCAATCGCTGGAGATACTGGTGGCGCCATCAAAGGTAACAAAATCGATATCTTGATGCCGACACAAGAGCAAGCGCTCAACTTCGGTCGTAAATCAATCACAATCAAAGTCTTAAACTAATCGATTTACTCCAAAAACACCGCAGGCGCGGTGTTTTTTTGTGTGTCTATGACTGTGTCTGCAAACGAGCATTTCGTTTTGCCCATCATCGGGTAAACTAGATGATAAAGGGGGCGTCGAGATGGTCCCAACTGAAATCATCATCAGTATTCTTGGTATCGTACTGATTGTCCTGAACGTGACGTTCGCCGTCACCATCATCTTCTTCGAGCGGCGTGACATCGGTTCGACATGGGCTTGGTTGCTCGTGCTGTTTTTCATCCCACTGCTCGGTTTCTTCATCTACATCTTCTTCGGACGGTTAATCAAATCGAACAACTTTTATCAGGTCGACGAGGAGCGTCGTCACGAGTACGCCAAACACGTCGACGACCAATTGACCGAGCTTGATGCGCATGAAGGGCTTTTCGCCCATGACCCGCTCTTGTCAAAATATCGAAGGCTCGCCCGCTTGAACTTATCCTCCACGAATGCACTCGTGACGTATCATAATACGATTCAGGTCATCCATGACGGCGAGCAGAAGTTCGAAGCGTTATTCCATGACATCGAGATAGCGACGCAGGAAATCAACATCCAGTACTATATCATTCAAAATGACTCGCTCGGCCAAGCGCTCATCGAGGCACTCACGCGCCGGGCAAAAGAAGGCGTCAAAGTACGTCTGCTCTATGACGCCGTCGGCTCACGGGGATTGCGACGCTCCCATTTCAAACAACTCCTCGCGCACGGCGGCGAGGTGAAGTCGTTCTTCCCGTCACGCCTCGGTATCAACTTCCGCGTCAACAACCGGAATCACCGAAAGCTATGTATCATCGATGGGGAGATCGGCTATATCGGCGGTTTCAACGTCGGGAATGAATACCTCGGGACGAATCGTCAGTTCGGCTATTGGCGCGATGTGCATCTGCGGATGAGAGGGGAGGCGGTTCGTGAATTGCTCGAGCGTTTCCTCCTCGATTGGAACCGTGCCGTACCGACGAAACACCGGGCCGAGAAAGAGGACTTCCGTTGGCCGACTTCTCTACTCGAGACGTCTCGGTCACCGGTACAAATCGTCACATCTGGCCCGAACTCGTCGACCGAGCATTTGAAAAACATGCTCGTCAAGATGATCACCGAGGCGAAAGAGACGATTTACATCCAAACCCCATATTTCATCCCTGACGCTAGCTTCCTTGACGCCTGCCGCAACGCGCTCATGTCTGGGACGAAGATCCGCCTGATGATTCCGAACAAGCCGGATCACATGTTTGTCTATTGGGCGACGTATACGAATGCGGCCGAGCTCGTCCGCTACGGTGCCGAAGTATATACGTATGAAGGTGGGTTCCTCCATGCGAAGACGCTCGTCATCGATGGCGAGGTCGCCTCGATCGGCACGACGAACATCGACGCGCGCAGTTTCCGTCTCAATTTCGAGATCTCAGCGCTCGTTTATGACGAGGTCGTTGCCCAGTCTGTCATCGATGCATTCAATCGAGACCTCGCATGTGCCGACAGGTTAACGATTGAGCGTTATGAGACACGAACGAAATGGATCCGTTTCAAAGAGAGCGTGTCACGCTTGCTCAGCCCAATCCTTTAAAAAAGACCAGTCAAGACCGTCCGGCAGTGCCCGGCGAACTGACTGGTCTCTTATTTTTTGAGCGTCTGGGTGACATGTCGTTCGAACGCCTCGACGATGGGTACCGGGGCTTCTTTCTCCCCGTACTCGGCGGCCTCGAGCCAGACGGCGAAGCGGTTCCCTTCGCTGAATCCGATGCGGTCGAACCATTCCATGACCGTCTCCTCACGATGGCGAGGATGGGCCTGTTCGAGCCGGCGCCCGGCATCGAGCAAGCGGACGTGCCGTGGGGCCCGTGTGACGCGACGCCCGGCATCCGCTGCTTGATGGCGCTGTTTCGGTACCGTCACAGCCTCTTGAATCTCTTTACGGCGTTGCAAATAGATGAACAAGGCGACCAACCCGACCAGAAGGACGAGAAAAGCCAAAATCAAGAACAGCGATTGATTCGTCGCCGATTCGAGCAACGTCTCATTCGAAATCGTCTCGGCATCAATGTTCGGATTGTCCGGCACGAGAATCCGGTTGACGCGGTCGGTCGGATCCAAGTTGAACCCATCGAACCAACCCCCGATCCACACGAAGATGGGGCGAATCCAGGCGACGAGGTTACCGAACAATAACTCTTTGATTGTCCGGATGATCACAGCCAGTCCGAGACCGACGGCGAGGGCGACGACGAGCGTCGACAGCATCCGTTTATAGTCACGGCGGTAATATAGGCTCCGCTGCCAAAACAAGAACAAGAACGGGAAGACGATCATCGCGAGCGGCTGCGACGCCGGCGGAGACAACCAATCGACGATCAGGAAGAGCACGCTGGCGATCGCGTAACGGTCCGTCCAGTCGAGCGTCCGGATAAAGGCATGGACGTACGTGAACAAGAGCAACGTCACGCTCATCTCATAAGAAAACCAAAGGGCGGCGATGCTGAGTGCCGTCTGGACACCGAGTTGCCAGTTGCGCGGCAAGCGGAGCGTCAAGAGAAATACGAGTGGAAACGCGTGACCGACATAGAAAGCGGCAAATACCCACCAAAGTAGTTTCATCGGCCGTCACCTCCGAGCCGTAGAATCGATTGGCTGCCGCCATATTTGGCGACTTTCCGTTCGAACAGCGACCGGGCGAGCGGGAAGTCACGCTCCGATAGACAAGCGAGCGTCGTCATGACCTTGCGGAAATGCGTCTCACCGCTCCCCGGGGCGAGGTCATAGGTGATCCCTTCCTTCGTCAATGTCGGCACAATCAGCCCATAGCTCGCGTTCTCTTTCTCGAAGTCGCGGCATAGCGCCGCCGCCTGCGAAATCAACCGCTCCATCTGATGGGTGAGGGCGCGTCCGTCTTTCGTCAGCAAGTCGAGCACGACGACATATTCGTTCGCTTGGACGGGTTGCTCGGTCCGGGCAAGTAGCTCGCCGGTCTTCGCATAGGCCGACCAATACAGTTGCCGCATCGGCTGGCCGTGATACGGCGCCACTGACTGGAACGTCTCCGGGTCACGGTAGGCGCTATGACGGACCATCTCCTCCCCAGGTAACGTCGGAGGGCGCTTCGGAATCGGATAAGGCAGGAATTCAGGGAAGACATAGCCGATGCGGTCGAGCGGGTCTTCCTTATAGAGCGAGAACATACGGAGCGGGTCACGAATCTCCATACCGATCGCCTCCATGCGGATTGGTCCGCGTCGAATCGCCTTGAGCGGGAGCGTATAGGCGACGACCGCCTCGCGTCCGACATAGTTCTCTTGGCGCCAGAAGGCGTGTTCCTCCGACTCGACGGTAGGATGGAGATATCCTGACAGACGGACGACACCGAGCGGGACAGGCGCCGTTGAAACCAATTTGATTGTATACGTCTCTTCATCGTTCGGGAACAGCTTCAGCTCGTCGGTCACTTCGACATGTACGTATTCAGCGAGCCGGAACAACAACTCCGGCATGATGAGCGCATACAAGCTGAAACCGATAATTACACTCGCGAGGAAGACGTTGCCGTATAGGGCGGTGAACACCCCGACGACGAACAAGAGCCACATATACCCGGACTCGAGGTAGCGAGGGCTGACGAGTTGCATATCACACCTCTGACGGGACCGGGATGGTCTCCAAAACGGACTTGATCAATTTAGACGGCTTCGTCTTGAGCGACGCCTCGACCGTCAAGACGATGCGGTGTCCGAGAATCGGCAAGGCGAGCGCGCGGATGTCTTCCGGTGATACGTAATCCCGTCCGTCCATATAGGCATGCGCCCGAGCCGCCATCGTGTAGGCGAGCGTCGCCCGTGGGCTCGGTCCGACCTCGATATCCCGGTGATGACGGAGCGCCTCGACGAAATCGAGGAGATAGTCCTCCATCGCCTCGTGAAACAAGACATCACGGACGGCTTGCTGCATCTCGGCAAGTTCGGTCTGTTGCAACGTGAACGGGGCCGCACTCAAATGCTCGTTCCGTAGCAACCGGCGTTCCGACTCCCGAGACAACGGAGCGAGCGACAGTTTGAACAAGAAGCGGTCGAGTTGAGCCTGCGGCAACGGGAACGTCCCTTGCCCATCGAACGGATTTTGCGTCGCGATGACGAAGAACGGGTCCGGTAGACGAAGCGACACCTCACCGAGCGTCACTTGTCGCTCCTGCATCGCCTCCAGCAGTGCCGACTGTGTCCGAGGTGTCGTCCGGTTAATCTCATCGACGAGCAAGATTGACGTGAAAATCGGTCCAGTCCGGCGTTCGAACGTTCCCGTCGTCGGATTGAACAGCTCCATCCCTAAAATGTCACTCGGTAGCGTGTCCGGTGTACATTGCACGCGTTGGAACGCGGCCGAGACCGATGTGGCCAGGCTTCGTGCAAGCGTCGTCTTGCCGGTACCAGGCCGGTCCTCGAGCAGCACGTGGCCCCCGGAGAGGAGCGCGATCGTCGACAGCTTAATCGCCTTCGACTGCCCGATCACTTGATCGTTTAAATGTGTCGTCCATTGTTGCACCATAATAAAATTCCCCCGTCTATTTTCTGATAATTAAGAAAATCATAGCACACTCGCGGTCCGAGATGGAACGCTAAAGACCAGTGCTTCAAAATATGTACGTCACGTGTGGTCAATTCGAAGAAGCCGTCTTCGCTCTTTTCTGGCTCGGGAACTTAAAAACTAAGTAATAAGGACAATCATACTCGTGTATGGGTTTAAGGCACTGACCCATGCTGGTCCATCAAATAAAATATACGTAAGTGTGATGAGGACGGATGAGACGAATAATAGCTTTGAGAACATAGGTGATGTCTCTCCTTTGAAGCGAAATATAGAATAAGTTGACTATATCATGTCACTTTTGCAATAACCGCCCGACAAAAAAACTGACCTGCCTGTAGGAGGCAAGTCAGTCATCGCTTCGGTGTATCCAAATAGCGTTCAAAATGCCGTTCGAGCCAATCTTGGAAGAACGACATGAACGTACAGATGCCCCAGTAGATGAGGGCGACGACCAGATAGACGGTCATATAGTCGAACTCCCGGCCCCCGACGATCTTCGCCTTGTTGAAAATTTCAGGGACGGTGATCATGGCGGCGAGCGAACTCGCTTTAATCAAATCGAGGAACACGTTCGAAAGCGGGGGGAGCGCGATTCGCGTCGCCTGCGGCAAGATGATCCCTTTGAGCGTCAACCACTTGTTCATCCCGAGCGAGCGGGCCGCCTCGACTTGTCCTGGATCGACGGCACGGATCGCAGCCCGGACAATCTCCGCGATATAGGCCGCCGAGTTCAGACTGAACCCGATGATTGCCGCCGTCAGCGCTGCGAACTCGATGCCGATGAATGGAAACCCTGAATATAAGATGAACAGGATAATCAAAATCGGTACACCCCGCATGAACGAGATATAGAACGTCGACGGGAACCGTAACAACCGCGACGGTGACAGTTTCCCAAGGGCGAGCACGAGACCGAGCAACAAGCCGAAGAACATGCTGACGAATGAGATCCAAAGCGTGTTCGGCAAGCCGCCTAGCAGATAAGGGAACGAGCGCACAGCCAGGTCGACGTCAAAGATTGCTTCCCATTTCACACCTTCGAACATGATGGCTTAGTCCAATTCGACGATCGTCGCGTCGACGTCCGGTTCGACCGAGACATCGGCTCCGTTATAGAACGTTTCTGACAACTCTTTCACCGTTCCGTCTTCAAGCATCTCGCCAAGGACGCGGTCGATGTTCTCTTGGAGCTCTGCATTCTCTTTGTCCATCAAGAACGCGACTTCCTGTGGGTTATAGGCGATATCCGGGTGGATCGTGATATCGAAGTCCGGGAAGAAAGCGAGGGCGAGTGTCTGAAGATAGTAGTCGTTCAAGATGACGTCGGTCCGTCCTGTCGAGACGTCACGAAGGTACTGGTCGTTCGTCGCGTTGTCATAGATGACTTCCTCCGCCCCGTATTGACGTGCCACGTCCATGAAGACGGTTGTCGCTTCACCAGCGGCCTTTTTGCCTTTCAAGTCCTCGATTGACTCGATGCCAGACAAATCGCTCTTGCGAACGATGGCCGTCCCGTACGTGTACTTGTACGGTGTTGAGAAGGCGAACTTCTCTTTCCGGTCCTCTGTGACCGAGATATCGTTCGCTGCGACGTCGACTTGTCCGTTTTGGACGCTCGTCAACATGTTGTCGAACGCCATCTCTTTGAATTGAACCTCAAGGTCAAGACGTTTCCCGACCTCTTTCATGAGCTCGACGTCAAACCCAGTCAATGTATCGCTATCTTCTTCACGGAATGAGGCCGGGTAGAGTGTCCCCGCTGTACCGACCGTGAGTGTACCGTCTTCTTTGATTTCGTCCCAGCGCGAAGTTTCGGCCTGATCGGTGCTAGAATCACCACACGCCGCGAGCGGGACAGCCAGTAATAGCGATGCTGCCAAACCTTTTGTCATACGTTTCATTCAAGTTCCTCCTTAAGTTATCATCTGTCTAAAAATAGCATGACATACGCTTACAGGCAACTCCTAAGAGCGGATGAACAGCATTAAAGTTATTTTTGAAACATAAATCCATAAAGCGCTAACATGTTGATGAATGAAGGATTCAATCGAATGACACAGTTTAGTAATTATGATGAAACAGATCAATGGATGTCGGTTTGAACAATACGGTTTAAGCGAAAATATCATCGTGATGATCAGCCGACTCGGACCCATGTGAACTTTAATAATTCATGTATGATAGATAGTAAAGGCTTATTCGTAACATATTAAAATGAGGAGAGCGGGGGGCAAATGGAAAAATGGGAAAGATGCACCGTCAATCCAGAAATACCGGCCAAACTATATCTGCAGGCTCTAATTGATGATAAAGACGGATTAAGACTCGTGTTTATGGATACGCATGAGAACACGTATACATTCTTGTTTGACGGACTAGTGCTGTCGTATCGACATACAGACGAAGGAACGCTTATTAGAACGCTAGAACATTTATACAAACATCATGACCCTGATTTTTTTGGCGACTGGACACTCTTTCAAGTGACCGATTCCAGCTATTTAAAATGGCTAGCTGAAGAATCAACAAACATTTACGAAACGGTTTATAATATTCAGCATTACGTGTTCCTGACATCACATGATGTAATTGAAGTGTTGTCGACAGAACCACCGACTTTGATTTCATGACCGCCACTTTATGGCTAGTCTGGTGAGATCATGTAGTTATAGGATGGAGCGGTCATTACATATAGAAGGGAGAATAATGCAATGGAAGAAGCCCCGAACATCTCGATCAAAGCGTTAGATGAGTATTCCATCAGCGTCGTGAACGAAGCCAATAATCCGTTTCCAGTCATCGGGAAAATCATTCCGAGCTTTTCTGACGGGGTTTGGACGTATGAGGAACAGTTATATGAGAAAGCCCGTGTGACAAGCTTTCCAGACGATTTGCTGGATTGGTCTGAATACATCAACAGTGAGGACAAACAAATATTCTTGGCATTCGACGAGACAACATGTATTGGACAAATCCGTGTGGTGAAAGACTGGAACCGTTTTGCGTATATCGAGAACATCGCGGTCCGTGGAAGCTATCGCAACAGCGGGCTTGGGCATTTGCTGATAGAAGTTGCGGAGGCGTGGGCAAAAAAGCAATCGTTGCTTGGATTGTCACTCGAAGCGCAGAACGATAACGTGATCGCGTGTCGCTTTTATGCGAAAGAAGGGTTCGCGCTCGGCGGTGTCGATACGCTCAAACAGACCGGCAATCCGAACATCGATATGACGTTGTATTGGTACAAGATTTTCTGATTTTTTTCGAGAGGAGAGATGTCATATCTGACATCAATTTTCTTTATTTTTCTATTAGTTAACATAACATATATTATCAGTAAAAATAAAACTCCGTCTCAATACTTTAGTATACTTAAAGTAGTGAGACGGGATTTGAAATTTGAGGAAAGGGATTCAAGATCGTGTAAAACGAATCAAAGTGACACCTGGTTCCGGTTCGAACTCGGCGCTCGGTTTGAATCCGAGCTTCGTGTACAGCTTCTTGGCCGGACCGTTATGTTTTCCCGTATGCACATAGACAAGCTTGTCTTCATGCAAGCTGAGCACATGTTCGAGCAACGTCGTCGCGAGCCTCGCCCTGAAATACGTCGGATCGATACATAATTTCGTGACCTCGACCGTGTTCTCGGCCGCTTCGACCGTGATGAATCCGATCAACCGCTCGTCGTTATATAAGCCATAGCTCGTCCCAGGCAGATTTTGAATCACTTCGACCGTCTCATAACGCGCTGGAATCTCATCGAATCCGAACAGCTCGGCCTCGACCGCATAAGCGTTCCGTTGAATCTCGAGCATCTGCTCGGCCAGTTGATAATCTGTCGTCTGAATCTCGCGTAACTCCATCTATCAGCACCTCCGGTTTATCGTGAAAATAGACGTGCTTGCTTGCGTTTGGCCCGTTTCAGCGCCAAATAGAGCCGGTGTGTCCCAGCGACGGGCTGTCCGTGTCCAACGAACGTGTGGCGCGGTGCCAGGTCGATCAACTTCTCCGCATGCTCGACCGCTGCCCGTTTGTCCCAGGTCGCGACGCCCGGCAGCGGGAACAACGGGCGTACATCCCCTGCCACGGCGACTCCCCCACGGGTCTGGAACGCGTCACCAGCAAACAAGTTCCGCTCCTTTTCATCGAAATAGGCGATGGAGCCCGGCGTATGACCCGCTGCCGGATAGACCCTCAGACCGAACAAGCGCTCACCTGGGTCGAGCAATTTATCCGGCAAGGAGTGGATTGTTGGGAGCGATCCTTTTAGTTTGAGTGACCGCTCATCCGGGTCGGTCGTCTTGTCCCCTTCGAGGAGACGAGCATCGCGCCTCGAGACGTAAAGCTCGGCGTGCGGATGCGCCTTCAAGATGGCGTCGACACCACCGACGTGATCGCCATGGGCGTGCGTCAGCAAGATGGCGAGCAGCGGACGCTCCTGTGCCTCGATATACGCTAAAATCGCTTCAGCATTGCGCGCGAGGGCGGTGTCAATCAAGACGAGTCCGAGCTCCCGCTCAATCAACTGGACGTTAATCGGTAATACAGGCGCATAGAATGTCAGTTGATGGACGTGGTCAATCCGTGTGACTTTCATGATATCCCCTCCCCTTAATCAAACAACGTGATCCAATCTTCTTGCCATCTAGCTTCAAAACACATATAAAGCTGTTCCTGCGTGTTCCGCGCGGTCGATAAAGGTGGTAAGTTGTCCCGCGTGAAGAACGCGACCTCGCTCGTCTCATGGCTCACCTGCGCCTCGCCACCAATCAGCTCGCATTCGATGAACAGTTTATAGTAATGCTGCGACAGCGGTGGATGGTCGTGATGATGCATATCGAACAACGCGAGTAGCCGTACCGGTACGACATCAAACCCGGCCTCTTCCTCAATCTCCTTAATGATATTTTGGGCCGGGGACAACCCGACCTCACAAAAACCACCTGGTAACGTCCAAAGCCCGTCCGACCGCTCTTTGACGAGCAAGAGCGCATCGTCCCGGAAGACGACACCGCGTACGTCGAGTTTCGGTGTCGGGTATCCATCGACGTGCGTCAGTTTCGTGACCTCCTCCAAGGCGAGGTCTGACTGTCGTTCGAACATCTCGGTCGCGATTCGTTGAAGTTCGACGTAACGTTCTCGATCGAACTCGTCTTTCGTGAACGTCAAGCCAGCCTGTGCCAGCGCCTGGAGCCGTTTGGCCCAGTCGAGCCATTGAGACATAGTGATCCCCCCATGATTTTTCCTCTTACCCCATTCGCCAAACGATGGACTTGTTCCTTTTAGCAATACCCGCTCCCATAAGAAAGTACCTATCCTCCCCGTGATATACTGAAATGAGAACGGTGGCAAAGGAGGAACGATATGTCGATCGCAGTGTTATCCCAGTTCAAAGAAGACTTGGACGGCTATACCGAACGGCAGTTGCGCTATCAGGCAGCAGCAGACGTCTGGTCAATCGGGCAGATGTACGACCATATCATCGTGGTGGCCGAGGAATATGCAGACGAGATTGAACGGTGTCTCGCCTCACACGAAGAGCAACCGCTCGGAAAGACCGAATTCGGTGAACGATTGTTTCAGGCCGGTGGGTTCCCTCCGATTAAAATTCGTTTACCTGATGAGATGAACCAACCACCGAACAACACGGACAAGCATGAGACGCTCGAGCGACGACTCGACGAATTGTCTGCGCGTTTGAAGCGACTTGAACCGCTCGTCCGCGCGGCAAACCCTGACGTCAAAGCACGGCATGGCGGCTTTGGCTGGCTGAACGCACAGGAGTGGTACGACCTCATCGAGATGCATACCCGGCATCACTTGCGCCAACAGGCCGATTTGGAGCGCTATCTGATAGAGGCCGAGCTTTGAATCCATAAGAAAAACCCTGTATCAAAGACAATGGTCTCTGGTACAGGGTTTTCTTTAGTTCGATCTCAATCGAGATACACGTCCTCAATCTCTCCGAATGTCTCTTCATCAAACACGAACGAGCCGTTGGCGTAGCGGTCCAAGAGCGTCAACTGCTTCGTCTTGACCGTCTTCGCTTTCTCTTTCCCGATGATGTGGAGCGTCTCATCGTCATGCACCGGGAGCACGCGACGAATCTGGTGCGGTTTCGATTTGACTTCGCGGATGAGCATCGTCCCGCGCAAGTTGCGGTTCGTGCAGTCGAACTGATCCTCGAGCTTCATCTTCTTGACCGCTCCACGTTGCGTCACAAGGACGAACAGTGGCGGTGTGAAGAAGGCGAAAGCATCTGCGACCATATCCCCATCCTTCAAGTTCATCGCTTTGACGCCGGCAGCGCGCTGACCGACAACCGGCACGTCATCTTCTTTGAACCAGAGGCCGTAACCGCGCTCAGAGACGAGGAACAGTTGGCCAGGCCCGTCACTGATGCCGGCGAAGACGACCTCGTCGTCGCCTTTCAGTTTGAGCGCCATGAGCGCCTTCGACTTGCGTTGGGCGTCATAGTCACGGAGCGGTGTCCGTTTGACCATGCCTTCACGCGTCACAAACAGACAGTGCGCGTCGGTGTCGAACGTCGAGACGACATCGGCCGAAACGACTTGTTCGCCTTCGATCGGCACGAGGTTGGCGACATGCTGACCGGCGTCTTTCCATTTCGACTCTGGAATCTGATGGACCGGGATGAGCAAGTAACTGCCCTTGTTCGTCCAGACGAGCAAGTGGTCCGTCGTCATCGCCTGGGTGACGAGGACGGGACGGTCTTTCTGCTTCATCTCCGGCATCTCGTCGCTCGAGGCGCCATATGAGCGCATCGATGAACGTTTGACGTACCCGTCGCGGCTGACGAACACCATCGTCTCTTCGACGGCGATCATGACCTCTGTCTTCAGTTTCAACTCTTCGACCTCGGACTCGATGACCGAGCGGCGTGCGTCGCCGAACTCGTCACGGAGTGCGGTCAACTCTTTCGAGATGAGCTTCCGTTTCGTCGCGTCGACGTTCAAGATGTTGGCGAGGCGAGTGATCTCTTTTTGGAGCGCCTTCGCCTCTTTTTGCAGTTCGACGATATCCGTGTTCGTCAAACGATACAATTGGAGCATGACAACCGCTTCGGCTTGACGGTCTGAGAACGAGAACCGCTCCATGAGCTTCTGCTTCGCCTCGGACTTGTCTTTGGCCGAACGGATGAGTTCGAGCGTCTCGTCAAGGACCGAGATGGCCTGTTCGAGCGCATCGACGATCTCGGCGCGTTTCTTCGCCTGGTCGAGCTCGAACGTCGTGCGTCGAGTGACGACCTCTTCGACGTGCTTCAAGTATGCGTCGATAATCGACAAGAGACCCATCTGTTTCGGTGTCCGGTTGACGATGGCGACCATGTTGTAGTTATAGGCGAGCTGCAGATCGGTATGCTTCAAGAAGAAATGGAGCACACCTTCCGCATCGGCTTCCTTCTTCAACTCGATGACGACGCGGACACCGGTCCGGTCAGTCTCGTCACGGACTTCGGCGACGCCTTCGACTTTGCGGTCGAGGCGAAGCTCTTCCATCTTCTTGACGAGGTTCGCCTTGTTCACCTCATACGGGAGCTCGGTGATGGTAATCTGTTCACGACCTCCCTTAAGTGGCTCGATGACCGATTTGGCACGGATAATGACCTTGCCTTTGCCGGTCTCGAACGCCTTCAAGATGCCGTCTTTGCCCATAACGATCCCGCCAGACGGGAAGTCAGGTCCTTGCATATAACGGAACGCGTCATTCGTCGTCTCGACCTCACCTTTCAGACGGGCGATGGCGAGGTTGAGCACCTCGGTCAAGTTGTGCGGCGGAATCTCGGTCGCGTAACCGGCAGAGATTCCCGTCGTCCCGTTCATGAGCAAGTTCGGGAGGAGTGACGGCAAAACGAGCGGCTCTTCGGTCGAATCGTCGAAGTTCGGCGTGTAGTCGACCGTGTTCTTCGAGATCGACGTCAGCATGACGCCGGCGATCTTCGACAGACGGGCCTCGGTATACCGCATCGCGGCGGCCGAGTCGCCGTCCATCGAGCCGTTGTTCCCGTGCATGTCGATAAGCGGGTAACGCAACTTCCAGTCCTGCGATAGGCGCACCATCGCCTCATAGACGGAACTGTCACCGTGCGGGTGATAGTTACCGATAACGTTACCGACCGTCTTGGCCGATTTGCGGTACGGTTTCTCGTTCGTGTTTCCTTCATGGTGCATCGCATACAGGATGCGGCGCTGAACGGGTTTGAGCCCGTCGCGCGCGTCCGGGAGGGCCCGATCCTGGATGATATATTTCGAGTAACGCCCGAAGCGGTCACCGACGACCTGTTCGAGCGACAAGTTTAAAATGTGTTGAATCGTCGACATCGTTACATCACTTCCTCAATCGCTTTAGTCACGTGTTCATTGGCGATGATCGAATCATCTTCCTGGAGGCCGAAGGCGACGTTCTCCTCGATCCACTCGCGGCGATGGGCAACATTGTCTCCCATGAGCACCGAGACACGCTTGTCGGCGACGGCAGCGTCGTCGACCGTGACGCGGATGAGCGTCCGTGTGTCGGGGTTCATCGTCGTCTCCCATAGCTGGTCGGCGTTCATCTCACCGAGACCTTTGTAGCGCTGGAGGATATAGCCCTTCTTATACACTTTGACGAGCTTCTCGAGCGCTTCTTCGTCCCAAGCGTACTCGAACTGTTCCGACTTGCCTTTCCCTTTCGAAATCCGATAGAGCGGTGGCAAGGCGACGAACACTTTGCCGGCCTCGACGAGTGGGCGCATATAACGGAAGAAGAACGTCAATAGGAGCACTTGGATGTGAGCCCCGTCCGTATCTGCGTCGGTCATGATGATGATTTTGTCGAAATTGCAGTCCTCGAGCTCGAAGTCATGGCCGACCCCAGCCCCGATCGCGTGGATGATCGTGTTAATCTCCTCATTCTTCATGATGTCCTGGAGTTTCGACTTCTCCGAGTTGATGACCTTCCCGCGCAGCGGCAGGATGGCCTGAAACGTCCGGTCGCGGCCCTGTTTGGCCGAACCGCCGGCCGAGTCACCCTCGACGAGGAACAGTTCGTTCTTGGCGGCGTTCTTCGACGTCGCCGGCGTCAGTTTCCCGTTCAAGATGCTCGAACGTTTCTTCTTCTTGCCGTTGCGCGCCTCTTCCCGGGCTTTCCGGGCGGCTTCGCGGGCCTGGGCGGCGCGGATCGCCTTCTTGATGAGCATCGTCGCCATCTGCGGGTTCTCCTCGAGGAAGATCGTCAGTTGTTTGGCCATGACACCATCAGCGCTCGTACGGGCCTCGGGCGAACCGAGTTTCGATTTCGTCTGCCCCTCGAACTGGAGGAACTCTTCCGGGATCCGTACCGAGACGATGAGCGTCAAGCCTTCGCGGACGTCACCGCCGTCAAGGTTCTTGTCTTTTTCTTTCAACAATCCGTTCTTTCGGGCGTACTCGTTCACGATGCGGGTCATCGCCGTCTTGGCGCCGACCTCGTGCGTGCCGCCGTCACGAGTCCGGACGTTGTTGACGAACGAGAGGACGTTCTCGGAATAGGCGTCCGTGAACTGGAAGGCGAGCTCGAGCTCGATATCGTTCTCCGTCCCTTCGAAATAGACGATTGGATGAAGCGTCGCCTTATCGTCGTTCAAATATTGGACGAACTCGGCAATCCCTTCCTCGTAATGGAACGTCTCTTCTTTATCCGAGCGCTCGTCCGTCAACGTGATCGTCAATCCTTTTAACAAGAATGCTGATTCACGGAGCCGTTCAGCGAGCGTGTCGTAGTTATATGTCGTCGTCGAGAAGATCGAGGCGTCCGGTTTGAAGTAGACGCTCGTCCCTGTCTGACGCGTCTTTCCGGTCTCGAGGAGCGTCGTCTGCGGGATCCCGCCGTCGGCAAACGTCTGCTCGAACACTTTGCCGTCGCGATAAATCGTCACGAGGACCTTGCTCGAGAGTGCGTTCACGACCGAGGCGCCGACCCCGTGGAGTCCACCTGACGTCTTGTAGCCGCCTTGGCCGAACTTACCGCCGGCGTGAAGGACCGTGAAGATGACCTCTGGCGTCGGTTTCCCGGAGGCGTGCATCCCCGTCGGCATACCACGCCCGTGATCGCGTACCGTGATTGCGTCATCTTTATGGATGGTCACATCGATTTGGCCACCGAATCCGGCGAGCGCCTCATCGATCGCGTTATCGACGATCTCATAGACGAGATGGTGCAAGCCGCGATGGTCGGTCGAACCGATATACATCCCCGGACGTTTCCGGACAGCAGTCAGTCCTTCGAGCACCTGGATGGCGTCTTCATTGTAATTAAATAAGTCTGTTGACATCTTCGTCACCTCAATTTCGAACACACGTTCGTTTTTCTATCCTATTGTATAGCTGTTTTTGGATTCTGGCAAGCCTCCCTCCGCGAGCGGGGCTCGTGAAAAAAAGGAGACCTACCAAGGAGGTAGGTCTTAACCGAGAAGGCGGGCGTGCTCGACATAGATGCATCGATTTTCGATGTAGTCGAGTCCGGCATCGCGAGCGATCCGCTCGGCGTCCGGGCTGGTGAGCCCGAGCTGGTTGAAGACGAGACCGACATCCCCATGTCGGACGGCATCTTCGGCCACGCCGGCCAAATACTCATTGCGTCGGAAGACGTCGACGATATCGACGCGCCCCGGGATGCTCTCGACCGTCGGATAGACCTTGCGTCCGTTCCACGTCTCGAGCGTTGGATTGACAGGGATGACTGTGTAACCTTGCAAGATCAAATAGTCTGCGATTTGGTTCGCGGTCTTGTTCGGGTTCGCTGACACGCCGACGACAGCAATCGTCTTCGCCTCGGTGAGCCATTGTTTCAAACGTTGATCGTCCATCCTGAAATCCCCCTTTTGTTTACGTTCTCAGTGTACCTTTACCTGAATCACCGTTTCAAGCTTTATTTTCTTTTATCATACAACTGTAACTCTTTCAAATTTTTAAAACAAATCAATTGGTTCACCATAACTTATTATGTAAACCGGATTATATGACGATATTTCTCCGGTTCTCAGGTTGATGTGTGTCTCGGAGGAAAATCCCGTGCGAACAAACGTTGCGTGAAATATCTATTTCACGCAATCATAAGGACCGATTTAAAGCGTTTCAGATAGTAAAATTGACTCGTTTCTCGAACGCCCATGGGCAAATCGATGGCAGTTCGGTATACTAAAGTTCAGGAGGTGTTCGCGTGGGAACTGCCTATGAGGAACGTCGCGGTACACTATATAATTACCGCATCACTTTTTACGGGAACGCGCTCGCTTGGCTCATCCACGTCGTGTTCTTGATCACGTTTTGGCAACTCGGCGTCACGGTACTCGCCTGGTCGAATCTACTCAGCATTCTGTATTACACGCTATCCTTTTATTTTGTACATAAACGATATTATCGAGCGTTCTTCGTCGGTCTGTTCATCGAGGTCGTCTATAACGCGATCATCTCGACGGTCGTGCTCGGTTGGGGTGCGAACGTCCACTACTTCATCATCACGGTCGCCTATGGCGTGTTCTTCATGCCGAACGTCCGTCGGTCCATCCGGGTCGCCTCGACGATACTCGCCATGACCATCTACGGTTTCCTATATATGAATGTGACGACAGGGACGCAACCGCTCACGCCGTCCTTCGAGCAAATATTGGGCCTCTTTTGTCTCTTGTCGACGATCGCCTTGATTGCTGGTCTGTCTTTCGTCTTCGAAGGGTCCGTCGTCGAAGTGACGTCCGAGCTCGAGCGGACGAACGAACGGTTACACACGCTCGCCTCACGGGACGGGCTGACCGGGTTGTATAATCGGACGACTGGTTACCGATTGGTCGAAGATGAGATTCGCGAAGCCGTCATCAATGGACGGCCATACGCCGTCGCTCTAGGGGACATCGACCATTTCAAGGCGTTCAATGAGCAACACGGTCATGACTGCGGCGATCTCGTACTCAAGCAAGTCGCCTCCGCGCTTGCCCGAACCGACGGGATAGCCGTCCGTTGGGGTGGCGAGGAGTTCCTCATCTTCTTGGCGGACCAGTCCACTGCAGAGGCCACGGAGACGATTGACCGCTTGCGCCAACGCATCAAATCACTCGAGACGATTTATGACGGCCGTCGTCTCAGCGTCACGATGACGTTCGGTGTCACGACGCGAACCGGATTCGAGGCCGTCGACACGCTCGTCAAAGAGGCGGACGACCGGCTCCGGGCCGGCAAACAAGAAGGCAAGGACCGAATCGTCACGTCAATCCATCAGTAAGCAAGGAGAGATCTTTTGAGTATATTCCGCCAGCTCGGACAAGCACCGACCAAGGTCACGACGAAACGTTTCAATTTGAGCGGCTACGAGCGCATGCCGAGCTTCATCCAGCGTTTTTTGAATCACCTGGCAGCCAAACATTATTCGGAACAGACCGCCCAGCGCTATCTCTATGATTTTTTAGACTTTTTCCGCTGGGTCGAGGCCGCCAGCGCATCCGAGGTCGACCCATCATCGGTCGAGATTGACTCGTTCGTCGAGTTCGATCACGCGGGGGCTGAGGCGTACGCGACGTATCTCGCCCTCGAGCTCGATAACGCTCCGAGCGTCATCAACCGAAAATTGTCGTCGATGCAGTCGCTGTTCAACCATTTGATTGAGACGGGCGTGACGGCCCATAACCCGTTCCAGGCGGTCGAACGGCCAAAGCGTGCCAAGCGCAACCCGGTCTATTTGACGGAGCAGGAGTGGCTCGACTTCTCGACGCTCGTCCGCAGCAACGTCGGTATGTCCGACCGCGAGGCGAGTTGGTACGAGCGCAACCGGGACCGCGATTTTTTGATGATTCAACTGCTTGGGTTGACCGGGATGCGCGTCTCGGAACTCGTCGGCCTCGATTGGAACGATATCGACCGCGAGAGCGGGACGATTCGCGTCATCGGGAAAGGCAATAAGGAACGGGTCATCCCGATCGCCTCCCCGCTCGAGCCGCTCCTCGACGCCTATCGATGTGACGGGTCAGGCCCGTTATTCCAATCGGAGCGAGGCAAGCGCATCTCGGTGCGGACGGTGCAACACACGTTAAAAGGCCACATCGACCGCTTGAAACCGTATTTGCCGTTCTTGACGCATAAACAGGTGACACCACACAAACTACGGCATACATTCGCCTCACGGCTCGCCATGAGCGGCATCGATGTGTTGACGATTCAACAGTTACTCGGTCACGAATCGGTGGCGACGACGCAAGTCTATGCCCATATCGGCGACGAGAAGAAAAAACAAGCTATGATAGGTTTACGATAACTTATTATGTAAACCATTATAAAACACCTGAATCAATCACATGGATTGGTTCAGGTGTTTTCGTTATAACTGCTTCGTCGATAGAATGACAATCGTCTCATCGAGCACCGTGTAATAGGCATCTTCAAACGTTTGCCGCTCATTTGTCTCGAGATTGAACACGGTCACGCCTCCATCTGTTCCATCTGCCGCCGACTCATGGATGAAATAGTTCGAGGCGAGCACGCGCTCGAATGGAGCCGTGTCGAGGAAACGGGCCCCGCTCGTCGCGTCAATTAATTCGGTATGGTCCGTTGACTCTTCCACTTTAATGAAAATCGTCGAACTGACATCGTCATACGTGAAGTCAATCGGCTCGTAGGCGCCCCAGTCGACCACCGCCACCTCGCGGAGCACGTCCGGTGCGGTCAACTCATAAATCGTCTCCTCGTTCGCCTCGTCGACGAAAGTCGAGAACCGAAGTCGCTTGTCCCGTTCACCCAAGTATTGGACCGTGTCCCCTTCCCCGTGCAGACGAATCAAGTCCTCGAACGGAATCTCGTTTTGACGAGACTTGATCGCTTCGACCGCCTCGTCGAGCGAACAAATCAGAATCGCCTCCGAATGGTCGATCGCATCGTCCGGGGAGACCCGACCGTCCTCGAGTGCCTCGTAATAGGCAAACTCGTCCAAGCGGGCGTTGCAGACGATATATGGAATGCCATCGAGCTCGGTCGAGAACAGATAGAGCTCACGGAACTTACCGGCATGTCCGACAAGTCGCTCGTCACGGATTCGCTCTTGGAACGACGTCTCCGCATCATACAACCATGCCTCATCAGTATCTCCGAAACTCGTCAAGAAGAGGAAGTAACGGTCCGCGAGAACCCAATAGAGCGTGCTGTTACCACGTTTCTCGAATGTCGCGAGCACATCTTCTCGTCCAGAGCGATAGTCGAACGCAATCAACTCCGTGCGGACGACACCCGTCCGGTCTGGTATCTCATTCAAGAAATAGACACGAGCGTCACTGACGAACAGCTTCGAGATCCCATAGTCTTCATAGGCGCGATGACTGATCGGCGTGACGGTCCCGTCCGCTTCATCATAGCGATAGATCGAGAAACTCGTCTCGCCGGTCTTCTCTCGATAGTAGATGGACGTCTCGGTAACGGCAATCAAATCCTCATGGCTGATTGGCATGGCACGTGCGTCAACGATTCTCATAGGGCACCTCTCTCATAAGAAGATTCAACCGGCTCGACGGTGACGATGCCGGGTGGTCGTTTCGGGAATGAAATCCGCAAATGGGCGAACTCAATGATGGATTGGTGAGGATCGGTCTTCTCGACCCAACGGACGCGTTGGCGGTTCGCCAAGGCGTGGCCAATCTTTTCTTCAATTTGGAACTGGGAAATGCCACGATAGGCGACTTCTTGGATATAGGTCGATTCATCAGGCTCGAACTGTTGCCAAATGCCCATCACGAGCTGTCCGAGCGAGGAGACCCGTCGCTCAGGCAAACGGACCGTCCGGAGCGTCTGCTCCACTTCCTTCAAACATTCGAGCGGGTCGTCCGCGACGGCAAACAGTCGCTTAGCCGAGTTGTTCATGACCCGGTAACGTCGTTTCCCGCTCTCGAGCCGAAGCACTTGCGCATAGGGTTCGACCGGCACCCCATGAAAGAACGTATCGGTCCCACCCCAGGAAAAGCCGAAGGCGGGATCGAATTTCTGAATCGTGTTCATGAAGGCGAGCATGAAATCCTCGACTTCACGACGCTCGAGCCGTAACCATTCGGCGAGCGCGAGCGTGCCGCGGTCTTTTTTAATGCGATGCACCGGGAAGAACAAGTCCCCTTCGGCCAGGCGATGCGGTTTGAGTTCCGTCCCGTCGGCGCGATAATCCGTCGCCGGACGGCCGCTTCGGCCCGCATAGATAATCCATTCGTCATCCGTGCTCTCAAACGCGTAGGCTTGGTGCGCCCAAGGCGGCGTCACGTATAGGGCCGGATACTCTTCATACGTCTCCAGGTGCAGATAGGAGCGGTCGGTCCACAGTTGTGCGAGCAGGTTAACGATTTCTCCCGTCTCGGACTCTTTCGGTGCGATATAGTTGCCGGTATTGCCGATATACGTCAAGACATGGAAGTCGTAGGCGTGATACAAGTGTCGGACGATGCGCTCGAACACGGCGGCAATCATTCGCTCGAACAATGGATGGTCCTCGTTCCGGTCGACCGATGTCGCATCGACCGTGCACATGAGCCACCCCATGCGGACGTACAGGCGAATCCGGAGCGGATACGAGATCAATGGGGACGAAGATGCATGAATCTCCGTCAAACCGAGGTTGGCCATGTTCTCGACCTGTAACGTGAATCCGCTACGCCTCAGTTGCTCCTCCATTTTCTTTTTCCAATTGATCGTCTCCATTCGCATTCACTCGCTTTCCGTTGCCATCGGTCTTGTCTGGCTCATTGTGAAATTTTTCCCGTTTCTTGAATCAAACAAACGCCTTTCCACCGGCATGTTCGGTGAGATGCTTAAGCGCCTCGTCGAGAATGGCTCGGGACGTCCCGAAATTGAGGCGTTCGAACGTCTCACCCGACTCCCCGAACGGGTGACCTGGCGACAAGAACAGACGGACTTCCTCGTGCAACCACTTCTTCCGCGGTTCCGTTTCGAAATTGAGCGCCTTGAAGTCGATCCAGAGGAGATAACTCGCCTCAGGCATGTACGTCTTCAATTGGGGCAGCTCTTCCTGGAACCGCTCGACGAGGTACGTCGCCTGCTCCTCGAGTTCGGCCGTCAATTGGTCGAGCCAACGCTCGGCCCGCGAGTCGGAATAGGCGGCGATGATGGCCGTGTTCGCGAACGGTGTCGGTAACACATGATGTTTGTTTTGGACTTGGATAATCCGTTTTCGCATCGCATCGTCCGGACAGATGATGTACGACGCGAACAGCCCCGCGATATTGAACGCCTTCGACGGTGCACTCACCGTGATGACCGAGTCATCGAGGCGATTGAGGGCGGTATGCCGTTGTGACGGATAGGTCAAGTCGGCATGAATTTCATCGGCGACGAGGATGACGTCATGGCGACGTGCCAGCTCGACGACTTGCTTCAGCTCGGACTCGGTCCATACCCGTCCGACCGGGTTGTGCGGCGAGCAGAGCAAGAACAACTTCGCCTTCTGCATCTGTGTCTCGAGCGCGTCAAAGTCCATCTCGTAGCGACCATCGACTTGACGGAGCGGAGCGTCGAGCAACTCCCGTTTCAACCCGGTGACCAGTTCATGAAATGGCGGATAGACGGGCGACTGGATGACGACCCCATCCCCTTCCTCCGTCAACGCCTCGACGATATGCGTCAATCCCGGTACGACGCCACTCGAGAACAAGACGTGATCGGCATCGACCTTGAGCCCGTGACGACGGTCATACCAAGAACTCACGGCTGCTTGCGCCTCTCTCGAGAACAATGTGTACCCGAACTCTCCTGTCGCGGCCCGTGCCGTCAGCGCCTCCGAGATGGACGGTGCCGTGCGGATATCGATGTCTGCGACCCACAGCGGCAAGACGTCATCTGTCAAATGGAACCAGCGGTCGAGCCCGTCCCATTTCACCGAATCCGTTCCCGTCCGGTCAAGCGATTGATGTAAGATTGATTTCATGTTCATCCCTCCTACTCCTACTGTAACAAAAAACGAGCGTTCGAGTCCGCAAAACGATGGCGGATTCGAGACGCGTCGGCTATAATCGACCGAGATACTTCAAGGAGGTGAACCCGATGACCGTGACCGTCATCCGCCATAAACGCCGGAAACGGGCGGCTTTCTTCGTGACGCCGGACGGCATCGAGCTGCGGATTCCAGCTAGGCTCCCGAACCGAGTCGTCGAGACAATATTGACGGAACATGCCGGCTGGATCGAAGATCGCCTCGCGGCACTGCCCAAGCGTGACGTCTTACCAGCCGACAGACTGCTTTTGCACGGAGAGACGTTTTCGCTCGTGAAAAGCAATACCGAGACAAGGTTCCGCTTCGACGGCGAAAACTTTTACTGTCCTGCGAAGTGGGACGAATCATCGCTTCGGAAAGCGTACGAGGTCTGGCTACGAGAACGGGCCCTCGCTTATGTGATGGAAAGGTCCCCCCACTATGAACGTCAACTTGGTGTGAAGGCGGAACGAATCCGCATCGGCCACCAAAAGACGCGCTGGGGGTCATGCAGCTCGACCGGGACGATCTCGATCAACGTCCGGCTCATGCTCGCCCCGCAGGACGTCATGGATTATGTCATCGCCCACGAATGGGTCCATCTCGTTCATTTCGACCACTCGAAAGCGTTCTGGTCGAAGCTTGCGTCAGTGTATCCAAACGTCGCCGGCGCGATGGCCTGGTTGAAACAGCATGGCCATACGCTGCAAATCAAAAAAACCAATTGAACGTGTCCCTTGTCAGGAGGCATGTCCGATTGGTTTTTTAAATGGCGGAAGTGAACCGCTCGGCTGTGCCGTTCAGCGATTCGGCCGACTGTTCGATATGCTCGAACCGCTCAAGCGTCTGTTCCATGATGCGGACACTCTCTTGAATGTCTGTACTGGAGCGGGATACGCCGTCGACGATTGAGACGAGCTCTTTGTTCATCCCGTCCGTGTTCGCGCGTATTCTTCGATCGTCTGTTGGCGACTCGTGATGTCGGAGGCGATTTTGACGACGCCGACGACTTCATCCTGTTCATAGATTGGCATATAGGTCGCTTCGAGCCAAATTGAATCACCGCGGGCGTCGATGCGCTCGATTTTGTCGGCCGAACTGAAGCCGTCGAACAGCTTGTTCCAAAACGCTTGATAGTCGGGACTGCTGACGAAACTTGGCGTGCAGAACAAGTGATGGTGCATCCCGATCATTTCGTCACGTTTATATTTCATTGCCTTGGCGAAGAGGTCGTTCACATCGACGACGCGTCGTTGACGGTCGAATCGGATCATCGCCACGTTGGCCTCGAGGGCACGGAGCACCTCAGGGGATGAGAGGCTAGCAATCTTTGTCAGTTCCATTCCGATTATTCCTACCTTCTTTTCTCGATTTCCTTTAGTGCTTTATTCCTGGAATGTAGCGGAATTCTAGTGTACCCTGTGCGAAAAGTCCTGAATAGCGTCGGTTTTTGAAATCGAGTCAATATCTTGAATTTGAAGTGTTTTCCAGTTGGTTCACTGCTAAGTCCATGAACAAAGGACCCGTGCCATGCACGGGTCCCCTATCATTCCTGGTCATCGAATATTGATTTGAACAGCGTGACTTGGTCGGCCGTGAGTTCACCCCGGCTGTCCTTTGGATCGATGCCGCCGATTATCTGTTCTTCGTACCAAATTCCGAAGTCGAGTGAACGTTCTGGCGCATCGTTCGGCGTGAACAAGAACGTCGCTTTCACATCCGGTTCCCGCTCGATCGGGACGGGCTGGTCTTCCCACTCGACTTCCTCCGTCGTTCGATCAAGCTCGGCATTCGTCTCAGCGTCGGTAATGGTGCGTGTCGGCCCGTATTCCCCATCAGTATGTATCGTTTGGTACTCGATACGAGACGGATCCACGTCTTCCTCGCTACTGGCACAACCTCCAAGCAACAGTCCCGCGCAGATGACATATCCAACCAACGTGCGTTTCAACAGAACACCCCTCCTCGATTTACAACCAATCCGTTCATTCGAAAGCCTGTGGGAATAACTCTTGGAACGTCTCCGACCCGACGCTCGACAGTTTGAACACTTCCCCGGACTTCACGTCTTTCACGAAGACATCGACTTTCTTCGACCGTTGCTGGTAACTGACTTCGAACTGTTGACCGAGATTTCCGTGTAATAGCGTCAAATACTTATAGTCTTCCGTCTCACCACTCTTCGTCGAAGAGCTCGCGGTCTCGAGGGCTTCGACCAATCGGTCATACGCTTTTCCGCTCACGTTCACCGCATCAGGGTAAGGGAGCGGGACTTCCCGGTGATACGGATACTGATGGAGGTAAGCGACCGCTATCTCGTCTAGATCTGCAGGATCTGTAAGGAGAGGGCTCGTTCGATAGCGCATCGACACGGTTTTTGTTACGTTTTGTCCGTCCACGTCAATCGTGAGGTCATATAGCGGATAAGATGTCATCGGTTCCATCGTGCCACCGTTATGGATTCGACGGAAGGTTAAACTGTCAGCCCCGTTGAGCAAATCGGCATCTTGTAAAATGGAGTAGGAATAGCGAGCCTTGTCTCCACCATAAGACTGGAGCAGATGAGGCATGTTCGTGGCCTTATCTCGTCCTAATGCGATAAACACATCGGACGGTCTAAGGTTCGGCAAAAAGTGGAAGAATGGGTTAAAGTAGCCCCCTTCTTCAATCCCAATCTCAACCGTGCCGCTAAATCCAGGCGAAATCCTCATAAGTGTGACCGGATACGGTTCCATGTCTTGTCCATTGTCATAGAAGGCGTCCGGCTTATGTAACGCAGCCCGTTCATTTGCGGTCGCGATATGGACGGTCGGAAGGAACGAAATCTCTGTGCCGACCTCGTCTTTCAAGTAGGCAGGTCTTTCTGCAAGCTCGACGGCCCCGTACCCTTCCATCCCGTCCATCCGGTCTGATTTACAGAGCGCATAGATTGTATCCCCCTCGACATAGGTCACTTCATTAAAACTATATCCATAATAGTCATCATTCATAAGCGGGGCCCGGGTCGCATACGCCATCCCGAGGATTGAAAACGTCTCTCCATCTAGTTCGGTCAGTCGTTCCTTGTCTTCACATTGGTTCAAAATCTTTTCGGCATCCACTACAGGCTCTTGACTGTTCAACGTAACCCGTTCGGCTTGCCAGTGCTCCTCGATATGGCCATAGCGGACGACGTCCACGTCTTCCGAGCAGCCTGCCGTCAACCATAACAGTGACAATGACATCAACGCTCGTTTCTTCATGTTCAACCCACTCATTTCTTCTTCAAGTCAGGGAAGTAGGACAAGAACGTCTCGGCCCCTTCGCTCGTCAGTTTGTACGTCTCGTCGGTCGAGCGGTCGGTCACGTAAATATCCATCTTTTTCGAGCGCTGTTTATACGTCACCTCGAACTCTTGTCCCTTGTGTCCATCGACGATTGTTAGAAGCGGATAGTCGCCTTCATCACCTTGACGCTTCGTCGGTTCAGCGGAATCGATTGCTTGGACGAGGTCATCCATCTCGTTCCCCGCTGCTTTTAAAAGAACCGGGTATGACAACGGAGATTCCGGGTTGAACGGCTGTTGATGAAGATAAACGAGTGGACCGACCACAAGTGGCATGTAGTCTTCGTCGGGGTGTGTCTCGAGCTGCTTTCGTTCCGCTGTCGATAATAAGTCAGAGGTGCGGTATGTGAACGTCATCGTCTCATTGACGACTTTTCCGTCACGAGTATAGGTGAACTCATACAATGGATAAGTCTGGTCCGGGATGAGCTCCGTCTCGAGGGGGAGGCGCTCGACGCTCAACGCTTCATATGTAAGCCCTTCTGCGGTTTGGTCAATCATCGACTCGAGTGGAGTCACCGAGAAATAAAGGTCCGCAAACATGAGCAGCAAATACGATTTCTCAGTAATCGTATCGTAACCGATCGCTACTTTGATGTCTTTCATGCTGGCCATCGACGGATCGAACGAGAACAACGGATATGGACTCGGCATTCCCCCGATTTCTACTTCAATCTCACCGTACAGAGCCGGGGAAAAGGCGACGAGCGTTTCGAGGAACGGTTCAATAGGGTTGCCTGACTCGTTCAATTCATCGGCATCCCGTAAGGCGGTTTTGGCGGACTTATCGGCCGGACCGACGACTGGATAACGACCGATCGGTGTCCCTGTTGATACGTCCACATCGTCAGGGAACGACTCGATCACTTCCGCCGAGAAGCGGTTCGAGGCCATGTCACGACAAAGCACATAATTCTCATCCCCTTTCATATATGATACGGCCTTGAACGCATACTCCTCACCCGTGTCCGTCATCGGATAGCGGTTCGCCACGATCGTATCGAACACAATCAAGTCGCCTTCCAGCTCGGTCGTCAACTTACCGCTACAGGCTTCAAGCGTCTCGTCGGCTGAATGAAGGGAAATCAACTCCTCCTTGGCATACTTGCTGACGGTCCAATGCGCGTCGACGTAAGACAAGTTTACGACGTCCGGCTTTTCCCCACCGCAACCAACCAATAAGCCTGTGGATAGTACAAATAAACCGACTAACTTTTTCAAATCATCCGCCCCTCATCATCTATTTGTACCAATTTTACCATTATATTACTTTAGGAGGGAACACGAAAAAACCCGTCCGACGACCTGGATGGGTTCAATGACCGTTACACAGTTTTATCGATGGCTCGGGTCAATCTCGTCTCGACATCGCGTGCCACAGCTTGGAGCGACTCATCCTCGATCAGTTCGATCAGTTTCGTTGGCTTTGGCATCCCGACATGGGTCGACCCGTCTTTCGTGAAGACGGCGAGCTTGCATGGGAGGAAATAACCGCCTTCCCGGTGCGCCGTGATGACTTTTTTCGCTTCTTTTGGATTGCACACTTCGAGGATGCGGTAGTCCCCATCAATCGCTTGACCTTTCTCTTCGAGCGTCTCACTCAAATTGAAGTCCCAGAGCACCCCGAACTCTTCCTCTTTGAGCGTCGTTTTCAGCTTCTCGACGACCGCTTCGACCGTCTGATCGGTCTTGACCGTGTAATCAAACATGTGAATCCCTCCTATGATGTAGTCTCTCTCGTCTTGTACCCGAAGTAAGGACCGACAAATCGTCTGTTCGGTCGAAAAAAGTATATGTGATTTGAAACATATTCGATGTCCGTCACGTATGTATGAGAGAAAATAAAGAAGTCCATACTTACGTAAAGGAGAAGTGGTTGCCGTGACGGTCACCGTATTCACACATACAAGCTGCAGTTCTTCCCGTAAGACGATCGATTGGTTACGTGAGCAGAACATCCCGTTCATCGAGAAGAAATTGACCGACCAAGGGATGTCGTTCACCGAGTTCAAAGACATGCTCCGCCTCACCGAGAACGGGACGACCGACCTGTTGTCCGTTCAAAAGAGCGTGTACAAACAAGCCGCGGATCAACTTGACGAGATGTCGCTCCGTGAGCTGTACAGCTTCGTGGCATCGCATCCCCAGATTTTGAAGAGTCCGATCGTCGTCGATGACAATCGGATTCAAATCGGGTTCAGCGAGAAAGAGATTCGCACGTTCATCCCGCGCCATGACCGCATCGCCGAATTGAAACGATTGCTCGACAACAAGTAAGAGCCCTGCCGAAGCAGAGCTCTTTTTGTTATGCCTTCTTGAGTCGGGCCGCCAAGCGGTTGCCGAACGATTGAATCGATTGGACGAGCAAGATCAAGACGAAGATGGTCACATACATGACCTCCGGCTCGAATCGGAGATGCCCGTACTGATAGGCGATATCACCGAGTCCACCTGCCCCGACGAGTCCGGCCATCGCGGTCGCCCCAATCAAACCGATCGTCGCGATCGTCAAACCGAGCACGATTGAGGAGCGGGCCTCCCGAATCAACACGTACCAGATGATTTTCCGGGTCGAGATGCCCATCGCCTCATACGCCTCGACGACGCCGCGGTCGACCTCGAGCAGTGCCGACTCCATGAGCCGTGCGATATATGGCGCCGTGAACACGATGAGCGGCAATAGCACACCTTGGACGCCGATCGTCGTTCCCATGATGAAGCGGGTGAACGGGAGGATGAAGAACAAGAGAATGATGAATGGGATCGAACGGACGACGTTGATGACGCTCGACAAGATCCCGTAGAAATAACGGTTGGCGAGCCGGCCGTTCGGTCGCGTCAAGACGAGGAGCGTCCCGAGCGGCAGTCCGATCAACGTCGAGATGACGAGCGCGATGCCGGTCATCGTGAGCGTCTGGATCGTCCCCGTCCAAATCAAGTCACCCCAATTTTCCCAAAACTGAAGCATGGTTCGTCACCTCCTTCACTTTCACACCGCTCGCCTCTAAGAAACGGACGGCTTGGTCGGTCTGGCCCTCATCGCCGTCCAAATGGACGAGCAGATTGCCGACGAGACCGCCTTTCAACTTTTTGATACCGCCCCCGATGATGTTCGGCAGCAAACCGAACCGTTTCGTCAACTGGGCGAGCACGGCCTGTTCACTTTGATGGCCGATGAACGACAAGTTGACGAGCGTCCCGTGCGTGCTCAATTCGTCGACGACCTCTTTCGGGACATCGAGGTTCGTTTTCAAGAACTTGCGCGTCGTCGCATGCTGTGGGTCCGAGAACACCTCGAGCACGTCGCCTTCTTCGATGATCCGGCCGGCCTCGATGACGGCGACCCGGTCGCAGATGCGCTCGATGACTTCCATCTCGTGGGTGATCAAGAAAATCGTCAGCCCGAGCTCGCGGTTGATGTCGAGCAACAGGTCGAGAATCGACTCGGTCGTCTCTGGGTCGAGCGCGCTCGTCGCCTCGTCGCTGAGCAGGATGTCCGGCTCGTGCGCGAGGGCACGGGCGATGGCGACACGTTGCTTCTGTCCACCCGACAGTTGCTCCGGATAATGGCTCCGATGGTCGGTCAATCCGACAATATCGAGATATTTGTCGACGCGTTCACGGATTGTGCGCTTATCGAGCCCTTCGAGACGGAGCGGGATGGCGACGTTCTCTTCGACGGTCGCCGTCTTGAGCAGGTTGTAATGTTGGAAGATCATCCCGATGCGATGGCGCAACTTCGAGAGCCCGCGCTTGTCGAGCTTCGTGATGTCCTGTCCCTCGATCTCGACTTGACCCGACGTCGGGCGTTCGAGCAGATTGATCATGCGGATGAGCGTGCTCTTGCCGGCACCGCTTCGGCCGATGATGCCGAAAATCTCGCCTTTCTCGATTGTGAGCGAGACGTCGTCGAGTGCGGTGACGGCACCTTTGTTCACGGTGAACGTCTTGGTGATGTTTCGAAGTGCGATCATAGGCCCTCCTTAAAACGCCGGGACGATTGAGCCGTCGAACGTCTCTTCGATGAACGTCCGGACCTCGTCCGAATGGTAGTACGATTTGAGCGTCTCGACGACTTCATCATCCTTGTTGTCGGTGCGGACGACGACGTAGTTCGGATACGGGTTGTCGACCGTGTCCTCGTGGAACAACGCGTCCTCGTTGATGGACAGGCCGGCACCCATCGCAAAGTTCGTGTTGATGGCCGCGAGAGCGACTTCCGGGAGCTGGGTCGGGAGCTGTGACGCCTCGAGCTCGATGAATTCAAGGTTGAGCGGGTTCTCGGCGATGTCGCGTTTCGTCGCCTTGTCCGTCAAACCTTCTTTTAGCGTGATGAGACCCGCTGTCTCATAGAGACGGAGCGCCCGCAATTCGTTCGCCGGGTCGTTAGGGACGGCGACCTTGTCCCCTTCTTTCAAATCTTCGATGTCGGTCAACTTCTCTGAGTAGAGACCCATCGGGAAAGCGACGGTCTTGAACACGTCGTCGATTTTATAGCCTTTATCGGACTTTTGCAGTTCTAGGAATGAGAGCGTCTGATAACTGTTCACGTCGAGGCTACCCTCGGCGAGCGCCGTGTTCGGCGTATTATAGTCGTTGAACACTTTGATATCGAGTTCGAGGCCGTCTTCGGCCGCGAGTTCTTTCACTTTCTCGGCGATCTGTTGGTGCGGCCCGCCCGTGACGCCAATCGTGAGCGACTCCGTGCTGAGCGCTTCGCTCGCGTCCGATTGTCCGCATGCTGAGAGCGCGATGGCGGCGAGTAGTGATGTTCCTGCAAGTACTGTTTTCTGTTTGATGTTCATTTGTTTTCCTCCTCCAAAATGAAAGCCCGCTACTCATTCAGAGTGGCGGGCACGACAAGTCAAAGTCGGACACGCTCATCTCCCAGACGATTTCGTCTGTTGGAATTAGCACCATGATCATTACGATCTGGTTGCCGGGTTTCACAGGGCCAGTCCCTCCACCACTCTTGATAAGCAATCGGTCTATTAAGTTGTTATCATCTTACTTTTAATTCTTTTAATTGTAAATAGATAATTGTAAATTTTCAAAAACTATTTTCAAAAAGTCTTTATCGAGCGGTTCCGGCAACTGTTGCAGCTCGGTCTCCGTCATGACGGAGTCGACCAGTACCGGGATGTCGCTCGACTCGACCCCGAGCGTCTCGAGCGTCGTCGGGGCACCGAACCGTTTCAACCAAGCCTCCAAATAAGGGGCATCGGCCGAGCGCCGCAACCGCTCTTGGACGATCAGGCCGAAGCCGACCTTGTCTCCGTGCAAGAATGAGTGGGTCGACTCGAAGCGGCTGAGCGCATTATGGACCGCATGGCCCACGGCGACGCGTGTCCCGGCGTCACCAAATCCACCGACGGCGCCGCCGATGGCGAGCACGTGATCGACCGCGAAGCGGACGTCGTCACTATACGACTCAAAAGCGTGCTCGCTCAATTCAAGTTCGACGAGACGCCCGCACTGCTCGGCCAAGACGAGTCCGGTGTTGACGCCGGCGTCAGCTGAGCTGTCACCACTCAAATAACGGGCCTCGTAAAACTTCGCGACCGTGTCGATGACACCTGCCCGAAAGTATTCATATGGTGAGCGCGAGATGACCCGTGAGTCAACGATGACCCGTTCGATGACGACGCGGAACATGTCGTAGCGGTCGTAGCTCCCGTCCTCCTGATAGACGACGCTGAGCGGTGTGAACGCCGCACAGTTCGAGGCGAGCGTTGGGACGACGATGAGCGGGACGTTCCGTTGATAGGCGACGAGTTTGGCCGTATCGACGAGCTTGCCGCCTCCGACGGCGATTAACACGTCGGCGTCAAACGGTTTGAGCCGTTCGACTTCCGAGTCCGTGCACTCCCCGCTGAACCTTGTTGCCGGATAGTCCGCGATGGCCGGAAAGATGGCTCGGACGACGTCATACCCGTTCTGACCGTGCAGGACGTGGGCACGGCGGCCGTCGACTAAGTCATCAAGACGGTCGAGCGCGTCATCGGCGTGGTCATATTCAAGGACGGCCTGACGAATCATGCCCGCACCTCCTCATAGGCGGCAAACAACCGCTCGATTCGTTCGACGGCCTCGTCAATCTTCGGTTCCGGTGAGACGAGACCGAAGCGGACGTATCCGTTCCCTTCCGAACCGAAGAAATAGCCCGGGGTGACGGCGACACCAGCTTCATGCAGCAGTTTCCGCGAGAACGACTTGGCATCACCCTCAGGCACTTTCGCCCAGACGAAGAACGAGCCTTCCGGCGGTTCGACGGCCCAGCCGGCTCGGTTCAACCCGTCGATCAGGCGATCACGCCGTGCCTCGTACAGTCGTGCCAAGTCATCGCGAATGGTACGGGGCGCCTCGAGCGCAGCGACAGCCGCCGCCTGGATGGCCGAGAACACGCTGACGTGGACGTGGTCCTGATACGTGTTGATCGCCTCGATGATGTCCGCGTTCCCGACAGCAAAGGCGACGCGCCAACCGGACATGTTGAACGCTTTCGACATCGTATATACCTCGATGCCGACTTCTTTCGCCCCTTCCGCCTGCAGAAAGCTAGGCGGGACATGGCCATCGAATCCGATGCTGCCGTATGCGAAATCGTGGACGACCATCAAGTCCCGCTCCCGGGCGAAACGGACGGTATCGTCAAAGAAAGCGGGTGAGGCGACGGCTCCGGTCGGATTGCTCGGGTAGTTCAAATACATGAGTCTTGCCTCTTGCGTATCGAGCGTCTCATAGTCCGGCAAGAAGCCGTTCTCTTCCCGGAGGACGAGGTCACGGACGACGGCACCGGCGAGGCGTGCCCCCGAGATGTAATCAGGATAGCCGGGATTCGGTAGCAAAATCCCGTCGCCAGGTTCGAGTACGCATTGCGGCAACGTGATGAGACCAGATTTTGAGCCGATGAGAATCGCTACTTCTGTCTCGGGATCAAGTTCGACTCCATACTCATTCAAATAGAACGTCGCCACTGCTTGCTTCAGGCGGGCCTGACCGCGGAACGGACCGTATTGATGGGTCGAGGCGTCGAGGAGCGCCGTCTGAAGCGCGTCACAGATCGGCTCAGGCGTCGGCAGGTCAGGCGTCCCTTGTCCGAGTCGGATGATGTCGCGGCCGGCTTGTTCGAGTTCGGCCACCTCGTTCGCGAGTCCGACGAAATGTTGAGGTGGTAACGTTTTAAGTAGATGTGAGCGTCTGTCAGTCATGAATAGTCCTCCTATGCAAAAAACACCCCTTTCCGCGGAAAGGGGTGTCGAGATACGGACGTATTCAAACAACCACCTTTCCATCTCTCAAGGTCACCTTGCTGGAATTAGCACAGTATTGAATCAATCTGTTGCTGAAGCTTCATCGGGCCAGTCCCTCCGCTTCTCTTGATAGAAAGTGTTTTATATGCGATTTGTCTTTTTGTAATATGTCACTTAGTTAACCAAACGTTACCAATCTTGTCAATCCTTTTTTGAAAATGAGCATGTCCTCTTGAATCCCGATAAAAAAACGTTCATAGTGAAAGTGAACGTTATTCTACAAAATTTAAAACATGAGGGGATGGACCTTTGGAATTAAACCGTCAATTGATTTGGAAGTTGAGCGTGATCGGCCTGATCCTGCTCGTGCTCTGGAAAGTCATCAGCGAACCGGATACGATTTCGCAGATGATGCATTATACGTTCCAGTTGCTGACGCCGATTATTATGGGAATCGCCATCGCGCTGCTCCTGAATACCGTCCTGTCCTATATAGAAGAACGGTTTCAACTAAAACGATATCAAGGCTTGCTGATCGTCTATATCATCTTTATCGGGATTCTCGTCATCTCTGCGGTGACGCTGTTCCCACGCATTTATTCGAGCCTCGCCTCGCTCATTGAGGAACTCCCGTCCTATATCCGGCAAATCGACGGGTACCTGTCACAGTTGAACACGTATTTGAAAGAGTATAACGCGACAGTCGCCCAGGCCATCGATTTCAGCCGGTTCGAGGAGCGCTACTCGGGCTGGGTCGAGACGGCCGTCTTGTCGTCGGTCAGCTACGTGTCGAGCTTCACGATGACGCTCATCAACTTCTTGATTGGGATCGTCATCTCGATTTATCTTTTAAAAGACAAAGAGATTTTTGCCCGCATGTTCAAGCGGCTGTTGTATGCGATGTTACCGGTCGCGTCAGCCAAGACGACGATCGACATCTTCCAAGAGATGGATTACATCTTTAAACGCTATATCATCGGGAAGTCGCTCGACTGCCTCATCATCGGGGTGCTGGCCGTCGCCGGTCTGTTGATTATCGGGGCGCCATACGCGCTTCTCCTCGGCGTCATCGTCGGTGTCTTGAACTTCATCCCGTACGTCGGGCCGCTGCTCGGGATGATCCCGGCGTTCATCATCACCTACTTCTATGACCCGTTCACGGCGCTCATCGTCCTCTTGTTCATCTTCTTGTTGCAACAATTTGACGGACTCTGGCTCGGGCCGAAGATTCTCGGCGACAGCGTCGGCATCACGCCGTTCTGGGTCATCACGTCGATCATCATCGGCGGCAGCCTGTTCGGCCTCGTCGGGATGTTCATCAGCGTGCCGGTCACGGCGATGATTCAAGTTGTGTTCTCGCGCTTGATCGACTACCGGCTCAGTCGCAAGAACTTGAATGAATTGTTATGACACATTGACGATTTAGGTTGACACATTTCACAGAAATATCATAATCTTGAAGAGAAGACAGTCCAATGCAGAAAGGAGAGGTACCGATGTCAGTCATTCAACGCTCGCACGTCCAAGTCCATATTGACCGGCAGGCGCCTCTCCGTGATTTGAATCCGTGACGTTCGCCTGCCTTCCGAGGCATGTCTAAGATCGTAGGGACGCGTATGCCTTTGTGCATGCTGCGTCCCTTTTTACATTCCAATAATTAAAGCAGGTGAACCTAATGATTCAATCACTCAAACGACTCGACCGCAATATTTGGATCCGCTTCCTCGGGGAGACGATCACCGGCGTCATGATGTTCATGATCGCGCCGTTCCTTGTCCTCTATTACAGCGACAAGCTCGACAGTTATATCCAGGTCGGTGTCATCATGGCGACCGGTCCGATCATGGCCCTCATCGGTTCGGTCGTCGGCGGACGGCTCGCAGATTTGTATGGCCGCAAACCAATCATGATGATCGCCATCCTCGGCGACGCGCTCGCGCTCGTAGGTTTCGCGTTCGCCGAGACGTTTTGGCCGCTCCTCCTTTTGAACGCCATGCTCGGTTTGACGAACTCGTTGTTCCATCCGGCCGCGAGCGCGATGGTGGCGGACGTGACCGAGCCCGAACAGATGAACGAGGCGTTCGGCCTGTTGCGGATGGGCCATAACATCGGGGCGGCGCTCGGCCCGCTCCTCGGCAGCGCCGTCCTGTTCATCGACCGGCAGTATATCTTCTTCTCGGCGTCATTCGTCTTTATCCTTTATGCGCTCGTCCTCGGCCGCTTCATCCGGGAGTCGCTCCCGGAGACGACCGAGGCCGATACACCGTCTAACCGGGACGTCCTACGGGTGTTCTATAACGATAAGGTGTTCCTCGTCTTCATCTTCGCCGGTGTGTTCATCTCGATGGGCTTCTCGCTCATCGAGAGCATGTTGCCGCTGTTCTTGCGCGAGTCGATGCCGTCGTTCACCGACCGTGAGAACCCGTTCGCCTATATGCTCGCCTTGAACGGCATCATGGTCGTGTTGTTCCAGTTCCCGATTGCCTCGAAACTCGGGCGCAAGCCGTTCGGCAACGTCATGCTCGCCGGGGCGACCATCTTCGGGGTCGGCATGATCCTGATCGCGGTCATGCCACGTCTCCTCTACTCCCTCGGGACACCGTACCTCGTCCTCGTGAGCGTCTTGCTCGCGGTATACGCGTTCTATACGCTCGGTGAGATGATCATGTCCCCGGTCCAACAGACGTTCATCGCCTTGATTGCTCCGGAGAATATGCGTGGGGCCTATAACGGGGCCGCCAGTATCCAGTGGTTGATCGGCGGGGTGACGGCTCCAATCATGGCGAGCCTTTTCTTCGATCAGCGGGCCGGACATATCGCCTTAATCCTCGTCGGGGCGGCCAGTTGTGTGTCAGGCCTCATCTACTGGCAGCTCGGACGTCGCGTCAGTGCGGCCGAAGCGAAACAAAAGACGGCTTGACCTATATAAATCACACTGAACCTAGTCGTTTAGTGTGATTTTTTAATTCGTTGCAAATTCGTTAAATTTTGAATATTTGCTTCTATTATCCTTTACAAACATAATGATTCTTTTTATGATAATACGGTTAAGGAGGGATCTTTCATGGAAAGGATCGATAAACAGAAAATTGTGGACAGCGTGCCACAAAAAGGGTTTTTCGGACAACCTAAGGGTTTGTTCACGCTATTCTTCACTGAGTTTTGGGAACGGTTCTCGTATTATGGGATGCGTGCGATCCTCGTCTTCTACATGTATTACGAGGTATCAGATGGCGGTCTCGGTCTCGACCAGAACGTCGCCTTGTCCATCATGTCGGTGTATGGCGCACTCGTCTACATGTCGGGGGTCATCGGGGGATGGCTCGCTGACCGTGTGTTCGGGACGTCCCGGGCCGTCTTCTTCGGCGGTGTGTTCATCATGCTCGGTCATATCGTACTGTCGATTCCGGGTAGCCTGACGTTCTTGTTCATCTCAATGGCGTTGATCGTCATCGGGACCGGTCTCTTGAAACCGAACGTCTCGAGTATCGTCGGTGATTTATACAATGAGACGGACCGTCGTCGTGACGCCGGGTTCAGTATCTTCTATATGGGGATCAACCTCGGTGCCTTCATCTCGCCTTTGATCGTCGGAGGGGTTCAAAAGAGTTATGGCTTCCATTGGGGCTTCGCGCTCGCCGCGGTCGGGATGTTCATCGGTCTCGTCGTCTTCATGGTCACGAAGAAAAAGAACCTTGGTCTCGCCGGTTCATACGTACCGAACCCGTTGACACCGTCTGAAAAGAAAAACGCAATCAAGTATACGACGATTGCAGTCGTCCTCATCGGTGGTCTGTTGGCCGTGTTGATTCCACAAGGGTTGTTCACGATTAACACGTTCATCGGTCTCGTCGGTGTGTTCGGGATCGCGATTCCGACGATTTATTTCATCGTCATGTATCGTAGCCCGAAAACGACGGAAGTCGAGCGGTCACGGATTATCGCCTATATCCCGCTGTTCATCGCCTCGGTCATGTTCTGGGCGATTCAAGAGCAAGGCGCAACGATTTTGGCCAGTTATGCGGATAAGCGGACCGACCTTGAATTTTTAGGGTTCACGCTGTCACCGGCCTGGTTCCAGTCGCTCAACCCGTTGTTCATCATCATGCTCGCTCCGGTGTTCGCATGGCTTTGGGTCCGACTCGGTGACCGTGAGCCGAGCATCCCGACGAAGTTCGCCTTCGGGATTTTGTTCGCAGGGTTAAGTTTCTTGGTGATCTTGCTCCCGGCCTACTTCGGTGGCCCGGACACGCTCGTCAATCCGCTCTGGCTCGTCCTCAGTTACTTCATCGTCGTGCTTGGTGAGCTCAGCCTGTCGCCGGTCGGTCTGTCGGCGACGACGAAACTCGCCCCGGCTGCCTTCTCGGCCCAAACGATGTCACTCTGGTTCTTGTCGAACGCGGCGGCACAAGGGATTAACGCCCAGCTCGTTCGTTTCTATTCACCAGAGAACGAGATGCTCTACTTCGGGATTATCGGTGGAGCAGCGATTGTACTCAGTATGATTTTGTTCGCTCTCGCCCCGGTCATCAAAAAGTATATGCGCGGGATTCATTAAGCGTAAAAGCCCATTCCTCGGCCGAGGAATGGGCTTTTGTATACGTTGCTTATTTACGGACTTGGATGAGCGACAAGTAGCGGTCGATCAAGTCATGGTTGAAGTAATCATGGAACCGGTCCGACTTGAGCGATTGAATCGACTCATGGAACGTCGCCGGGAGTGACGAGATGCCTTGGCTTTCAATCTGCTTCGCCGAGTACTCGAACAAGTCGTCCTCGTTCGGTGCCGACGGCTCGAGCTGTTGCTCGATGCCCTCGAGTCCGGCATAAATCAATGCCGCAAGCGCGAAGTACGGGTTCGCACTCGGGTCTGGGTTACGGACTTCGACGCGCGTCGCGCTTCCACGTGACGCCGGAATCCGAATCATCGAACTGCGGTTCGATGGGCTCCAACAGATGTTGACCGGTGCCTCGAAACCTGGCACGAGACGTTCATACGACTCTGGGAGCGGGTTCGTGAAGATAGCCGTTGCGCGGGCATGCTTCAGAATCCCTTCGATGAAGTGACGGGCCGTGAGCGATAGACCGTAGTCTGACTCCGGCTCTTCGAATGCGTTCACCGTCGGGTTGCCGTCCTTGTCGTTCTTCCATACCGAGATGTTGAGGTGCATCCCCGAACCATTCACGTCACGGAGCGGTTTCGGCAAGAATGACACTTTTGCACCTTTCTCTTGGGCTGCCAATTGAACGATTTCTTTGAAGAACTGGATGTTGTCGGCCGTGTGGAGCGCGTCATCATATTTGATGCCGATTTCGTGCTGGGCCGGTGCGACTTCGTGGTGGACCGCCTCGATGTTGAAACCGACTTCGCTCAAGCGGTTGGCGATATGTTGGCGGACCTCATACCCTTTGTCTTCCGAACGTGTCGAGAAGTAACCCGCCTCATCGTAAAATTCACCATTCTCGTCGAAGATGAAGAATTCCGGCTCAGCGCCGACGAAAATCGAGTAGCCGTCACGTGCAGCCCGCTCGAGGGCATCCTTCAAGACGTTGCGCGGGTCGAACTCGTAACGTTCGCCGTCCGGTGTGCAGACGTCACAGAAAAAGGCGAGAATGCTCTCGTCCCCATCCTGCTCGTAGCGTGGACGATCTAAATCCGGTCTCAAGAATAGGTCTGAGTTTTTGATGGAAGAAAAACCGGCGATGGATGAACCGTCAAACATCGTCTTCCCTTCAAAGACTTCCGGCAACAATTTTGCAGAGAGAGTCAGTAGCTTCAAGTCTCCAAGCACGTCGGAGAAGTACATGTGGATTTGTGTGATCCCTTTCTCCTGAACCGTTTTTTCAATCTCTTCTTGCTTCTTCCTGTTGCCATCCTTGTCTGTTCCGAATAGATTAGCCATGATTCTAAAAAACCTCACTTAAGTTATTTGACATATCAACACTGTCATGACGTACCTTGCGTACGCTTCTCCTTAAGTCATAACCGACTTTAAAAATTATTAAACCCCTAATTTTATTCTTTAGGTTGAAAGTGGCTCATTCCGTTGCCACTTGTTATGATGGGGAGAGACTGAAAAGAGAGGAAGAACGCTGTGAATATTTTTATGACCGGTGCGACCGGATTTTTGGGAGGACGGCTCGCCCGCGAGCTGATTCATCGTGGGCATACGCTGTGCGTCCTCGCCCGTACACCTGAGAAAGTGGAGGCGATGTTCTCACGGGACGAACGTCGCTCCATCACTGTCCTGGCCGGGGATTTGACGGCCCCGTTCCTCGGAGCAGACGAGCGGTTCATCACCGATCATGACCTTTCATTCGACTTGGTGCTCCACATGGCGGCCCTCGTCAAATTCGATGAGGAGCTCCGTGAGGAACTGTTCGAGACGAATTTGACCGGGACGAGACAAGCGCTCGCGCTCGCAAAGGCGCTGCATTGCCCTCGCTTCTTCCACGTCAGCACGGCGTACACGCTCGGAGCACGCGAGGTCGGCGATGAGACGTTGTATGCGACCGACCAGACGTTCCATAATCCGTACGAGGAGAGCAAGGCGCACGCCGAACAGGCCGTCTGGGCGGAACGGGACCACCTCGACGTCTCGATTTTCCGTCCCGCCATCATCGTCGGTGACTCGAAGACCGGTGAGGCCGACTCGAAGTTCACGATGTACGGCTATATGCGCGCTCTCGAGGTGTTCAAGCGCCGCCTCGAGCGCCGTGGGGCACCGGATGGACCGATCCGTCTCCTCGGCTCTGAGACCGGCACGTCGAACCTCGTCCCGGTCGATTATGTGGCTGATGTACTCCTCGCTGCCATCGAACACGCTAAACCGGACACGATTTATAACGTGACGAACGATGCCCCGCCGCGCAACGTGACCATGCTCGACTATATGAAGCAAGCGCTTGCGTTCCCGCACTTGAAGATCACGGAGACGGCGACGTCTTCGCTCAGCCAAGCCGAGCAGACGTTCAACGAGATGGTGAAGGTGTTCAATCCTTACTTGAATCGCGATATCGCGTTCGACGACGCCAATACGAAACGTCTGTTGCAGGACGCTGGGTTCAAACCGCTCGATTTGAACGAGCGGTCGCTGCGCCGGATCGTGAACGCCTATTACGAGACGAAATGACGAAAAGAGCCGAAACTGACGAGGGTCAGTTCCGGCTCTTTTTATGACTTGTCGCAGACGAGGACGATTTTCCCGGCCTGAATCTCTCCTTCAAGCGATTCGACCATCTCTTTCGTCAGACCGAGGCTCTCGAGCTGCTCGATCCGGTCATCCGAATTTTTTGTAAACTTCGACATGAGCGACTCCCACAGCCCTTTTTCAGTGATGCGGTATGGTTGCACACCCGCTTCTGCAGCGAGCCGCACCGTCAATTCTTCATCTCTCGCAAATAAGTAAATGTGCTCGTTGACACATCCCCCTGACACCATCCCGTTCACTTCATGGTCGACCGAGGTCATGTCTCGCACGATTCTTGTTTCTAACATATTCATCCTCCTAAACGTCCGCTGATCTATAATCGAATAATATACTATTCCCGAAAAATGAGTCACAAAACCCATTTCGTCCAGCGATTTGAAAAAGAGGGGTTCAAGAAAACGTGGCAGTCCAGTCCTCGATTCCGAAATGGTCGACGATGCCTTGGATGCGAGTCCGTTCGTCCGATTCAGACGACACATCTTCGCGACTGACCCGAACGATATTGATGCCGGTCTGCCAGTCGATCTTTCCAGACCGATAGCCTGCTTGCTGCAACAACCCGGCAACGATCTCGAGCTTCTCGCGCTCGTTCGATTTCAACGTATGGCTCACTCTCACGCGTGACACTCCTTCCCGTTCCAAACCGTATTGTATCATAGGGACGGACAACAGATGCGACACCGATTTCTTTGATGCTATACTACATATAATGAGACAAGGAGTGATGTTGATGCCGAGACAGGATATGAACACGATCATGCTCGACTATATGAATGAGAAAGAAGATTACGAGGCGTTCGCAGCCAAGCTGAAGTTACTCCTCAGCGAGCTGTTGAACGACGCCGGCATCCAGTTCCACTCGATCGTCGCCCGGGCGAAGGAAGCCGAGAGCCTGTATGCCAAATTGTCCCGCAAACCGTATCAATACCGGTCGTTGCGCGACGTCCAGGATTTGGCGGGGATTCGGATCGTGACCTATTTCCACGACGATGTCCGTGCCGTGGCCCAAATCCTCGAGGATGAGTTCCGGATCGACCGCGAACAGTCGATCGATAAATCCACGTTGCTCGACCCGAATGAGTTCGGCTATTTGTCGGTCCATTACGTCGTCGGCTTGAGCGACACGCGGCTTGCCCTCGGGGAGTACCGTCGCTATGAAGACAAAGAAGCCGAGATTCAAGTCCGGTCCATCTTGCAGCACGCGTGGGCCGAGATCGAGCATGACCTCGGTTATAAGAACCCGAACGCCGTGCCACCGGAAATCAAGCGCAGCTTCAGCCGTGTCGCGGGGCTCCTCGAGATTGCCGACTCCGAGTTCGTCAATATCCGCAAACAGTTGCGGACGTTCGAACAAGAGACCGTCGAACGGATCGTCGAATCGCCCGATAAGGTGAGCATCACGCGAGATAATTTGAATTACTATATCGCCAATGACGTCACCGTCGAGAAGCTTGACAACGCCATCTTCCAGAGCGATTGGCTACTCGACACCGACTTGTCGACGATCATCGAACTGACGCGTATGTTCCATTACGCGGAGATTCGCACGTTCCAGGACTTGAGCGACACGCTCGACCTCTACTTCAATCGGGCTATTCAATGTGCGACGCTGTTGCCATCGTCTCTCCTGCCCCGTCAAGGAATGGGTGTCGTCTATGCCGTCCTCGCGAAATTGCTCGCAGAAGGGGATGACCAGCAAATCGAGTTCTTCTTCCGACGCTTCTATCCGGATTTGAAACATTACGACGAGGTCATCCAAGAACTTCGTACTCGCGAAGAGCCATCATAACTTTACAGACTTCATGTTTTTGTTGTAGAATGTTTTTATGTTCTGAAATATATGCAAATAATGATATTTTATGTAGGAGGTACTCTTGAGGATGACAACACCTGTACAAACAGCATCCCGCCGTCAGCTCGTCGCCGATGCTGAGCGAGGGATTCGCATGAACTATCGCGGAGTGAAAAAGAACCTCCGGTCGATGTTCTCACAATACTTGACGCGAAACGAATTTTTCATTCTCCGCTCGCTTTGTCAAAACAGTCCTCAAATCGCCTCGGCTCTATCGAACGAGTTCCAATTCTCGGCTTCGATGATTACCGCTCTCGCGGATGAACTCACGAAAAAAGGGTTGATCTCCCGTGAACGCAGCGAACGTGATCGTCGTGTCGTCGAATTGCAAGCGACTGAAGAAGGCCGTGCCTTGTTCGAGACACTGGAAGACATGAAAATCGAGTATTTGATGGACGTGTTCACCGATTTCTCAGATGACGAATTGATTCTTCTGTCAAGACTGCTTGACCGAATGGACGCATAAGAACGACTGGGCCGATTATCGCGGCCTGGTCGTTTTTTGTTTCGCCACGCTACAATAAAAAACCCGAGTGTGGTTGGACCACAACTCGGGTTCATTCTTGATTTAAGACTTGGCGATCGCCGTGACGACGATTCGGTCCCGGTATCCGTACTCTGGGTCATAAGGACCCGCACAAGTGATCAGCTGGAGCCGTTCCGCCTGGGTCGCCGCAAAGATCGAGGCGAGCGGGACGTCTTCGAGCCGATACCGTTCGACGGAAACGACTTCATACGCGATTGCCTTTTTGCCACGCTGGAGCGTCACCGATTCTCCGAGGCGTAAGTCGCCAAGGTTCGCGAAGATGGCCGGACCACTGAGGTCATCGAGATGACCAGATAGGACCACGTTTCCGGTCGCCCCTGCTTTCGCCCCGTACCGATACCAGCCGACCTCATCCGTCTCCGTCGGGGTATCCATCCGGTCGAGTCGGTCTTTCCCGACCGGTTGGATGACCGCGTTGACATCAATTGACGGAATCTTCAGTCGTTTTGGGATAAATGTGTCGGTACGGAATGACTGTCGATCAATCTCGGTCGCTGCTAGGACGAGCGGTTCGGCGAAGCCGACCGTCGTCAATTTCGCGTCCGCATCCGGTGCGTCTGCGCCCGGTGCAATCATAAGGAACGATAACGTTCCGATGAAGAGTAGTTTAAGCGCCTTGCTTCTGACGACGAAAGACGTAGAAGCCAGCTGCTGCTGCACCAAGAACCGCTGCTGCGAGCAACCAGTTCATCGATGCTGTCTGAGCGAGACCACCTTGACCTGTGTCAGGTGCTCCAGCCATTTCCCCACCGTCTGCTGCGAGAAGGACTTCAAACGCTGGTTCGCCTTCAAGGAGTCCGATGGCGAATGCCGTGTAGTTTTTACCGCCTTCGAGAGCGACACCGTCAAGTGCCTTCACGACGTCAGTCGCGCCGGCCGGACGGACTTCAAGGTCATACGTGCCAGCGTCGAGTGTACCGTAGTCACTTACTGCTTTGAACTCGAGGTTCGAGAAGAGTGGGTCGCCGCCTTTAGGAGCGACATCGACTGCCGGTGCGTCAGGTGCGAAGTGAGCGACGCGGACTTTCGATTTTCCATCTTCGAAGTTCGCATCGTCTTCCATTGCTGCGATCTCGATGTTTTCAAGTTGACCAATTGCTGCCGCTGTGTAGAATTTTCCTGCTTCGATTGAGAGGTCTGCCGCAACGACGACCGTCTCTGCATCACCAGCTGGCTTGATTTCCACGTTGTAATCTCCAGCCGGGAGAGTCAAGTAGTCTGTGAGCGCTTTGAACTCTGCGCCTTCGACCGCGACTTCACCGTTGACGTACACATCTACTGCAGGTGCGTCAGGTGAAGCGTGGAGTACACGTACCATCGCGTTCTCGTGTCCATCTGCACTGACCGGCACGATGAGTGCGAACGCCAAGGCGAGTGTACCAAGTAAAGACATCAATTTCTTCATGTGAAATTTCCTCCTTTTTCTGCTTGGGTTGACCGATTGACTGTATACAACAAGTTTGATGCGGTGCTGCAATGTGTGCTACATCTGATTGCTATGTAGCTGGTGACATCTTAAATTTAAGACAACGGAGCAACGGCGTAAAGGTGACGGTATGCTCTCAATATGCCGCTCAGCACATTTGAAAGAAACCGCTTTCTTTACATTAACCAGACTTCCCCTTCCCTATTGTTTAAAAACCCCGTAACGCGTAACGTTACGGGGTTGAATGTGCTTTTGCCCAGTCGATGTCATTTACGAACACCGCATCGACGCCGAGTTGACTGAACCGCTCTAGGTCGTGGACTGTTTTCACGGTATAGGGACGTACGGAGAGACCTTCGTCCTGAAGATGAAGAATCTCTTCATCGGTCATCGTCAGGACATTCGGATGAACGGCGGTCGCGCCGACTTTCTTGCAATATGCGACGAGGTCATAGAGCGGTTGTGCCAACAATACGGCACACTCAATTTCTGGCGCCAATTGGTTCAAACGCTGGAGCGTCGAATGGTTAAAAGAAGAGAACATGACTTGTCCAACTGGAAGACGCTGGTTTCGAATCGTGTCAATCAAGAGTTGTTCAATACCAGGATACCGCTCGATATCCGTCTTGACCTCGAGATTGAGGACCATCGATGTCCCTCGGCACAGATCGATCAGTTCGTCTAACGTCGGAATCTGTTCTTGGATAGCGAACGTGACACCGGCATTATAGCCTCGCAGCTCCGATAAAGTCATATCGGCGACACGTCCACGCCCATCTGTCGTCCGATTGATCGTCTCATCGTGGATAAGGACGAGCTTTCCGTCCTTTGTCATGTGCACGTCCGCCTCAATCCCATCGCTTTGTGCTTCGAGTGCGGCCCGGAACGCCGTCATCGTATTCTCCGGATGATGGGCCATCACCCCTCGGTGCGCGAAAAGTTTCATTCGTTTTCGCCTCAGTTCGTTTTGTATTTGTTCGTCAAATAGCGGATGAGCGGGCGGACCGAGATGTCCTCTCCGGTCACTTGCTTGATGAGTTCGTTCGGTGTCAGCGCTTTACCATGGCGGTGGACATTGTCCTCAAGCCATTGTTTGATTGGACCGAACGTGCCCGTGCTGACGAGCGACTCGAAGTCAGGATGCTCATTCTTGAGTGATTCCGTCAATTGAGCGGCGTAAATCAAACCGAGGGCGTAACTCGGGAAGTAGCCGAACGACCCGCCGGCCCAGTGAACGTCTTGTAGGACGCCTTTCGCATCACTCGGCACATCGACACCTAGATATTCCTTATAGAGCGCGTTCCATGCCGCTGGCAAATCCTCGACCGACAAATCGCCTTGGATGAGTTGCTTTTCAAGCTCATAGCGGATGATGATATGCAGGCAATACGTCAGTTCGTCCGCCTCAATCCGGATGAGCGACGGTTTCGCCTCGTTCACGCCGGCATAGAACGTATCAAAATCTATGTTCTGCAACTGTGGATGCTCGGATTGAAGGCGCGGATAGACGCTTTTCAAAAACGCCTCGCTTCGTCCGACAAAGTTTTCAAAGAAGAGGGACTGTGACTCATGGATGCCCATCGAGGCACCGCCCCCGAGACCGAGTTCGTCGAGTTCCGAGTCGATTTGCTGTTCGTACGTCGCGTGCCCGGCCTCGTGCATCGTACCGAACAAGGCGTTACGGAAATCGGTCTCATCATATTTCGTCGTGATGCGCACATCGCGACGGTTGATCGTGATCTCGAACGGATGCACCGTGGCATCGAGACGGCCGCGCGTCAAATCATAGTCGACGACACGCATCCAGTCCTCACACAGTCGTTGCTGAACGGCCTTGTCCATCGACCAGTCGAGCCCTTGGACCGGTTCAGGCAGCTGACGGATCAGCGGGACGAGCTCGTCGCGAAGCGTCCGGAACAATTCATCGAGCTGGTCGACGGTCATCCCTGGCTCATAATCGTAAAGGAGGGCGTCATACGGATGCGATTCGTAGCCGAAATAGTCGGCGAACTTCCGCTGAAATCCGATGATTTTCTCAAGATATGGAGCGAACATGTGCCAGTCATTCTGATCCTTCGCTTTCTCCCACGCCGTCTCAGCCTCAGAGACGAGCGTCACATACGCCTGATATTCTGAGGACGGAATTTTGGCATTCCGTTCATATTGGGTTTTGGCGACCGCGACCGAACGCAACTCGATCGGTGTCAAGTCCTCCGTCTCGGTCATCTCGGCCAACAGCGCCTTGAACGATTCGCTCGTCTGGCGTTTGAACGCCTCGGTCGACAGATAACCAATCGTCTCGGCCCGTAGCGGTGCCGACTGTTCCGGCATCTGGGTACGCATGTCCCAATACAGTAAAGAAATCGCCTCGTCGAAGGCACGCAATTGTTTGAAATGGTCACGCCACTGCTTTGTTAGTTCCATTCTGATTCCACCCCTATGACAGTTATATCGTTACTTCTTTACTTTAATATAGACGACCCGCGTTGCCTATTGTTTCGGCACATCGATTTTCCGATCATAGGCGAGCGGTTGTGTCGCCGGTCCTTCCAACACGTTTCCTTTCGTGTCGAACCGTGAACCGTGGCACGGACAATCCCATGAGCGTTCCGCATCGTTCCATTTGACGGTACATCCCATATGGGTGCATCGTGTCGAGACGAGATGGCATTCGTTGTCGAGGTCACGGTACGCGCCGACCTTCTTGCCGTCGACCTGGACGATCCCGCCTTCATCAAGTTGCAGGTCGTCGAGTGTACCCGGTCTTTCCAGTGACCCTTTGACGAATTGAACGGCCGTGTCGAGGTTCGTCTTTAAGAATTGCCCGACGTCGGCCGGTTTCAATTTCGAGCGTTGTGGGTCCAATAAGTCGTTGAACCGATTCGGGCGCCCGGTCAGTCGATCGGCCAGCAACAGTCCGCCGGCAATCCCGTTCGTCATCCCCCACTTGGCGAACCCGGTGGCGACGAACACGTCCGGCTCACGGCTGAACATTTGCCCGATGTACGGGAGGTGGTCCAACGTGATCAGATCCTGGGATGACCAGCGGAAACTTGCTTTCTTGGCCCCGAACGAATCATGGGCGAAACGGTCCAAGCGGTCATAGCGTGAGCGGGTCTCGGTGACGTGTCCACTCAAGTGCCCTTCGCCTCCGACGAGCATATACGTCTTTTCGCCCTCCTTGAACGTACGGAACGACCGGCTCGGTTGATCGACACTCAAATACATACCGTCCGGGACGCTCTGTTCCGTCTCACAAGCGACGATATAGGAACGCTCGACCTCAAACTTCGAGAAGTACAGCCCCCGGATGTCGTTGAACGGGTAATGGGTGGCGACCACGACCTGATTCGCCTGGACCCGTCGCCCTGTCGACGTCGTGACGATCGGGCGCGGTCCCGAACTGATTTCGCTCGCCCGTGTCTTCTCGTGGAGTCTCCCGCCAGCCGCGACGAAGCGGTTGGCGAGCTCGTGTAAGTATTTGACCGGATGCATCTGGGCCTGGTCGCGAATGACGATCGCTTGTTTGACCTCGAACGGGAGGACCGCCTTCACTTCCTCGGTCGCGTCTCCCCCGGGCAGCTCAAGTTGTGAATACGCCTCACGCTCGGCGACGAGTTGACTCGACCCATCGATTGAATATAAGTATGAATCTTTTGTCTCGAAATCGATGTCGAACCCGGCCTCGACCTGTTGCCGTAAATAGGCGAGTCCCTGTTCGTTGAACTCGTAATAGAGGCGCGCCGTCTCTTGATTGAACGTCCGAATCAATTTGGAATAGACGGTCCCATGCTGAACAGAACATTTCGCGGTCGTGTGGCCGGTCGTCCCCCGGCCGATCTCAGCCGCTTCGAGCAAGACGACTTGCTTGCCGCGCTGTTGCAACTCATATGCCGTGACGAGCCCGGCGATTCCTGCCCCGATGACGACGATATCACACGAAACAGAGCTCTCAAGTCGCGGATAAGGTGTTGCCGCATTGTGCTGACGCCAGAGTGAATTGGTGAACGGATGACGATGCATAAACGTACCTCCTCTAATAAGATAAGTGTCTGTTACTGTGTATACCCCTTCCGATTCATTTCATACGCCTCAATTATTGACCTGATTCTTGATTTTGAAGACGATTTCAGGAGGCCTCATCCATTATGGTAGAAAAGTAAACAATGAAGGAGCGATTATCTAGTGAAACGAAACCGCAGACATCGAAGAAACACGTTTATCATGAGGCGACTCTTTGTCGGCCTCGCCATGATTGGATTACTTGCCATCATCCCTGCATTGATCGGCTTTAAACAAGAAGTAGAACCGAAACCTGTTGCGCCGGCCGCGGCCGCCGTACCGGTCAAACAAGGACCGTCGTTCCCCGAGATTCCAATCAAACCATGGACGACGCAACCGCTCGTGTCGCCCGACACGGCCGAACTTCTCGTCGGATCGATGGCTTTCGTCAATTTAACAGATGGCCAGGTGCTGATTGACAAGAATGGTGCGGACCGCGTCTTCCCGGCCAGTACGACCAAACTGATGACCGCACTTCTCGCTTATGAGAAGGCCGTCGCCGAGAAAGAACTCGATCAAAACGTGGTCATCGTCAAAAAATCTACTTTAGATATCCCATGGGACAGCCATATCGTCCACCTCGCGGTCGGTGACCGCTTGACCGTTCGCCAGGCCTTGTACGCGACATTGCTCGAATCAGGAAATGACGCGGCCAATAGTCTAGCCGAATACGTGAGCGGCTCGACGAATGAGTTCGTTGAACTGATGAACGCGCGCGCCCAAGTGCTCGGACTGACCGGGACCCAGTTCCGGAATGCCCATGGCTACTCCGACCCGAATCATTATACGACCGCGCTCGACATGGCTCGCATCACGTATGCGTTCGGCACTTATCCTGAACTCGTCGAGATTGCCGGGACGTATGAATATGAGGCAAAGTTTAAAGACGCTGCTGGAAATCAAAAGCGACGCTGGTGGTATCATCTCGGATCTGCCGTCAATGAACGGAGTATCCATTACTCGAAACTCGTCACAGCGACCAAGACCGGCTATACCGACGAATCGGGCTATACGATGGTGTTCTTGATGGAGCGGGATGGGAAACAATATGCCTTGGTGACGATGCAAGCCAAATCCGGGCAGACGTTCCCGACGATGCGTTCTGTCGAAAAAATCGCGTTCAATCTCACCACCGAGTGATTTAAGCAATCAAACGACGGTTTCTCTCTGTAAAGGGAGAAGCCGTCGTTTGCGTTTAAAGACATAAAATATGACGAATTATATGACAAACAGATGACACAGAAGTGTCACACGCATAACTAATTGTCAGAACATTTAAACTTTAATCATGAAAAATGTTGCGCTCACCCGTTGATACTATGCGCTTTAGAGCCGTTTTTATGAAAAGATGACAGTTTGCAATGATTTCCGTGGTCCGTTATGGTTAGTCACAAGTTCGCCTAGTCATTCAAGTTTGACTCATTTGTGTGAGACACACACATGATTGAACCGTGATTGATTGAATCGACACAATTGAAAGCAAACAGGAGGTAATCAAATGTTATGGCAAGAATGGGTATCCATCGCGCTTTACCTCGTGATGATGCTCCTCATCGGATACGTCGCTTATAAACGGACGACCGATTCATCAGATTATATGTTAGGTGGCCGCAAGATGGGGCCAGGTGTTACCGCCATGTCAGCCGGAGCTTCGGATATGAGTGGTTGGATGTTAATGGGACTTCCGGGTGCAATGTATGCCACGGGATTATCAGCGATTTGGTTAGCCGTTGGATTGGTCATCGGAGCTTACTTGAACTACTTGTTAGTCGCTCCCCGTCTACGTGTCTTCACAGAGATGGCAAATGACTCGATCACGATTCCTGACTTTTTAGAGAATCGGTTCCGAGATCACTCGAACTGGCTACGGATCCTGTCTGCATCCGTCATCATCATCTTCTTCACGTTCTATACGTCAGCCGGACTTGTCTCTGGCGGGAAGTTGTTTGAAAGCTCATTCGGGCTCGACTATCAGATAGGTGTCATCGTGACGATTAGCGTCGTCGCACTATATACACTGTTCGGCGGTTTCACAGCCGTCAGTTGGACGGACTTTGCGCAAGGTGTCATCATGTTCCTCGCTCTCGTCCTTGTCCCAGTCGTCGCCTTGACGGACGTCGGTGGTGTATCAAACGCCGTCGATACGGCTACCACAATCAATACCGAATTGTTCGACCTGTTTGAAGGAACGTCGACGCTCGGAATTATCGGTCTCCTCGCTTGGGGACTTGGGTACTTCGGTCAGCCACACATCATCGTCCGCTTTATGGCGATTCGTGATGTGAAATCATTGAAAACGGCACGTCGCATCGGTATGGGCTGGATGACAGTCTCAATCATCGGTGCTGTCATGACGGGACTTGTCGGAATCGCCTATTTCCGTGGTCAAGGGAATCCTCTCGCTGACCCGGAGACAGTGTTCATCCGCTTCTCAGAAGTGTTGTTCCACCCGTTCATCACTGGATTCTTGCTTGCTGCGATTTTGGCAGCGGTCATGTCGACAGTTTCTTCACAGCTTCTCGTGACATCGTCGGCATTGACAGAAGACTTCTATCGTAAGTTCTTCAATAAAGATGCCAGTGAGAAAACAATGGTCCTCGCCGGTCGAATCGGTGTCCTAACGGTCGGACTTGTCGCGACACTCATGTCGCTCAGCCCGTCGAACACGATTTTGACGCTCGTCGGTTATGCGTGGGCCGGATTCGGTTCAGCGTTCGGTCCAGCGATTCTCTTGTCGCTTTACTGGAACAAGATGACGCGCCAAGGTGCACTTGCCGGTATCCTCGTCGGTGCCATCACGGTCATCCTTTGGATCGTGACTGGACTCTCGGCCGTCATCTATGAGATGGTACCAGGCTTCTTCCTCAGTATGCTTGCTATCGTGCTCGTCAGCACGTTTACGAGCCAACGTGAGCAGAAACGGATCAACCGTGAATTCAGTGAAATGGAAGCTGAACTCGCCGTTGCGAAAAAAGAATAACATCAATCAAAAACGCGGGCCGAACGGCTCGCGTTTTTTGTTGCGCACGGTCGCGTATCCTTACTCTAACGCGGCTTGTTTTATAAATGGCCGTGACAAAGGATTAAAGAAAAAACCACAGACATCTTGTCTGTGGTCTGAATAAATTACATCGCTCTCGCCATGAACCAAAGTTGAATGAAGAATGGCACGAGGACGAGCACGAGCATCGCGTTGCGCATCCGACGGTTCCGGTTCCAATAATACGCCATCAAGACGAACGGATGGAGCGCCGTCAGCTGGTAAGGGTTGAACCAGAACCAAGTGAGCAACAAGACGATAAAGAAATATAGAACCGAGCGCTGTCTCGTGGCACGCCATTCTCGCCACATATCGAACGCCCCTTTGAAGAACACAATAAATGTTACTACCCAAAATACCATCACAATCACACTATTCAATGATTAGACCACCTTCATGAGACATTTTCGATATAGAATCCGCCCCAGTAGATATGCCGATACGTGTACTCTTTTCCACTCTCTGCCGTGATGATAATCTCATCCTCTGTCAACACGAGCACGTGAACCGGAATCTCACCTTTTCGAAGCATCGGACTGAACAATTGGAACTGCTTGTTCAACCACTTCCGTTCTGTGAAGTCACGGTAATGGTGCAAGGCGAGCGATGGATGGACCAAGAACACACCGAGCACAAAGGCAATGGCTCCTGGCGATGCTGAGAGTTCAAGCAGTAAGGAGAAAACGAGGACGAGCGATAGCACCGCATAGCCGAATTCGAGTAACTCCATCAACGAAGCCCGGCTGGCAATCACGTACTGCATGACACGAAACGCCACATACAGCAACAGACTGACCGCCACATACTGGGAAAACGGGGCACTGCTCATCGAAACGTCTAGATAGAACAAGACCGGTAGTAACATAACCCACTTCCATAATTGTAAGGCGAGGTAAAACAATGTTTGATCGATGAAACGACGATTGTGTACGAGCCGTTGCATATCCATGTTTCCCACCTCCGATTAAAAGATGTGACCTTAACCGTATCATTCCCTGAATCAAAGAATGATAACAAGCATTTACACGTCAACCGGATATTTCTTTTCGTTCGATAAGCGTGGCGTTCAACAGCCCCCCGAGAAGGATGACCGAGGCCGCCAAATAGAACCAGATCAGCAAGATGATGAAAGCACCGAGTTGACCGTAAAACTGTTCATAGTTTGCATACTGTGAATAGTAGCTGAACACGTTCGAAACTGTCAAGATGCCGATGGTAGCAAACGCCGCCCCGGCCCAACTGTCACGGAATGTTCCGCGATGGCTCGGCAACCACTTATAGACGAGCAAGAAGACGCTGAACAGGACGAGCGTGCCGACGACCCAACGGAAATAGAACCAGATTTGAGCATATCTTTCGACGATGTCGTCGATAAAGATGATATGTGTCGCCAACTCCCGGAGCGCGGTCTCGATGACCGGAATGAGCAACGAGAACGGCAAAACGAACATGAGTGCGAGCGTCACGGCGATGTCTTGCAACACGCCCCGCCAGAACGCCTTGTTCCGAATCAGGCGATAGGCGTCATTGAGCGACCGGACGAGCGATTGGACCGCCATCGATGAGATCCAGAGCGCCGGCAAGATGCTGAGTGAGGCAATCCGCAACCGTGAATCATCAAAAATCGCCTCGATGTTCCCTTCCAGCAATCGATAGCTGGCTTCAGGCATGACCAGGGCGAGTGCGGAAATCACGTCTCCGCTCGAGAACGGCAGCCACCCGACAATCCCGAGTACGAACAGTAAGAACGGGAACGTCGACAGGATGAAATAATAGGCCAACATGGCGGCTTGGTCGAAAAATCGTTCGGCAAAAAATCGTTTGAATGTATGAAGGAATGGTTGTATCATTTCGTGCACTCTTTTCTATAATTTATTAAATAAATGCGGTATTTGAAATAAGAAATTTGATAAAGGAAAGGCAAGAATGGCGCGACGCGTCCGATTCTTGCCCCGATCTTAACTGATGTTCTCTCGTTTCTCTTCCCACGCCTCGACATGTTCTTTACCAGGTAAATCCACATCATCACGATTGAACACCGGATCACGTCCGGCTCGCTTCTGCGCCACATAATCGTCGAGCAAAGCTTTGGCGACCTTACTGAGTCGGAAGATGGCATACATATTGACGAGCGCCATCAAGCCCATAAAGATATCGGCGATCGACCAGACCAACCCCGCCGATCGAACCGAGCCGAACAAGACCATCCCGACGACCGCAATCCGGTAGATGACCAGATACACTTTTCGTTCGGAGATGAACTCGATGTTCGTTTCCCCATAATAGTAATTCGCCAAAATCGAACTGAACGCGAACAATAGGATGGCAATCGTCATGAGTGTCGTCGCGAGCGGCCCAATCTCTGTCAAGAGCGCCTCTTGCGCCAACTCGATGCCTTGGAAGTCCTCTGAACCCGGAACTCCCGAGATGAGGACAATCATCGCCGTCGCCGTACAGATAAAGAGCGTATCGACGAAGACGCTGAGCGATTGAATCAAGCCTTGTTTGACCGGGTGGCTGACCTCCGCGGTCGCGGCCGCATTCGGTGCCGACCCCATCCCCGCCTCGTTCGAGAACAAGCCGCGGCGAATCCCTTGCAGGACGGCCGCACCGACTGCACCGCCGAGCAGTTGTCGGAAGCCGAGAATCCCTTCTGAGAAGATGGCCGAAATTACGGCCGGGATGGCCTCTAGGTTTGTGAACACGACCCAGAGGGCGAGCAGGATATAGCCGCCGGCCATAATCGGGACGATAATCCCCGACAACGTTGAAATCGAGCGAATCCCGCCGAAGATGACGACGGCCGTCACGAGAGCCAAGACGATGCCGACCCAGAGCGTATCGACTTCGAAGACGTTATTGATTGATAAAGCAATCGTATTGGCCTGTACCGAGTTGAACGCGAAGCCAAACGCGAACGTGATTAAAATCGCAAACACGATGCCGAGCCACCGTTGACCGAGTGCCCGCTCGATATAGTAGGCGGGTCCACCGCGCCACGCCTTCCCGTCGTGCACTTTATACACTTGGGCGAGCGTGCTCTCGACGAAGGCAGAAGCCGAACCGATCAAGGCGATGAGCCACATCCAGAAAACGGCGCCCGGTCCACCGAGTGCGATGGCCGTCGAGACGCCAGCGATATTCCCTGTCCCAACCCGTGCGGCCGTTCCGATGGCGAACGCCTGGAACGATGAAACTTGCCCTTTCTCGTGTTTGATTCCTTTGACGAACAGCAACTTGAACATCTCCGGCAACATGCGGAACTGGACGAATCCCATCCGGATGGTGAAATACAACCCTCCGGCAATCAAAACGAAAATGAGTACGTACGTCCATAACAGGTCGTTCACCTGCATGACGAGCTCACGAATATCCATGCGCATCCCCTCCTTTTACGGAGTTAATACCCGCTCGATGGGCCACAGAAACGACACGGTCAACGCGAAGCCTCTTCTAGTATGCGCTCACAGAGCGCGTGCGTCGTCAAACTGTCCTCTGCCCGCACCGAGTCATTCGGTTCACCTGCGAGGAGCTTCAGGAACTCGTCGAGCATGGTCGTGAAGCCGCGACGCGTCAAATTCGACTCCCACGGATTCAGTGCCCGCTCGAGCATGCCGTCACGGGTGAAATCATACACACGCTCAACGTCGCGCGACACCCGCTTCAGACGAGGCGACATCACTTCCATCACTTCTTCCGTACAGCCGTTGTCCCGGTTCATGATGCCGATCGCTTCGACCCCTCCGGCCGTGAATTGAATCTGGAGCTGTTTCAACGTCCCGGCCTCATGGCGCGTCCGCACGGCCAAATTCTCGACAGGGGCGAGCCCTGTCAAATAGCGGAGCGTATCGACGACGTGGACGAAGTCTTCGATGATGAACTCACGCAGCGTCGCCGGTTGATACGTCCGATTCTTTTGAATCAAAATCAGATTCGGGTCGGACACTTCTTTTAAGGCAGCCGTCGCCGTCGCGAAACGGCGGTTGAACCCAGTGATGAGCTCGACGCCCTGCTCGGCAGCGAGGCGTACGAGCCGCTCCGTGTCCTCGAGCATGAACGTGACCGGCTTATCGATGAAGACGGGCACACCTTGCGCGAGCACGTAACCGACCTGGTCGGCATGAACGGATGTCGTCGAGTGAATCAACGCACCGTCCATCATCTCGAACGGGACGTCTTCGAGTGATGCATACTGACCGGCAAAACGATACTTCTCGACGAGTTGACCCGCTTTCGCCGCGTCTCTCGAGACGAGATAAACGTCGACCCCTTCTAAACCGGCATAGACCGGCAAATACGCCTTCTTCGCGACGTCCCCTAACCCAACAACGACAATCTTCATGTGTACATCTCTCCTCTTCCTAACACTGAACAAAACCCCAAGGCGTGTGCCCGGGGTCAAAGGTTCGTTTAATGGACCGCTACAATTTCAAAACTGGTGATCGGTTTACGAATCGCATCTGACACGATTTGATACAAGTCGGCCAATTGCTCGTTATCATGTAAATCGGGCGTCCGGTCGAGAACGACCTCACACGTCCGCGTCGTCTGCTCTTTGTCCTGGAACGCATATTCGATGGTATATGTCTGCATGATACGTCTCCTCTCAAGCGATGTATACGTATGTATAGCCTGAAACGAAACGATTGAAACGCCATAACCCGCTCGACCGCCGGACCGTTCCCATCCATTGTACCACTAGTCCCAACGGAAGCGCGTCATCGAATCGTGACAATTTCTGGCTCGTTTATGACAAGCACGACCGAAACACGTCCCAATCCGATTGCTTGTCAATCGTGTCGAAGATTCCTAGAATGAACAAGTATGCCTCACACATAGGAGACTTGAAATGAAATTAAACATTACTTATTTAGCATTCCCGCTCTCGATTCTGCTATTGGCAGGTTGTACGAGCGAAGAAGCCGGGACCACCACGGTGACGGACACCCCAGAACAGTCCGCCGTCGAGACGACGGCGCCACCCGAACCGCAGACAGAGGACCGCTTCACCGGTTATGACATGATCGAAGTCGAGGGTGGAGATTTGTCAGGTGAACGCGAGAGTAATGTCGTCGTCGATATCGGATACGGCGACCGCGAATATTGGGCGTTCACGAACGAGCACGGTCAACTCGTGAAAGTGATTGCGGACGAGATTGTGCTGCAGGATGACGACCGAGAAGACGTGACGTCGGATGGGCGATACTACGCTGACGAGGCGAAAGTGTCTGGGGTCGAACACCGCGACCTCGACGAAGGGCACGTCATCGCCGATTCGCTCGGCGGCGTCTCGAACGCCTTCAACATCACGCCCCAAAACAGCACGCTCAATCGCCACGGCGACCAGGCGTATATGGAGAGCGTGATCCGGAGCGCAGGCGGCGCGACCGACTTCGAGGCGCTCATCACATATCCGGATACGAATACTCATATCCCTTCACACTATGAGTACACATACACTGTCAAAGGAAATGTCGTTACCGACTCGTTCGACAACGTCAACCCGGATGAGGTGAATGAAGAACTTGGATTGACGGAGAGCGCACCATCGGCCACCGAAGCAAGCGGTGACGTCACGCGCGTCGATACGAACGGCAACGGCCAAGTGACGATTCAAGAGGCAAAGGACGCCGGCTTCACCATGCCGATCACGAGCGACCATTGGCTCTATCCGCACATGCGCGATAACGATGGCGACGGGATGGTTGGCGAGTGATCCAATATCTGAATCAAAAACGAGATGGTTGGCCGATGGGGCCAATCATCTCGTTTTATGTACAATGCTTGAAGCTTCATCCAGTTGGTCGTGCGTGTACGTCAACAACTCATGCCCGTCATAACGGAACGTATGGCGCCGAGGCATAGGATGGTCTAGCATCGGCTGTAAATACTGCTTCAAGTTGCTGATGATTCCCATATTGTCAGGATGAAGCACCCAGTCGATTCGCTTCCATTCCAAAATCCCTTCACGTGTCCTCTGTACCTTGTCAGCGGCTTCATGTTTCGTGACTTCCACGACGAACAGATGCATCCCGACCTGCTGTTCTCCGTGCAGGATGACCTCCCCTTTATACAGAGGATGCTCAATCTTATATCCGGTCTCTTCGAATACTTCTCGACAGACCGACGCTTCCACCGTCTCGCCCGACTCGATTTTCCCACCTACGCCGTTCCATAGTCCCATCGCTAGCGACTTCTCACGATTCAACAGTAAGACTTCATTTTCTGATTTCAATAGACATAACGTATACCGATACATCGCCCTACCCCCTGCCTTGTCTCATTCAGTATGTTGTGACCCTTGCATCCGCTTCTCTTCTGACCAGTTAGCGAAAGACATCATTTGAAACGCAGCGGTCGGGTCCGTCTCAAGAAACGTGATCAGTTCGAGCGAATTCCCGTCCGGATCGTCGAAATAGATAGCGGCATGTGCGTGCGGGAAGTTCGGCAGGACTAACGGCTGTTCTGCAGGCGTCATCTTGAATGCGGTCCGTACTTCGATATCCCGTTCATCGAGCCACTTCTTCACCGTTTTCAAGGCTTTCGGGGTCGATTCGAAACGCCACATGACGAATCGATGAATGGTACGGCACCTCGACGCGATCGCTCTCCCACAAACCGAGCCAACTCTCTCCTTCGATGATCCATAGAAACGCCAAGGACTCGTTTTGGAAGGCCAGCTTCATTCCGAGTTTTTCATAAAACGGAATCGACACCGTCAAATCACTTACCGGCAAGTGTGCCTCATATATACCTCTTATCATCCATTCTTCATCTCCCTATCTTAGCCATATTATGAGTATAATCCTTATATATGGAAATGTAAGTTATAATAGCTTGAATGTTGAACGGTAGAGCGATGTATAGGAAAGTGAGTGATGTAATGTGTTACAGGATGCGATTACGCAATGTTTAAAAACTTGTATGGCCCTTCACTACCGTCCGACTCCAGGGAGGCTATTCGAACGTCTCGTCGTCGCGTATTAGAAAGACAAGAAGAACGCGCAATCGATTCTTGAACAGACGGACTTAGGACGGGCCATGCCCATTTATGAGGACTGGTCCGACTATCTTGCACATACATTCATTCCGTCAGCTACAAGGACGAAAAAAACCACGGCAAGCAAAAAAACTGCTCCTAGGAGCAGTTTTCGCTTGTCTTCAGTATCACAAACAAAAAGTGTGCAATGTGTGTGCAATGACGACTTATTTCGTGTCAGAATTCGGCTCGGCCGAACGTCTCGGCGGACGTTTACCGAAGAATTGATAATACTGCGTCTCGATATTCCCGTTGTACAGCTTGCGACGTTTCGTCGCCGGACGGCCGTAGGCTTTCTCGAAATCCTCATAGCTCGTCAACATATAGACGCTGTAGCCCGGATATTTGGCGAATTGTTGCCCGATCCGCTCGTACAGGTCGATAATCTCTTCTTCGGTCTGCAACCGTTCCCCATATGGCGGGTTCCCGATGATGACGCCGTACTCTTCTTTCGGCTTCAAGGCAGCCGCGTCACTGTGGACGAACGTGATCGCGTCACGGACGTCGGCGAGCTCGGCGTTATCCTTGGCGAGCTTGACCATGCGTGGGTCGAGGTCGATGCCGTAGATTTTGAGCGGTTTGTCCCATTCCGCTTTCTCGTTCGCTTCATTGATTGCATCATACCAGGCTTTCTTCGGTACGCACGGCCAGTCTTGTGAACAGAACTCACGGTTGAGACCAGGCGCGATGTTACGACCGATGAGCGCCGCCTCGATGGCGAGCGTCCCTGAGCCGGTGAAAACGTCGTAGAACGGCATGTCCGGCTTCCAGTTCGTTAGCTGAATCATTGCCGCAGCCATCGTCTCTTTGAGCGGTGCCTGTGAGTGGAGCTCACGGTAACCACGACGGTGAAGCGCGTCACCTGACGTGTCGATTGTGATCGTCGCCACATCTTTCAACAAGGCGACTTCAATCGGATAGTAGGCGCCCGTCTTCGGCAGCCACTCGCCCGGCTTATCGTATCCGCGTTGCATCGCGTCGACGATCGCCTTCTCCGTGATTTTCTGACAGTCGCGGATCGAGAACAACTTCGACTTGACCGAGCGGCCGTCGACGATGAATCGAGCGTCCCACGGCATGAGATCCGTCCAAGGCAGTTCGACGACACCGTCAAACAGTTCCGTGAACGTCGTCGCTTTGAACTCGGCGACGACGAGCTTGACGCGGTCTGCCGTCCGGAGCCATAGGTTCAATCGCGGAATGTCTTCCATTTCTGCGTCGATATAGACGCGTCCGTTCTCGACCTCACACGTGTAGCCGAGGTCGCGCACTTCTTTGGCGACGAGTGCTTCGATGCCCATCGCTGCGGTGGCAATCAGTTTTCGTTTTGCCATACTATCCCTACTTTCTATAAGTGTTACTCCTAAAATGGTCATGTAAAAAGGAGCTCAAGTAGGATTGCTTGAACTCCTGGTCAATGTTAAATGAGAGACTATGCTGCCCTGTAAGCCATGTTCTGTACTCCGGTGCTCATAACGGTCTCCCTGGCACGATGGAGTGACAATCATCTATCTGCGCCGATTGGCGCCTTCCGTCCCGTTCGGTTCCAGTCAGGAAGTTCCCCTACCATAGTTTGGGTTTCTCGCTCGTGGGGTTTACCTCGTTCCACTCTGAACGTTTCCGATCAGACTCCGTCACTGTGGCACTTTCAAGAAGCTTGCACCATATCCGAGGACTTAGGTGCTTCTTCTGCCGTCAACTTGCGTTGCCTACACTTATCTTTTCGTGTAGCACGATCACTACAGCCATCACAGGCTGTGCGAGCATGGACTTTCCTCAAGACTTGCGTCCCGCGATTGCCCAGACCTCATAGTCACTTTACCCATTGTAGCGGATAACCCGTGAAATGACAACCGAGAACCTGAACTTGATTTTCACCGGCGTCAGCGCTAAAATAAGGCGTGTTCCATTGAACAAGGAGGGATTTTGATGCGTCAAGATGCAAAAAACGGTTGGATTCAACGACTGACCTATGTGATTGAAATCGATGACATTAAAGCGCTCCACCCGAACAACGGCGTGTTCGCCTTCTACCGGAATAATCGACTCGTCCGAGGATTCGAGCCGTTTGACATTAAAGCACCGAATGAACTGTCCAAACGTCCGTATCACTTCGACCATCATAACTTGGCCCACTTACAGGAACGTTTTCCTGAATCGATTCCGACGTTCGACGCGTCGACTCAGACACGTCGCGCATGGAGCGAGGATGTCCGTGTCGGTCTCTGTGAGATTATTGTCGACGGGAAACTGAGTTTTGAACATATCGACGACAACGGCAACGTCTTAGAAGCGAACATTCGTTGGAGCGGTGAAGCCATCACGAAAGCATAAATCAACACCCGGAGCCAAGCGCTGGCTCCGGGTGTTTTTCATGTCGATTCCGCCGATTTGTCCGTCTCGGCTTGGACCGGTTGCGGCGCATACTTGACCGTCACCACTTTCTCAGAGACGTCGGTCGGTTTCAAGACGACCGTGTACGCAGCTCCCGTGTCGCTCCGGACCGGGAACTTGCACGGTACGTGAAGCGCCTCATAGACGATTTTTTTGTTCGCATCGAGTACGGTGACGACCCCTTTTCGCGTCGTCGCCAATTCGAACGTGCCTCCGTCGGACGCTTTGACCGCAACCGCCGGCTTGACGGGATTCACGTATTTGAAGGACCGACTGGCCGTACGTTTATGTTTCCCATCCGTGACGACGGCTTGGAGTTTGTACGAGCCACTCGGCAGCCAATCGCCGCCGGCATACATCGTGAACATCGAATTCCCTGCCGACAGCGTCTTCACTTTACGGGTACCTTGATATAACGTATACGTCGTTTTCAAATTCGGTTTTTTCATGACCGTCAGTTTCGCTTCTTTGACGTAACGGCTCTTGAGCGTCGACGGCACCGAGAGCGTCACGGGACGCGGTGTCGCATCGAGGAGCCGCTTCGTGTTCAGCTCCGTATAAATCTTGCCGCTCGCCCGTGGCATCTTTTGAATCAAGGCGTCCACATCGGCCGGTGTCAAAAACGGATTGACCGATTTGACGAGCGCGAGACCCGACGACACCATCGGCGCGGCCATCGACGTCCCGTCCATATAGACGAAGCCGTTATTCAGGCCGAGCGACAAAATGTTCACCCCGGGTGCGACGATTTTGACTTGAGCGGCCATATTGCTGAAACCGGCGACGCGACGGTTCGCGTCAATCGCCCCGACCGCGATGACTTCTTTCATATTGGCCGGGAACGAGACGGTCTTCTCCCCGTCGTTTCCTGCCGAGGCGACGATGATGACCCCTTTGGCCCGGGCCCGGCGAATCGAATCGGCGAGGACTTGATCGTAATCTTGCCCGCCGAGCGACAGGTTGATGATGTTCGCCCCTTTCGCCACCGCCGTGTCGACCGCTTTGGCGACGGTCCAAGAATCCGTGTACTCCGAGTTTTTACCGTAGAAGACATTATAAAAATGATAGCGTACGTTCGGAGCAAGTCCGGCCATCCCGAACTTGTTGTGACGCCCAGACATGATGCCGGCCGTATGCGTCCCATGATAATCGACGCTGTAAGGCCCTTTCATCGAATTGACGACACGAGGGACCTTGTATAGTTCTTTATGCCGCCGATCGGCCGACGAATCGATTAAAGCGATCACGATGTCTGAAGCGCCGCGCGTCGTGTTCCACGCCAGATCGGTGCCTGATTGCTTGATATAGTATTGGTTCCCGACCCTCGGCTCGGCCACGATGTAACCGTGTTTCTCCAACACAACCGGTTTCGCCGCGTCCACCGACGCAGGCATGAGCAGCGCGAGCGCCGCCACGAGCATCATTTTTTTCATCGCCTACCGCTCCATTCCAAACTTCCTAAGATGCCCCCATTATCTCAAATTACGGAATCAATTTCCCTTTTTTTCGAAAAATAGATTGTGACATTTTTTCGTCGCTCACCAATAGCTCGGTTCGTCAGGCTCATCCATCTCATAGTCGACAATCTTTCCGATGGTCAAATACGTATAATAACGCGCCAGTTCCGTCCGATACGGATCGGGTGTAAATCCGTCGAGGTCCTCACCGAGCGGAGATCCATCAATCGTCTCGAACTGTTGACAGAAAAACGATTCCGTCTCTGTGTCCCAGACGATATTGTCGCCGATATATCCACTACCGAACCGAATATAGTCGATGATAGAAGGGACGATCACCTCGGCCGGGAGCCGTTCACTCATCCGGCCGACCAGTTCATAGCGGTCTCGGTCGACATAGTCGGCCTGATCGAGGGACGTACATTTCAATACTTCCTTGTTGATTTCAATCAACACGACATAATCCCCCGGTTCTATCGATAGCTTCATCTCATCACCTCATCTCAACATCCGCATAGCTCTATCATATTTCAAGTATTCGCAATCAATCCACGAAATCCTGTATACCTGTAAAATTTTCCATCTGGTTGATTCATACAACATGTCGAAATTTGTTTTTGGTATACTAAATGATATGAATGCAAGAAAGGAAGTGCAACATGGCCAAACGTCCTCTGACCCCTCGCGAGAGTGAATTGATTGCCACCGCCCTGTTCGTCGTCGGACACGTCCCATACGTCGGGCATATCGACCGGCTCGAATCAATCACGCTAAGAGATATCGCCGATGATTATTTGAGTGGAAAAAATTCCGTCACCGACGCCGTCGAGGCGCTCGATCAATACATCTTCGTCCGCCGGCATCGCTTTAAAAATGTCACACCGAACAATCTGTGGACGCTCGACGACAAGACCGAACAAGAAGCGCTCCGCTACATCGTCCGACGTCCGGAACTGAAAAAAGGCGAGACGCTCAACAAACAGAACCAACCGTTCACGGTCGGTCAGGACATCGAGTTCAAAGTCGATAAGCAACTCGACCGTGGCCAGTTCCGAATTTACATCGGCAAACTGAACGGTTACACGGTCAAAGCCCAGTCGAAAGACAAAGATAAGCTCAAGACGGTCAAAGGATGGATCACCCACCTCGACCGCAAGGACCGTCTCGTCTTCGTCAACATCTCCGAATTCGGACGTGAGCCGATCGAGCCAGAAGCCAAGGCGCGACTCGAGGCAATGAGTGCCGGACTGCTTGGCTGGTTCGCCACGGCCACGCTACCGTCCGAGGCGGAGGCACAGACGGCCAAGCAGATGATTGCCACGTTGCAGCGTCGGGACCAACCGTATTGGTTCACGTTGACCGTCGCGATGAACCATCCGAAGCCCGAGCACGTCAAGCGCTGGGGAACGGTCGTCAACCTGCTCGTCAAAGCGAGCGCGGGCGATACGACCGCGCTCGAGACGCTCGAGGCCCAAGAAGACAAGTATTTCAAAGATGCCTTCCTGCGGGCGCTCCGGGCGCTACACAAAGAACTGACCAAAGCGACATAACGGCCAGGTGACCTGACATGGGTCACCTGTTTTCGATGTCCTTCATGAGAAAGGAAGAGAGTCATGCACGTACTGATTGTTGAAGACGACCTGGCCATCCTGCATCTGATTGAAACGACGTTACAGCGGGCCGGTCACACCGTCACCACGGCCATGGACGGAAACGTCGCCGAGCGACTGTTTTTAGAGCGACCTGCAGATGCTGCCGTGATTGACATCCTGTTGCCGGGCCAAGACGGGCGAACGCTCTGTTCCCGGCTGAAACGATTGACGGATATCCCGGTCATCCTATTGACCGCCCTCGGGGAATGGGAGGAGAAACGGAGCGGTTTCGAGCACGGGGCCGACGATTACATGACGAAACCGTTCATTCCAGAAGAACTGCTCTTCCGGCTCCAAGCCATCGCGAAACGTTACGCCAAGAATGCGGCCACGGTCGTCACTGCCGGACCGCTCAAACTCGACTTGCGTGATTATCGGCTCGAACTTCATGAGGAGACGATCCACTTGCCGAAAAAAGAGTTCGAGCTGCTCTATCAGTTGGCTGCGTTTCCAAGTCGTGTGTTCACCCGTGATGAATTGATTGAGCAAGTGTGGGGCCTCGAGTTCGAAGGCGACGACCGGACGATCGACGTCCACATCAAGCGATTGCGGGCTCGCCTCCGTGACGAAGGCAACATGATTCGGACGGTACGAGGCGTCGGGTATACGCTCGAGGTGACGCCATGAAGACGCTATACACGCGAATCGTTTTGACCGTGTTTATGATTTTATTGTTGTCGGGCGCTATCGCCCTGTTCGTCAGCAACGTCGCCTACTACGTGTGGTGGCAACCGTCCTATAGCGACAAGACCGAACAGACGGCTGAGGCCGCGAAAGCGTACTTCGAGACCCATACCGATGGTGAGACGTCCACATTTTATACACTGCTCGCTCAGACCGGCTATCAGTTGTTCGTCGTACGACCGGACGATACGATTGAACGCTATGGCGGAGCGTTCCGGGATGAGCGGCTCGACACCGACGTCATCGCCTCCGTCCGGTCCGGTGAAACCTACGACGGAATGCACACCTATCCGTTCCACTTGTTTTTGCTCGGACTGTTCGACAACGAGGTCGTCAATACGTATGGGTTTAGCATCGATGGTGAGGATGCCGTCTTCATCCGTCCCGACCTGAGTGCCCAAATCCGCGAGCTGCATTTATTCGTCGGGTTGTTCTTCGCCTTATTGACCGGGCTCGCCTTCATTTTGATTGCCTTGTCGACGAGTCAACTCGTCCGCCCGTTGCGGACGTTGACCGCTGCGACCGATTCGGTCGCATCCGGGGGTCGGCCGAGCGACCTCCCACTCGAGCGCAACGATGAGATTGGCACGCTCTCCCGTCGCTTCAACGATATGGTCGACTCGCTTGAAAAATCGGAAGGCGAGCGCAGACGGTTTGTCTCGAGCGTCTCCCATGAGTTCCAGACCCCGCTCACTTCCATCAAAGGCTACGCCTCGGAACTCGTCGCGACGACCGACGGTGACGCGAAAGCGCATGCCGCCATCATTCGTGACGAGGCGTCGCGCCTGTCCGAGCTGACGAGACAATTACTGCTCCTCGCCCGGCTCGACGAGGCCAACGTGTCGTTAACGACACCGGTCGATGTGCGTGCGTCCATCGAGGATGTCATCCGGCGGCACACGTTCCAACTCGACGAGAAAGGAATCGCTGTCGCCACAGAACTCGATTCGACGCTCATCGTGACCGGTGACCCGCTATTGCTGGCACAAGTGTGGTCCAACTTGCTAACGAACGCGATTCACGCTTCTGCAGACGGTGGCCTCATCACCATCAAGGCGTATCAAGGCGAACGCCCGACCGTCTCGATTCAAGACGTTGGTGTCGGCATGGATGAAGCGACGAAGGCACGGCTGTTCGAGCGTTTCTATAAAGGCGACGCCTCACGATCCGGACGAGGCACCGGGCTCGGCCTCGCCATCGCCCGAGATATCGTCCACCTTCACGGCGGCACGTTGACGGTCGAATCTCAGCTCGGGGCGGGTACCGTCTTTTACGTCACGTTGTAGTCATGTTCATATTCCGTTCATCTTGGTCGGTTATGCTTCCTTCATCGCTATGAAGGAGGCTTTTTTTATGAACTTAGGATTAAAAGAGATGTGGCGGCAAAAACGAAAATTTTCGCTCATCTTCGTAATCACGCTACTCATCGTCTTGTTGTCGACATTGATCACCGGACTCGCGGACGGCCTGGCTTATGATAACGGGGCCACCTTGCGTGAACTTGATATCGAGACGTTTCAACTGGCCGATGATGCCGACGGGCAATTGACCCGCTCATTCATCGAACTGCCGACACCCGATGCGCTCACCCCGCTCGGCGTCAAATCGATGACGCTCGTTCATGGGACGAAAAAACAGGACGCCACGTTATTCACACTGCCGAAAGATTCCACAATCGGGCCCGAGCTTGACCTCGCTGTCGGGGACGTGCTCGTCGACCCAAGTTTTCTCGGTGACGTCGAAATCGGAGACACGGTTCGCGATTTTGCGTCCGGGTATGCATTCACCATCGTCGGGACGACGGACGGTCGCTATAGCCACGCCCCGGTCATCTGGGCAACACAGGACACGTGGGAAGCGTTCCAGACGGCTAGCGGTCAGCCCGCCTACGTCTCGGCCTGGCTCGGGAAGGCTGACACCTCACTCGCTACGATGACGAAACAAGACGTCGTTGAGGCCGTCCCTGGGTATACGGCAGAACAAGGCACATTCACGATGATGCGCGGCTTCTTGCTGTTCATCGGCGCATTCATCTTGACCGCTTTCTTTTATATGTTGACACTCCAGAAGCTCCCGGAGCTCGGGATTTTGAAAGCAATCGGGATTCGTCCCCGTGTGATCGGCACGGCTCTCGTCATCCAGGTCATGGCCACGGTGCTCACGGCGAGCCTGCTAGCCACGGTGCTGACAGGGTTCACCGGCACGTTCGTCCCGGACGCCATCCCGTTCCGGTTCGACTTGGGCAACGTGCTCGCATATGGTGCGATCATGGCCGTCCTCTCACTCATCGGGACGTTGTTGCCGCTTTGGAAATTGCGCCGGCTTGACGCCGCCGACGTGCTAGGAGGAATTGGACAATGAAATTGACGAATATTTGCCATACGTATGACGGACAACCCATTTTGCGAGGCATCGATTTACAGGTCGAGCCCGGGGAATGTATCGGCATCATCGGACCGAGCGGTAGCGGGAAGAGCACGCTGCTCCAAATTCTTGGTTTATTGAAACGACCTGATGTCGGGCTCATCGAGCTCGAGGGACGGGAGTTGCTCGCTGCGAGTGAAGAAGAACGACGCTTGCTTCGCTTGAATGAAATCGGCTTCGTGTTTCAGCAGGCCCACCTCGTTCCATATTTGACGGTTCGAGAACAACTCGAGCTCGTCCAGGCCGAAAGCGAATCTAAACAAGACCCGCTCCACCTGCTCGACGTCCTCGGTCTGAGTCACCGCCTCAATCAACTGCCGAAGCACTTGTCGGGCGGCGAACGGCAGCGTGTCGCCGTCGCCCGTGCCCTCATCAATCGGCCTCGGCTCTTGTTGGCCGATGAACCGACGGCGAGCCTCGATTTCGAAAACGGGCGCCGGGTCATGGAGTTGCTCGTCGCTGAGGCGCGTAATCACGGACGTCGAGTCCTCGTCATCACTCACGATGAACGCATGCTAGACGTCTGCGACCGGGTCTTATTGCTTCAGGACGGTCAGCTTCAACCCTCGCCCCGACATTAAAAAAAGGGAAGACCGCGTCCATCGCGGCCTTCCCTTTTTGTTGTTCAAGGTTTGTCACATGGCGTGCACGCGAGCCGGCAGCTCGACCCACTCGCCCGATAGATGGCCCAAATGATGCGTCAGCCAAGCGTTGAAACCGATGACGAGCGTCAATCGACCCGCTTCATTGATGCCCGCCGAGACGACACGAATCAATCTCTCCTCGATATGTTGCGAGACGAGAGTGATGCGGGCGAGTGCGAGTACGGACCGGACGATTTCATCGGCCGACACGTCAATGGAAACGGCGATGTCCGGGACCGATAATTCGATTGCCTGCCCAGGCTGACATAAGTAGCGGTCAATTAACACGTCCAAGACGATTCCATGTTGCCGTTCCCCGCTCGTCGGAGCGCGATAGAACGTCACTCCCTCAGTCGTCGTATAATCCGTCTGTCCCATCAAACATGCCTGTAAAAATTGATACATCGCCTGTCGCTCCATCGGTTCATATCCTCCCACTTGCTGACTATTCGCTACCATCATATGTGGCAACTCTATTCGGCACAATGTGTCTTATCTAACATAAGCCTTGGCGTTCCGTCATTGAAAACACACCATGACCCATATGGCGCGTGAATTGGGAACGCGTTTTCGGGTACAATAATGGGGAAAGGAGCGGTTCATATGCAGAAGAGATGGAAGGTTGGACTCGCAACATTATTCACTGGCTATTATGCCATCAGCTACTATGCGTTCAAACGCATGACACGAGGGAAACGCAAGACGCCCGAGATGCTGTTGGCCCCCTACACGAAGGAAGATCAATCCTTTTATCACGACGTGCCGTTTGAGCACGTCTCGCTCCGCTCGCAAGACGGATATCGCCTCTATGGGCGTGTCTACCGAAACGAAGGCTCATCGAAGTGGATCGTCTTCGTGCACGGCTATACGGCGTCCCACAGCTTCATGGCCCCGCATTTGGCGATGTTCCATCGCCTCGGCTACAATCTGCTCGCCGTCGATTTGCGGTCCCACGGCGAATCCGAGGGCGTGTACGCCTCGTACGGCTATCATGAGAAACATGACATCGTGGATTGGGTCGACTGGTTGCGGGTTAATGAATCCGTCTCCGAGGTCGGGCTGCATGGCGTGTCGATGGGCGCCGCCTCGATTTTACAGGCCGGTCCATTGACAGATGTCGATTTTTTGATTGCCGAGTGCCCGTTCGATGACATGAGACAACTCATGCGCCATCAGTTGAACGTCATACACCGACTGCCTGGTGATTTGTTGTTGCCGGGAATCAATTACTTCCTTTGGACGCGAGCCGGATTCCGGATGCACCAAGTCCGACCGAAACGAGCGCTCGCGGCAATCGCTGTGCCGGTCTTGTTCATCCATGGGACAGAGGACGATTTCGTCCCGACCTGGATGTCCGTCGAGATGAATGCGCTCAACCGCAAAAATGAGATCGCCCTCATCCACGGCGCGGAACATACGAACTGTATTTTGAAAGACCAGCCCGCGTATGAGGCGGCCGTCAGTCAGTTTCTGAATCGACGACGTGAATCGGTCCAGCAATAAGATCGAGCAAGGCATGAACGACCATCACCGGCCAGAGGATACCCATCGCCACATATAAATAACCGAGCCCCCACCCGACGAGACCGGTCACGAGGATGCCTCGGACACCTTGATAAGCGTGGGCCAACCCGAATAACGCTCCGCCGATCAAGGCGAGCATCGGGGGCGAGACGTCCACCCACAATGTGACCGTGTAGAGCAGCACGCCACGGAAGATGAACTCTTCGGTCACTCCAGCCGTCCAAGACACGGCGCCCCACGCTCTCGCCTCCTGAATCGTCTGAGGCAACAGCAACCGTTCAATCTCGAGCTCATAATATGGCCGTAACCGGCGCCGCAAACCCGGAGACGTTTTCACGAGCAGATAGAACGCGATCAATGCGGAGATGAGGACGCTCGTCAAAAAGAAGAACTGCCAGGCGCGCAAATCCCCCTCGGCCGGGGCGAAGCCGAGCCCGACCGCTTCAGGCGGGACCTGGAACAAAAAGACGAGGGCGAGCAACAGCAAACAGAGCCCCCACGCCGATTTGATGGTCTGATCGTACACGCGGCTTCGTCCGAGCGTTTCAATCATCGGTTTCATCAACCGGGCGTTGAACAATTGGACAATCAATAAATACACGAGAATGATGGTAAAGACGGCCTGTTCGAGCATGGATATCCACTCCTGTCCTTCCTGTTAGCTATATGCTACACTATTCGGGTATTGTCTAGAAAGCTAGGAGGCGGAATCTTGAAACGATTGATTTTGCGACTGACCGGTCTCATGCTTGTGATCGTGCTGTGCCTCGGCGCAATCGGCTGGTTTGGTCAACATGATAAAGTGAACAACGGTCTTTACCGGGCCTATTACGGGGATCACGGCATCCCTGCTGTCCATCGTGACGTGTATGAAGATGCGGCGGCGACGTATGACGTCGATTGGCGGCTTCTTGCCGCGGTCCATCGCGTCGAGACGATTTTCTCCCATAGCTCATCGATGCGTTCATCAGTCGGGGCGATCGGTCCGTTCCAATTCATGCCGCGGACGTGGCTCGGTTGGCAGTACGACACCGACGACCAAAAAGGTGACGTGCCTGAGGACGAGGTCGATTTGACAGACCTCGCGCTGATCGAACAGTATGGCGGTCTCGGACGCGACGGTAACAACGATGGCCAGGCCGACCCGCACAGTCTCGTCGATTCGGCCCATGCAGCCGCTTATTATTTAAGCGAGCACGGTGGGACGACGGCAGATTCGACCGATTCGATTCGGAACGCCATCTTCGAATACAACCGAAGCGAGCAGTATGTCAACGATGTGATGTCGTTTTATGAGTCATATCAAACTGACGTGTCTTATTTACCGGATGACAAGGCGACGGCGACGCAACAAGTCGCCCGCTATACGATTCGCTATTTGGAATGGTTCGCCGGCTGGGTCTGACCTGGCACTATTTGAGCAAAAGTGAGGAAACATTATGAACACCCATATCGAGGAAGTGACGATTCGCGTCAAGTCGGTCTTCAATGAGGACAAGACGAAACGATATATGCGAACGTACGAATTCACAGATGTCGTCGACGGCGTCATCTGTGCCGTCATCATCTACTCACCCCGGATGAGCGATGCCTTCTTGTCTGGCACGACCACGCAGCGGGCGTATATGCTCATGCGTAACCATCTCGATCAACCGATCCGTGAGATGCGCGTCATCAGTCTCGTCCCGACACTCGCCATCAATGACAATCTGCCTTACGTCGAGTCACAGCTTGACGAGGTCAACTTTCATTACGTGGAGGAAACGCTCGACGAGGTCGAGGCGACCGGCGGAATGGTGATCGTCGGCTGGGGCTCGCCAGGACGCTTGATGCACCATGCGACCCCGTATAAGACGCTGTTCGCCGACCACGAGGCCCATATGTTCTGTATCGGCACGACGTCCAAAGGCGAGCCGCAACAGATTCGTATGGCCAACGAGAACACTGTGCTCGAGGCGTTCAATAATGAATCGGTCAAACCGAAGTTTAGAATCGTGAAAGAAACGAAACAAGACGACTCCGAGTGAGTCGTCTTGTTTCGTTTATACGCCAATCCATACGCTCACTCCGAACAATACAATCAAGAGCGACGCCAACAGAAAGTCGTACCGAGTGATGGCGACTACTTCATACGTCGCTCGTGGTTCGCCCGTGAACCCGCGTGCCTCCATCGAGAACGCGATGCGTTCCGCTTGTCGGATCGATCCGGCCAGAAGCGGGATGACTAAATTCGGAACGTGCCGAATGTGATCGAGTCGTGTCTCTAAACGAACGCCTCGCAAAGCATGCGTTTCATACAGTTGCATCAGTTCATGCTTCAAAATCGGAAAGAAACGAAAGCCGACGAAGACACTGTAAGCGATTTTAGGTGACAACTTCCCTTGTTGCATCAAGCTGTAGACGAACCGTTTGGGATCCGTCGTCAGTGTGAACAGGAGTGACAACGCGGTGAATGCTAATACCCGTAAGGAGAGCGTCGCTGCTAGTATCACATTCTCGTCGGTGACGTCGTTGCCGAACAGCGTGAACATGACCTCCCCGCTCGTCTCTTTTCCAAAGACGAGCGTCGTCCACAATGTCCCGAGCGCGGTGAATAAAAACGGAATCATGAATAGCCCCCAGCGCTTCCAGTTCACGTTAGAAAAAAGAATTTGAAGTATAAGCGTTCCGATGAATACCGCAAGCGGCGTCCATGGATTGTACATAAAGGCAAGACCGAACATGAGACACGTCACGGTCATAAATTTGATCGTCGGATTCATCTCTTGAAACGTCATCACGATTCCTCCAGCAATAAACCGTGAGCTTGTAGTAGCTCCGTCTCATTCCAGAGCGATGCATCATATGGCCCACTCAAGTAACCTTCATGCATCAAGTAATAGGTGTTCGCGATTCGGGCGAAACTAAGGTCGTGTGTCACAAACAGAACCGTCTGGCCGGCGCGGATTCGTTCAACCATCAATTCATAAAGCGCACGAAGCGATACCTCATCTTGTCCAGCAGTCGGTTCATCGAACGCGATGAGCCGTTTATTCGAGAGCATCATCACGCCGATGGCGAGCCTTCGTTTTTGACCGTGACTAAGCGAGAGTGGGTGGTCGTTACGAAACGGTCCAAGCCCGAGCCGGTTCATGATGTCCCCAATCGGACGATTATGGCCATATGCGAGTTCACGTGTCACATCACTCGTGATAAATAGATGAGCCGGAGATTGTGGGACGAGTCCCACTTCTTGATGTTCGCGGGCAAGGCTCTTGAGCCAAGTCGATTTGCCACTGCCGTTTCGACCAAGTACGGCAATGAGATCACCCTCGGCGACGGTCAGCTTGCTCGTTGCTAGGTTGAATGTTTTTCGTTTCAATTGCGGTACGTGAAATAAAATAGTATTTCCTTGTATCACTTCAACCGGAGAGAACGTATAATCCGGGCGGGCAACGAACGGTCCGTCATAGTTGATGCGTCCGTTCACGAGTTCCACTTCTCTGTCGAAGAACCCGCCCCATAGGAAGGGTCGATGCTCGATGACGACAACGTTTACCGTCTGTGCGACGTTGTCGAGCCACTGAACGAAACGGGTTGATGTCTCGGGATCAAGGTGCGCGAGCGGCTCATCGAGCAGTAGCCATTCCGGCTTCCCGATCAAAGCACAGGCGACAGCGATTTGTTGCTTTTCACCACCTGACAGGTCATGAATGACTCGGTCACGATAATCGGTCAACTGCAATTCCGCTAAAATCTTGGCCACACGCGCCATCATCTCGTCCCTCGCCACGGCAAAATTTTCGAGTGTGAAAATCAATTCCTCCTCGACCGTCTGCATGACGAACTGACTGTCAGGATCTTGAAACACCGTTCCGACACGACGATTCACCTCACCAGCTGCATACGTATCATAAGAGCGGTCAAACAAGTGTAATTTGCCTGTCACGATGCCATCGCAGTTATCCGGATACAGACGATTCAACAAAGAGAACAATGTCGATTTTCCCGACCCGCTCGCCCCCGTGATGAGTGTCCTCCCAGCCGTTAATTGAAGCGTGATATCCGTCAATACTTCGCGCTGTTTTTCCGGATAGCGGAATGACAGCTGTTCTGCCTCAACCATGCACACGTCCCTGACGCGCGATGGCATACCCTTCGAGCGCACCCGTCCGAAGCAACAAGTCGCTTAAAATCTTACCTCCCAGACCGGCAATGAGCATCCCGCTCGTCGCTCGTAACGCGAACATCGTCGCCACGTATGTCGGACTGAGGGCAGCGAGTCCACCCATGACGTACGTATACGCGAAACTAGTCGCAGCTGCACCAAATCCGGCCAGCATGAGCACCCAAAGGTCATATCGCTTGTAGCTCGTGACCGCAAACGCTGCTTCAGCACCAAGTCCTTGAATGATCCCGACTAAAATAATACGAGGTCCAATCGCGTTACCAATCATCATCTCAATCGTCGCCGCAAGCACTTCGGACAAGAATGCGGCGCCAGGTCGGCGGATGATATAAGCCGCAATAATCGAGACGATGAACCAAATCCCAAAAATCCATTCGTACGCGATCGGTCCAATCAAGCCAGCCCATAGATTCCCGACATGGACGAACGCCAAATAGACGACAGCGAACACGACCGATAAAATGGCCAACAAGACGATTTCTTTTAACTTCCACGACTTAAGCATGCTGTTGTCCCTCGTGTGACGGGCTGTTCACGCTGAACGTCACCGTCATGACGACGTGGCTCGTCTTCGCACGGACCCGGTCGAACGTCGCCTCGTAAAATGAAAACACCGGTTCGATGTCGCCGTGAATGCCCGAGGCGTAATGCATCGAGTCATTGAAGACGCCACGCTCTTTCGCAAAGGCAATTTCTTCGTAGATGATGTCCATATACTTCGCGTCCCCGAGCGGATAGAGGGCGAACTGGGAAGAGACGTACTGGGTCGATACCGGACCGTTCACAGGATCAGTCGTCACGTCGAGCAGGTTGTCTCCTGCCGTGTCGCCTGGGCAGCCGACCGAGAACGTCCCGCTCATCGACATATGTTCCCCGTTCTTCGACGCATGTGACAAGACGGCTTTGGCCACGTCGAACACATGCTCACTGCGTCCCCGGATGACCGTCGAGACGTCATCGGTATGCCGCCAAACGTTTTGCAAGTTCGTCTCTTTCAATGCCCCTTTGATGACACTCACAAAATCAGATGTCATTGGGCTCAGCGTAAAGCGGAATCCGACGATCGGACTCGTACCACATTGGTTGTTCATGTTCTATTCCCCCTTATTGTATGTACACAAAAAAGCCGCATCCATGAGAATGCGGCCACTCGTCCAATGTAATAATCCATTAGAAAAAGTGCCACACTTCCTCACGCCGGTATTACCCGGATCGAGTCATAAGGGATTGGAGCCATGCTCACATCTCAGCCGAAGCACCCCTAGTGTAGTCCAATGTATGCGGTTATCTATGCAACGAGAAGTATAGACGACCGCTCCGAATTTGTAAACGGTTTATGTGAAAGTCACGATACCGTTCCCCGGAAGCGTGTCCTGCAACGTCGTCCAATCGAGCGCCATCTCCTCATCCGTCAACAGACACGCGTCGAGTCCGGCCTCGATGACCGCACGCTCCATCCGCTGCCCGATCAAGACGAGCTCCGTCTGACGGTCCCCGTACGGCTCGACGTAGTCGGCGGCGAGCTCAGGTTCTGCCGTGAACATGAGACTCCGCTCTTCCTCCGGCAGCGTCGCGAGCCAACGTCCCGCGTGTTCGAGCGTCGATGCGTACCCCGCTTGCGAGAACAGGCAGGCGATGTCGTTCCGGGAGGCGATCCATAAGAAACCTTTGGCGCGGACGACTTGATCCGGGAACGCCTCGATCCAGGCGTGGAGCCGCTCCGGATGAAACGGACGGCGGCGGCGATAGACGAACGAACTGATGCCGTATTCCTCCGTCTCTGGTGTGTGTGTCTCGGCCTCTAGTTCTTGAATCCAGCCGGCGGCGTGCATCGCCTGCTCGAAATCGAAAAGATTGACGTCCAACAGCTCCGTCAACTCCACGTTCGCGTAAACTGACGTCAACAGTTTGGCGGTTGGATTGAGCGCCTTCAACAGCCCGGCCATCTCACCGAGTTCTGTCTCGGTCACGCGGTCCGCCTTGTTCAAGACGATGATGTCCGCGAACTCGATTTGGTCGACAAGCAGGTCGACGACCTCGCGGACGTCCGTCTCATCGATGGCCTGCTTCCGTTCATGAAGCGACTCGCCCGAGTTGAAATCTTTCAAGAACCGATACGCATCGACGACCGTCACCATCGCATCGATATAGACACGGCTCGTCAAGTCGATGCCAAGGGCGTCATCGGCGTATGTAAACGTTTGAGCGACCGGAATCGGTTCTGAGATGCCAGATGACTCGATGATAATCCCGTCGAGCTCACGGTCGTTCGTGATGTCCTGTACCGCTTCGAGCAGGTCCTCACGGAGCGTGCAACAGATGCAGCCGTTCGATAGCTCGACCAATTTTTCGTCCGTCCGCGAGAAACCGTTCTGCTCGATCAATCGTTCGTCGATGTTCAACTCGCTCATGTCGTTGACGATGACCGCATATTTCTTGCCGGACCGATTGTTCAACAGATGATTCATCAACGTCGTCTTGCCGCTCCCTAAATAACCGGACAGCACCGTGATTGGAATTCGTTTCATGTATCTTCACTCCTAAATCGTAATCATTACTCTTTAGATAATGACGGGTCACCTTTGTCTTGTCAAGAAAAAACACGCCCGTTCCCGGACGTGTTCCTTTCCCTATTCTTCCAACGCCTTGCGTTCCGCCTCGGAGCGGGGATACGTGTTCGCTTGCCACTCGGCCCGATAAATCGAATCGAGTTGCGTCAGACCGACCTCATCCTCATCCTTATCGGCATCGACACTCGGGGCCTCATCCCAGCGCGGATTCAAATACGTGTGGTCGTCTTCCTGGTTCGAATCCAATAGTTTTTGAATCCCGACCCGGGCCACTGCCGCGAGTGCCAAACCGATGCCTGCACGAACGAGCAATCGCTTCACCATCTCTTTACCTCCTTATCGTCCAAACCGATAGAGCGGCATCCCTTTCACGTCTGTATCGATTTTAAAGACCGACCCCGCGTCCGGATGGGCTTTGAGTGCCTCGTCATCCATTCCTTCACGAGCCGTCGTGATGGCGAGTTGGTTCAAGTCGTCACCGACGAAACAGCACGATGTGACGTTCGGGGCCGGCACGAGCACCTCGAGCACTTTTTCACCCGTCTCCGGGTTCCAGCGCGAGACGCGGCCGCCGGCGAAGTGTGCAATCCATAAGAACCCTTCCTCATCGGACGTCATGCCGTCCGGGAATCCTTCCTCGACGGTGAAATCGATGATGGCCTCCCCTTCGCCGAGCGTACCCGTCTTCAAGTCAAAGGCGTATTTACGGACCGTCTCGGTCGGTGTATCGATATGATAGAACGTCGAATGGTCGGGTGACCATGTCAGTCCGTTCGATAATGTCAACTCGCTCAACATGACCTCGGTCGTGCCGTCGCGATTCAGGCGGTATAGTGTCGCTTGTTCCGCCTCGTCTTCAAGATGGAGCGTGCCGGCGAAGATGCGTCCGTACGGGTCGGCTTTCCCGTCATTGAAGCGGAGCTTTCCTTCCGGGTCGTCGAGTTCGACGATTTTATCGAGCTCTTTTGACGTCTCGTCCCACTCATAAATCCCGTCTTTCAAGCCGACGACGACGCCGTCCGTCACTTTCGGGACCGCGAACCCGATCTGTTGTCCCATATCGAACGACGACAATTCATCTTCCTTCTCATCGTACCACCAAAGTGTATGTCCCTCGATATCGACCCAATAGAAGCGTTTCAGTTCCGCATCCCAACACGGGCCTTCCCCAAGCGTATTTCGAACTCGAATCCATAACGCAGCGTTTACTGTCTCCATTGAATTGCCTCCACTCTCTACATTGATTTCAAGTGACTATTCCCTGAGGGGGCAATCTCTATTCAACATTTCCCAAAATAGCAACCGCTCGGAAGAAAAATATTGAACCGGGCCGGCATCCTTCTAGGGCAGAAGACAAAAAAACTCCTTGAATCATGAGATTCAAGGAGTCCCTGTCATTTTGCGCCTTCGACATTCATATGCTTGCTGCGCAACTGGCCACAGGCCGCATCGATATCAGTCCCGTGCTCGAGACGGACACCGGTATTGATGCCCCGCTTCTTCAAGACGTCATAAAACGCCATGATGTCCTCAGACGTGCTCCGCTCATACTGAATATGCTCGTTGACCGGATTGTACGGAATCAAGTTGACGTATGACTTGTCTTTAATATCGTCAATCAAGTCGGCGAGTTCCTCGGCGTGCTCCGGCAAATCGTTCACTTTCGATAAGAGAATATATTCGAACGTGATGCGTTTGTTCGTCTTCTCGACGTAATAACGGATGGCCGGCATGAGCTTGTCGAGCGGGAACGCCCGGTTGATTTTCATGATTTGCGTCCGCAACGCATCGTTCGGGGCGTGGAGTGACAGCGCCAAATTGATGCGAAGATCGAGGTCCGCGAATTTGTAAATCTTGTCGGCGAGACCGCTCGTCGACACGTTGATTTTACGCGGTGCGATGGCGAGTCCGCGTTCGTCTTTGACGACACGGAGGAAATCGACCAAGTTATCGAAGTTATCGAACGGTTCCCCGATTCCCATGACGACGATATGACTGACGCGGGCACCTTCCCCGACCTCGTCCAAATAATGTTGCACGGTCATGATCTGTTCGACGACTTCGCCGGCCGTCAAATCGCGCGTCTTCTTCAAGAGACCGCTCGCACAGAAGCTACAGCCGATGTTGCAGCCGACTTGCGTCGTCACACAGACCGAACGTCCGTATTTGTGACGCATGAGCACCGTCTCGATATAGTGTCCGTCATGCAGTTTAAGTAAAAATTTGACCGTCCCGTCGCCCGCTTCTTGTTTGACGAACAGGTCTTGCGTCGAGATGACGTATTCGGCGGCGAGCGCCTCACGTACCTCGGCCCGTACCGAGATGTCCTCGATGTGCTTGACTCGGTCGATATAGAGCGAGTCCCAGATTTGTCTAGCGTGGAAGGCGCTGTATCCCCAAGAGACGCACGCTTCCGTCAGCTGATCGAATGTCAGCCCGTATATAGATGGTTTCATTGCTATCTGTCCTTTCTTCAATCCACATACGTACCATTGTAGCGGACGTGGACGACCGGTGCAACGTTCTTATAACGGTGGGACGGGACGTGTCACGTGACGCTCGAACGCATAGGCGAGACGAATCAAGTCGCGTTCGGCATAGCTCGTCCCGGTGAATGATAGACCGAACGGGGCCCCGCTCGCCTTCAAGCGATACGGGATCGTGACGGTCGGATGGCCGGCTTTCGCCGCCATGTCATAATTGTGGTCATGCGGCAAGACGAGCGCATGAAGTTCCTGCTCGGCCAACAATCGGTCGATGCCGTCCGTCTTGGCGTGATAGACGTCGTCGAGGCGGCGCATCAAATAGGCGTCCTCAATCAAGCGACCCGATTGTTCGTTCGCTTTCTCGAACGTCTTCTGTCCGTGCGGAATCGTCTCCGGATGACTGTTGTTCCAATTAATCAAATCCGACAACGTCTCATACGGGAGCTTCGTCGAGGCGAGATACGCCTCGATTCCGAGCTTGAACTCATGATACAGGATATCCCCTTGGTCGAGCCCTGCTTTCGACGGCAGTTCGACGGTGACGACCTCGATGCCGCTCTGTTTCAGCAATGCGATTGCTTCGTCGTAGAGCACCTGCTCTTCTTCCGACAAATCGGTCTTGACGACGCCGACACGCATCCCGACTGCTTGCCGCTCATCGAGACAAGTCCGGTAAGGCGGACCGGCCGGAAGATGCGCCGTCGCTGGGTCAGCGGGATCTTCCCCGACCATCGCCTCAAGGGCGAGCACCGCATCCCGGAGTGTCCGTGCCATCGGGCCGGCCGTGTCTTGCGACCGGGAGATCGGGATGATGCCGCTGCGGCTAATCAACCCGACGGTCGGTTTGATACCAACGATTCCGTTATGGACGCTCGGGTGGATAATCGAGCCGCTCGTCTCGCTGCCGACGGCGAGCAACGTCAAGTTGGCCGCGACCGCTGACGCCGAACCTGAACTCGACCCTCCGACATCGAGCTTGTCCCCATATGGATTGAGCGTCTGGCCACCGACCCCACTCCAGCCGTTCGGCATGCCCTCGGTCAAAAAGTTGGCCCATTCGGACAAGTTCGCTTTCCCGAGGATGATGGCCCCGCTCGCGCGCAGGCTTTGGACGAGATGGGCGTCCCGGCCGGCGAAGTGATGCGCGAGGGCGACGGCCCCGGCCGTCGTCTTCATCAATCCGGCCGTCTCGACATTGTCTTTAATCAACACCGGGATGCCGAGCAACGGCAAGCGGTCACCTCGTCGAAACGCCCGGTCGGCCGCCTCGGCCTCGAACAAGGCGTCCGGGTTCACTTGAATGACCGCTCTCAGCTTATCGTTCAACTGGGCGATTCGAGTCAAATAATAGGCCGTCACGTCACGCGCCGTGAACGTTCCTTCTTTATATCCGCGATGGGCGGTCTCGATATCGAGTTCGAAACATGTGTTTGGTTCAGTCATATAGATTCCTCCTTTGGTCACTCGATGGTATTCGCTATCGCCACATGATTTCCTGTTTTCGTTCGCCAACGAATATGTAACTTGGTACACTGAAAGAAAAGGGAGGTTACTATGAACCGTTCGTACGTTCTCGTCTTATTGTCCGTCTTTGCCTTGTTCTTCTTACAGCTATATGCCGGGGACGCTCCGTATACGCTACCGCTCTCCATCGTCCTCGTCATCTTGATTCTCGGCGCCACCTTGGTCCAACTTCGACGCAAACCAAACCGTTGACGCCGCTTCAAATCTGATGGTATGATGCTCTCACCAACTACATATCGATATCTCGAGTGAACGAGAGACCTGGCTCTATGACTTCACAGCAACCTGCTTCGGCAAGGTGCTACTTCCAGCAAGGCAGTTTGCCTTGGCCGATATGACAGAGCGCTCATGTCGATGACATGGGCGCTTTTTTTTGGAAATGAACATGAGGGGGACTTATTAATGGAAAAAGCAACATTCGCAGGCGGCTGTTTTTGGTGCATGGTGACGCCGTTCGAGGAACAACCTGGCATCGAGTCAATCGTATCCGGTTATACGGGAGGTCACGTCAATGACCCGACGTATGAACAAGTGAAGACAGGGACGACGGGACACTATGAGGTCGTCGAGATCACGTTCGACCCGACGCTGTTCGCTTATGAACGACTGCTCGAACTATATTGGATTCAGACCGACCCGACCGATGACGGCGGCCAGTTCCAAGACCGCGGCAGCCAATATGCGCCGGCCATCTTCTATCATACGGAAGACCAACGCGTGAAAGCAGAACAGAGTCGCGACGCGCTCGCGGCGAGCGGACGCTTCAAACAGCCGATTGTCACGAAGATTCTACCGGCCGACACGTTCTATCCGGCCGAGGAATATCATCAAGACTTCCATAAAAAAAATCCGGCCCACTATAAAGAGGACCGGAAGAAATCTGGGCGCGACGCATTCATCGAGCAAGCCTGGTAAACAAAAGACGGGTCGTCTGACCCGTCTTTTTAGCTCTTGGCAATCCCGAGCATGAATCCGGCCACGACGATGAGCCCGATTCCCATAAAGACGAAGACCCGTTCTTTCGTCGTCTTCTCTTCTTTCAATAGATAAATCCCGCCGAGCGTCGCCACGACGACGTTCAATTGGGACAAGGCGAATGACGTCGCGATGCCGACCTCACCGCTTGACACGAACAGCCCGAAGTTCCCGATCCCCCAAGCGAGACCGGCCAAAATGTTTTTGAACGTCTTCGGGTCGAACTTCTTCACATCTTTCTCACGCAGGCTGAACAAGAGCGCCGCGACGAACATCCCGACCGACTGCGGCAAGATGGCCGTGATGCCGTCGACCTCGAAATAGTTCGTCAAGACGGCATACGTCACATAACCGATACTCGACACGAGCAGGACGAGCAAACCTTTCTTCAAGGCGCCGCTGCTATCGCCATCTTTTTGTTGTTGGTATGACGTCAGTGCCGCCCCGATGATAATCAACACGAGCGCAGAAAAGCCGAGCCACAACTCGGTCGTCGTCTTCCAATCGCCGAGCACGATGACCCCGAACAACGACGTCCCGACGAGTTGCATCCCGGTGCTGATCGGCATCGCTTTCGATACACTTAAAATTTGGAACGACTGGAACTGTAAATATTGCCCGAGTGCCCAGAACACACCAGATATGAAGCCGGTCACGATTGCGAGCGTCGTGAACTCCGGATTGAAGACGAGTGCGATGATGACCGCCATCACCATCGCCCCAATCGTCGTCCCGATTAACTGTTGAATCGGCTTGCCGCCGACTTTCGAGACGATGAGTGGGATACTCCCCCACATCAAGGCAGGTAAGAGTGCGAGTAAAATCATTTCCATAGATAACACCTGCTTTCGTAGAATAACATTACCCATGATTTTCCCACGTTTACGCCCGATTAAACTTTGTTCAAAAAAATTTAAAAATACCCATTGCCAAATGTTTTACTAGGATGATATAATAATTTTCGAACGGGGCATTAGCTCAGCTGGGAGAGCGCCACGCTGGCAGCGTGGAGGTCAGCGGTTCGAGCCCGCTATGCTCCATTATGGAAGTCACCACTCATTTGAGGGGTGACTTTTTTGCGTCTCCGCCCGGTTTAAGTCACCTGGTAGCGGGTAATGATTGTAAGACATCATTATTCTAAGGGGGACTTACTATGGATCGTGCCTCTGTCGAAGAGACCATTTTAGCCGTCATCGACTGTATGCGGGCAAGCAATCACTGTTTCTCAAAATGTTTACAAGAAGAGGATTTATTGATGGTCGCCGAGTGTATCCGGCTGACGAAAGAATGTTCGGAAGTGTGTGCGCTCGCCTTGAACGCGCTCGAGACCGATTCGGCTTTCACCAAACCGATTGCTGCACTCTGCGCCCAGGTGTGCGACACGTGCGCCGTCGAATGTGGCCGCCATTTGCATGACCATTGCCAACGTTGTTCCGAAGCGTGTCTCCGCTGTGCCGAGGCGTGTCGCAACCTCGTGGCCGCATAATCGCTTTTTAGTCTAACGATATGTTAGACTTTTTTTATACTTGTTTTATGAGAAAGGGACCGATTATGTCACATTCAATTCTTGCCATCGACGTCGAGACGGCCAACCGCGATAGTCGCAGCATCTGCTCTGTCGGCTGGAGCCTACTCGTCGACGGTGAAATCATCGAGACGAACCAACTACTCGTCAATCCAGAAGAAGACTTTGACGCAGGCAATATCCGCGTCCACGGCATCCGGCCGAGCGACGTCTGGGACGCTCCAGCCTTACCCGAGGTGCTTGAACAGCTCTATCCGACGCTGCGGGATGTCGACCTCGTCATGGCGCACAATGCCTCATTTGATATGGGCGCTTTCAAGAAAGCGATCGCCAAATATGATTTATATACGTTTCCGACGATCGAGTACGGCTGTACCGTCAAGCTGTCGAGAAAACTGTATCCTGGACTGCCGAATCACAAGCTGAACACGATGGCGGAATATTTGAACGTCCCGTTCATCCATCACGATGCGGCTGAAGATGCCCGTGTCTGCGCATTGCTCATGCGCGACATGATGCAAAAGACCGGGATACATGACCCGCGTGAACTGCACCGCTATACATCGGTCAAGATCGGGAAGCTCGCCTATTGAACCATATGCATGCCAGACAGGCCAAGACACTCGTCTTGGCCTGTTACCGTTTAAAGATCCATCTTTTTTGGACATAATAACTGACGACGAACAAAAGGCTGTCGACAAACACTTTAATCCACACTTCCCCGTCCCGAAACAACAGGAACAATACATAGACGAGACCGGCCGACAACGCCATCTGCAAGCCGACGAGACCGAAGTATTTCGGCATCGCCCGTCTCGCTTTCGACTCGAATACGACTTTTCGATTCACCACGTAATTGAATAAGGACGAGATGATGCGGGCCAATACCGTCGCAATCAAGACATGAGTCGTCTCGAACCACGGATTCAATAAAAAGATGAACAAGGCATAGGCGCCGATATCTAATAAAAATGAGGCGACCGAGGATAACGAATAGGCTAAAAACATGCGATAAATCAGAATCGAGTCGATGACCGGGCGAAAATGGGATGAGGCGTTCTCGGCCACATACACGGTTTGAATCGGAATCTGTTGAATCGGGACTTGCCAACGTTTCGTGAACGTCAACATGTTCATCTCGAACTCATAGCGGTTCCCGGGCACGTCGAGCAACTGTTCCGCATAGCGCAACGGAACGGCCCGCAGACCGGTCTGGGTGTCTTTCAGTCGAAGCCCGCTGCCGACGAGCATGACACCACGTGTCATCTGGTTCCCGAATCGGCTTCGGAACGGAATATGCGCACCAGAAAAATCACGACATCCCATGACCAGATGGTGCGGCCGTTGAACCCCTGCTTCATACAAGCTTTTTACATCCTCCGGCAGATGTTGTCCGTCCGCATCGACGGTGATGACACCATGCGTACCGGGGAATCGTTCGACGACGTGACGAATCCCCGTCTTCAACGCCGCACCCTTGCCTTGATTCCGTTCATGGACGAGAACAGTCGTCACCCACTTCCCGACCTCATCGAAGACAGTTTGGGATGGCTCGACACTCCCATCGTTCACGACGATGACATGGACAAATCCCGTCTCTTTCAGCTCGCGCACAAGTGTGACGAGCGCTTGATCCGGATTATAGGCTGGGATTAAAACGACATACTCATCTAAACGTTCTACGGAATGCATTTGCATCGCCACCCCTCCTTCCCTCCTTCTATACCCAAGACGATGAAAAGTGATTCCTCGGACCGCGGTAAACAAAAAAACACGGTGTCTCGGAGGACACCGTGCCAGATTAACCGATGAAGATGAAGTAAGACGAAGCGAAGTAGACGAGCACGACAAGCGCCGATGGCAAGATGTAACGCAGTTTCGACGTCACATCTTTGCGAAGAAGCGTATACATGACCAACACCGACAAAATCGTGATTCCGATTGCCGTCACCAAGTGAGACGCAGCTACGTCGGCCAAAATCGAGCCGTTTCGGTAAAACACGTCTGACATGGCGATAATGAGCATGTTGAAGACGTTACTTCCTAAAATCGAACCGAACGCCAAGTTGACGTTACGGAGTTTCAAGGCGACAAATACCGATACCGCCTCTGGAAGCGAAGTCGTCGCGGCAATCAAGAAACTGCCGACAAAGCTTGAACCGAGGCCGGTGACGACGGCGATTTGATCACCTAACACAGATAGCGCCGTCCCTGCCGCCATGATGACGAGTGCGGCGATGATGAAACCGACGATCGCACGTTTGACCGTGATCGAACTCGTCGCACTGGCACCGACTTTTTGAACCGCCTCGTGGGCAGCTTCCCGCTCAACGGCAGGTTGTTGCGGGCGTTTTCCGATATAGTAAATCCCGATCCCATACAATACCGCGATCAACAAGGCGTCAATTCCGATGCCGAGAATCGTGAAATCGATGCGCACGATGAGAGCAATCATCGTGACGAGCGTCAACATGAGCCCGAGACCGGCCGTATAGAGATGATCTCGGCTCGCTTCATTGAACAAGCGTTTCTGACGATAGAAGAGATCGAACATCGCCAAGATGAAAATGTTGAACAAGTTCGATCCGAGCATGTTCCCGATGGCGATATCCGGGTTGTTGATCATGACGGCCGAGACGCTCGTCGTCACTTCCGGCAGCGATGTCGCACCGGCCAGCAATACCGTCCCGACGAGCATCCCGCTCATCGTCGACTTCTCACTGATGACGTCAGCGTAAGTCGAGAGTTTCATGGCAGCGTAAACGGTGATGGCTGCGGCCAAGATGAAATAAATAAATACCATTTGAATAAGTCTCCCCTTTTTCATGAATTCAAAAAGACCTCTTTATGGACGCCAAAAAAGCATCCATAAAAAGGTCTTGCGGACTTGGTAAGAAGCTCGGTGGACCGAGTGCATTGCACCGTAATGACGACCCACCGACCACGGTTGTGGTCGCTACTCCCCCTCTTATGTTCACGACGAATATATCACATTGAAGGTCATTTGACAATCAATTGAACCTTAAATGGGCGACGACGTCATCGACTGGCATCGCCGTCCGGTAGGACAGTTCATCAATCGCTTGGAGCATCGGGAGCGGTAAACGTTCCCATAGCCCTGCTTCTTTCAATTGTGCGGACAAGGCGTCAAGCTCCGGTTGATTGACGTCCGTGCCGTGACGATACCCTTCGCGCATCGCCTCATGTAACTCATAGGCCGTCTGACAGAGCGTCGATGTCTCTTGGAGCCAGTCCTCTTCGTGAAACCCGTGCTGAATGACGTCGAACAATTTTTCGAGCTTATCGGAACGCTCCTCGGTGACACCATAGAATAACAAGTTCAACTCGGTCTCGAACGACTCGATGAGCGTCGTCGTCTGTCTGAACGGTGTCAACGCCTGGAGCAGCTCATGATAATACCACGACTGATCGCGGAGGGGTCGTCTGAAGCGATCCCATATTTGCTTACCGGCAGACTCGACGTCGAGTCGAATCGAACGAAGGTTATGTAACTTGTCTGCCGCCAAAATCGCCACTTCGTCATACTGCATCGTGTGCACGTGTTGAATCGTCATCCGTTTTCGTTCTTCCCACGATAAGTGCTTGTTTGGTTCCGATACAGCCTGAACAAGTCGTCTCACTTCACTGCCAAACCGTTCCTCAATTTCTTCAGCGGTCGTCAACGTGTCTTCGAGCAAATCATGGAGCAGGCCGGCAGCCACGACCGGGACCGGTTGCCGGTCTTCGACGAGCAACATCGATACGGCGACGGGATGGGTCAAGTAGGGAATATTCGTTCCTTTTCGAAACTGTCCATCGTGACGGACGGCCGCGAATCGGAGTGCCTCTTCAATCAGCTGGTGCACGACGATTCCTCCTTAAATAAATGGGATCCTAGAGCTTTCCCATCCTTTACCCGTGTCTAGTCCCATCTACTCATATCGCACGTTAAAATATAGGGTAATGGTCCCGATTGAGCGACTCACGGTTCATAAATCATCTTCTTCGTCATTCCGCCGTCGACGACGAGATTATGCCCGTTGATGAAATCGTTCTGCTCATCAATCAAATAAGCGACCGCTCGGACGATATCGTCCGGCTTCCCGACCCGGCCCGACGGATGTTGCGCATGGTCGATGTCACGGAGCGGCTCATCCGACGTATGAATCCAGCCCGGACTGATTGCATTTACCGTGATCGGACGCTCCGCTAGCGAGACCGCCATCGACTGGGTCAATGACACGATACCACCTTTTGACGCTCCGTACGCTTCCCAATCAGGTTCATTTTGAAGGGAGCGCGTCGAGGCCAGATTGATGATGCGCCCATATCCCGCCCCCTCGTTCAACGTTAAGAACGCCTTGGCACAAGCGAACGTTCCGACGAGGTTGACGTCGATCACTTGTTTAAACGTCTCGACGTCAAGTTCAGCCAAAGGTTTGACGAGTGACGAGACGCCACCGTTGTTAATCAGCACGTGGGCGACGCCGACTTGGCGCTGAATGTCGGCGAACACGCGAGCGATCGCCTCATGGTCCCCCAAATCCATCTCATAAAACGTCACCTCGTCCAGCTGCGGATCGTTTCCTTTGTCGACTCCGATGACGTGATACGTGTCACGGAAATGACGTGCCAACTCATGTCCGATCCCTTGGCTGACGCCCGTGATAATCATAACCTGTCTCATATACATCCCTCCTGCAGTGTCACATACCCCGATTCGATGAAAACGAGTCCTATTCGATTGTCCAGAGGCGTTGGTCAGACGTCGTCACGACCGTCGCACCCGCCTCGAGAGCGGCCTCGACTTCTTCAGGCGATGAAATCAAGCCGCCGGCGAAGACCGGGATTCCCGTCTCCGCTCTTACGGACCGGATATACTTCGGGACGAGACCCGGCAACACTTCAATATAGTCCGGTTGTGTCCGTTTGATGAGGCGATAACTGCGCTCGAGCGAGCTTGAATCGATTAAAAATAGACGTTGGACCGTCTTGACCTGTTTTTGTTTCGCCTTTAAAATGACGCTGCCTTTTGTCGAGATGATGCCGTACGGACGATACGTCTGGCAAATATATTCGGTCGCATATTCATCCGCCTTCAACCCTTGAATCAAGTCGAGATGGACGAAGACATGTTTGTCATGGGCCGCCAACAACTGAAACACAGCATCGAGACGGGCGACGTGTACTTCGAGCAATACCCCGACACGAAACGGTCCCGTCACGAATTTCTCGAGGTCCCGCATGTCGTGGAGCGCGGGTAAAATGGTTTGACCTTCTATCATATGGACACGTCCTTTTCTGTCGATCATGCTTCCATTATCTGAATAACGTGCAACGGAAATCAAGGTTTACTGATTCAATATAGCGGGAAAATAATTTTAACTTATGCACAGAGAGGAAGTAGCGATATGGTCAATGAAGTGGAAGTACGGAACGAGACACCGACACCGGAGGAGCATCAGCGCCTACGCGTCATAGCCGGAATGCCGAAACGTTCCGACTCGGGGACGGTGAAAGGACTGGCCAACACGCTATATGGCGTCTGCCTGTATAAAGATGAACACATGGTCGGGATGGGTCGTGTCGTCGGAGACGGCGGGATGGTGTTCCACCTTGTCGATATCGTCGTCGACCCGGAATGTCAGGGGCTCGGACTCGGAAAATTGATTGTCGCGCAGTTGATGGACTGGATTTTACAGGAAGCTGACGAGACGGCCATCATCAGTCTTATTGCGGATATACCGGCCGATGGATTGTACCGGCAATTCGGGTTTGACTATTCGCGCCCGGAATCGGTCGGGATGGAGTACCAATGGAACCGGGACTGACCCGTCGACCAATATACCTTTCGAATTCAAGGGGTGACGTATGGAACTGAACATGATCGTCTTGCTCGGCCTGGCGCTTGCCGCCATCTCCGTGCTCAGCCTCATTATCGAGCGGTTATTCTTTCCAAGTATTCTCGCTTTTATCGCCATCGGCGTCGCCGTCGGTTTCTTCTGGAATGGAAACGAGGTCTTTAAAATCGCCGGCGAAATCGGGATTATCCTCTTATTCTTTTTACTCGGGTTAAAGTTCCCGCTCGGAGAGTTGATGAAGCGCCTCAAGCAGGTATGGAAGGCAGGTGTCCTCGACATCGTGCTCGCCTTCGGGGTCACGATCGGAATCGCCATGCTGTTCGGACTCGACTTCTCACAATCGTTTTTAATCGGTGCCGTCTTGTTTGCGACGAGTTCGTCGATTTCGGCACGTCTGCTCGAGTGGCACGCGGACAAGCATGAAGATGTGAAAGAGTTCGTTTTGGCACTCCTGATTTTTGAAGACATGGTTGCTCCGCTCATCTTGACCGTCGCCCCGTTCATCATCCAGGACGAACCGATTCATGTGTCTGATATCGGGAAAGTGTTCGCCGGCTTCCTCATCTTCGGCGTGTTGCTCTTTATCGGATCGCGCTTCGTCAAGAAACAGCCGAAGATTGCCAAACATCTGCTGCGGCAAGACGATGCGAGCATTGGCTTGATCGGGTTGATTCTCTTTTTCGCCGGAATCGGAATGGTATTCGGACTGTCCGAGATTCTCGGGGCGTTCATCGCCGGCATCATGCTCGCGGGCATTCACGACGTCCGTCCGTTGAAACGGTTGACGGTCCCCGTTCGTGATTTGTTTTTGCCAATCTTCTTCATCTCGTTCGGGATCTCAATCAATCTGGATCAAGGCGTTTTCGTCAACACGCTCTTCTTCGTTCTCATTGTCTGGGGTGTCCTATCGAAATGGATTGTCGGGCGCATCGGCGGCCGCATGTATGGCCTGACAAGGGTTCAGGCGAACGAGGCCGGCTTCTCGCTCGCTCCGCGCGGTGAGTTCTCGATTCTCTTCACCGCCTTATCGAACGGGGCGATCAACTTGTTCGTCGGGCTGTATATTTTCGTCTCGGCCATCATCGGGATCGTCTTGTTCCGCTTCTCTGAGATTTTAGCGGCCAAGACGGAAGAAAAACTAGAAAAAGTTTTGCCCGACGAGAACAAGAACGGTTCGAACGAATGAACCGTGACAGAAAGGACCGATCTTCTCCCGAAGATCGGTCCTTTCTGTTTAGAATGAAGAGGCCTGTTTCTTCTTCCGCTTTTTGCGCCAAATGAAAAATACGACCAGCCCGGCTGCCATCAGACCGTAAATGGCATACGAGTACACATCCAAATAGCTTAAAATTGATTCCCAATTCTCGCCGACGCGGATGCCGATATAGATGAGAATGGTATTCCAAATCACCGTCCCCGCCGTACTGAGCAACAAAAATTTCAAGAACGGCATGTTCGACATACCGGCCGGGATTGAAATCAAACTCCGAACGACGGGCATCAAACGGCCAAAGAACACCATCCATCCCCCGTATTTATCAAACCAAGCGTCAGCCCGATGCACGTCGGCGATATCGAGCCGAATCCATTTGCCGTATCGTTTCGTCCACTTCTCAATCTGCTCGACGTCCAAATACAATCCGATGCCGTACAATAATACCGCTCCTAAGATGGCGCCTGCCGTCGCTGCGAAGATGACAAGCGGGACAATCAAATCGGTCTTCACCGCGAAAAACCCGCCGAACAAGAGCACGACCTCCGAAGGAATCGGCGGGAACACGTTCTCAATGAAAATCATGAACGCGATGCCAAAGTAACCGAACTGTTCAATGACCTGGATCATCCAGTCTCTCATTTGCTTCACCCTCCAATAGTTCCTTCTATACCCGTCACGCCTGCTCAAAAACCGCACTAACATGTTAAAATGGAATATTAGAAGGAAATGGAGGACATGACATGACTGAAGTTACACGTTGCCCATGGTGCGGCACTGACCCGTTGTACGTTCGTTATCACGATGAAGAATGGGGCAAGCCCGTCCATGATGATGGAAAGCATTTCGAGTGTTTGACGCTCGAGAGCGCCCAGGCCGGCCTCAGCTGGATCACCATCTTACGGAAGCGCGAGCATTATCGAGACGCCTATGCCGATTTTGACGTCATGACCGTCGCCTCGTTCGATGAGACGGATGTGGAACGATTGATGACCAATCCAGGCCTGGTTCGAAACCGTCGTAAAATCGAGGCGTCCATCAATAATGCCAAGCGTTTCATGGAGATTCAACAAGAGTTCGGGACGTTCGATGCCTACATTTGGTCATTCGTCGACAATTCGGTGATTTATAACGAATGGGCATCAACTGACGATATCCCCGCCACGACCGAACTGTCCCATCAAGTGAGCAAAGACTTGAAGCGCCGCGGGTTCAAATTTTTAGGCCCGACGACCATCTATGCCCATCTGCAAGCGACCGGCCTCGTCAATGACCACCTCACAACTTGCTTCGCCAAATAATTTGATTATTTGGTCAATCCTCAAACAAAATCGTGCACTTCATTCATTTTTGTGACAAAATTTTTTCATGGTGCAATCCATAAAGTTTGAAAGCGTTTTCATTATGAACGAGGGGGATGTTATATGAACGGTGTATTGATTTCGATTACAGTGTATATGGCGCTCATGGTGTTACTCGGTGTCATCGCCTATCGGCGAACTGAGAGCATCGGCGACTATATGCTCGGAGGACGCGGTCTTGGTCCGGCCGTGGCGGCCTTATCGGCTGGTGCCTCCGATATGAGTGGTTGGCTATTGATGGGATTGCCGGGCGCGATGTTCGCGACGGGACTCTCGAGCGGATGGATCGTCATCGGGTTGACGATCGGCGCTTACTTGAACTGGTTGCTCGTCGCACCTCGCTTGCGGACATACTCATATTTATCCGAGGATGCCATCACGATTCCAGATTTCTTTGAGAAACGATTCAAGGATTCACGCGGGACGTTGCGGACGTTCTCCGCGGCCGTCACACTCGTCTTTTTCACACTCTATGCGACGAGCGGGTTCGTGGCCGGCGGTCGCTTGTTCGAAGCGGTCTTCGATATCAACTTTGGGACGGGTGTCTTGATTTTGGCTTCGATCATCATCTTGTACACGTTCATCGGTGGCTTCTTGGCCGTCAGTTGGACCGACTTCGTCCAAGGACTTATCATGTTGTTCGCCCTCATCCTCGTACCGGCCATCGCCATCACGGCGACTGACGGGGTGAGTGCCGCGTTTCGGACGATCGGTGATATTGATGAGGCGTTGCTCGATCCATTGACGGGTCAATCGCTCATCGGCATCATCTCGCTCTTCGCTTGGGGGCTCGGTTACTTCGGGCAACCGCATATCATCGTCCGTTTTATGGCCATCGAGAAGCTGCAAGACATTAAGAAGGCTCGACGCATCGGCATCTCGTGGATGTTGTTCACCGTCGTCGGGGCCATGGCGACCGGATTGTTCGGACTCGCCTACTACACCCAGCGCGGGCTTGAGATTGACAACCCAGAAAATGTATTCATCAATCTATCTGACTTGTTGTTCGTCGATCTCATCACCGGCGTGTTGCTCGCAGCCTTGCTTGCAGCCATCATGTCGACGATCTCGTCACAGCTCCTCGTCTCATCGAGTGCGGCGACGACTGATTTCTATCAGAAGTTCTTCCGCAAAGACGCCGGCGACCGCGAACTCGTCATGGTCGGACGGATTACCGTCATCCTCGTCTCGCTCATTTCGATTTGGCTCGCGTTCGGGGCGGATGACACGATTTTGAACTTGGTCGGATATGCCTGGGCCGGATTCGGCTCATCGTTCGGTCCACTCATCCTGTTCAGCCTGTTCTGGAAACGGACGACGCGTCAAGGCGCGCTGGCCGGGATGTTGACCGGTGCGTTCATCGTCATCGTCTGGAAAAACGTTGCTGCCGATTGGTTCGGGACCTTCGGCGAGCTATATGAGATGATTCCTGCCTTCTTCTTGTCGAGCCTCGCCATTTATGTCGTCAGTTTGCTGACACCGCCACCGAGCACGACGATCACGAACGAGTTCGAGGAAATGGAACACATCTTGAAGACAGAACGGATTTAACACTCGGAGTGCCATGCTACTATAGCCTGGCACTTTTTTCTTGTGCCCTGACAAGGACATTCTTCTTCCATGGCGAATGACTTGAGTAGACCAGTTTGGATCACACGAAAGGAAGTGACTCGTCCGTTGAAACGAGTAATCCCGTATAAACAAGCCATGTTGACCTTGCCCCTCCTCTTTCTGTTCGGCTGTGCGACCGCTGACGTCGAGACGTCTACGGAGCAAACGGAGACTCCGGCACCAGAGACAGAGGCGGAGGCGGAAGCCCCGGCCCCTGTTCCTGAAGAGCCAGAACCCGTCGTGACGACGACGTCGCTCTATGCGATTGGCGATATCTTATTGCACGACAGCGTGTATAATGCCGCCAAGCGCGGAGACGGCTATGATTTCACCGCCGCCTTCGAACCGATCGCTCCGATTTTGACCGAGGCCGACATCGCCATCGCCAACCAAGAGAGCATGATTGGGGGCAGTGAAATCGGTTTATCGAGTTATCCCGCCTTCAACAGTCCGTATGAGGTCGGCGATGCGCTCCAAGACGCTGGCGTCGACTTGGTAACGACGGCGAACAACCATACGCTCGACCGGGGTGTCACGGCCATCGAGAATTCAATCGCGCACTGGAACGAGATCGGCATGCCGTACACCGGTTCATTCTTATCGGAGGCGGACAAGTCCGAGCTTCGGACGCTGACCGAGAATGACATCTCATTTGCCTTTCTCGCCTATACGTACGGGACGAATGGAGTCGTTCCGAAACAACCGTATCACGTCAATTACATTGATCTCGAGGCGATGACCCCTGAAATCGAAGCGGCCGAACAAGCGGCCGATATCACGGTTGTCTCGCTTCATTTCGGTAACGAATACGAGACGGTCCCGAACGAGGCGCAACAGACGCTCGTCCAACAACTGTCCGACCTCGGGGTCGATCTCATCATCGGCCACCATCCCCACGTCCTCCAACCGGTCGCCTGGGTGGATGGCGCCGAAGGCAATCGGACGTTCGTCGCCTACTCGCTCGGCAACTTCCTGTCCGGACAACAAGGGGACGACCGGAATACAGGTGGCATCGTCGGCATCGATGTCGTCAAGACGGTCGAGGCGGATGAGACGACGTTCGAACTCGCCAACCCGATGTTCTATCCGACGTTCACCCGCCGCACAAGTGCCGACGGTCCGTTCGAGGTCGTCCCGTTACAGTCGGCCAAGCCGGAGCTGTTCGAGGCCACGAGCCAACATATGTCGCAGTGGATGCCAGAGCTCGAAATCGTCCAATGAAGGATCACTTTCACAAGTGATTCTTTTTTTTTCGCCAAAAAGGTTGCTTTACGGCGAAGCATACGTTAGAGTAATTCGTATATTTATAAATACAGATGAATAATTATGTATAAGGGGTGTAAGGAAATGAAACAAAAACTCATATTAGCTTATTCAGGTGGACTTGATACATCGGTCGCAATCAAATGGTTGGATGAACAAGGGTATGACGTCATCGCCTGCTGTTTGAACGTCGGCGAAGGAAAAGACTTGGAACGCATTCAACAGAAAGCACTCAAAGTCGGGGCCGTCAAATCGGTCGTCATCGATGCGGTCGATGAATTCGTCAACGATTTCGCCCGTTACTCGATGCAGGCACATACTATGTATGAAGGCGTCTATCCGCTCGTCTCTGCCCTATCGCGCCCGCTCATCTCGAAGAAGCTAGTCGAGGTCGCACAAGCCGAAGGTGCCATCGCCGTCGCTCACGGATGCACGGGGAAAGGGAACGACCAAGTCCGGTTCGAAGTGTCGATCCATGCGCTCGATCCGTCGCTTGAAATCATCGCCCCGGTCCGGGAGTGGAAATGGTCGCGGGAAGAAGAGATCGCCTATGCGGCCGAGCACGGTATCCCAATCCCAATCGTCCAAGAAGAACCGTTCTCGATCGACCATAACATTTGGGGCCGGGCTGTCGAATGCGGCATCCTCGAAGACCCTTGGGCCGCTCCACCAGCGAGCGCCTATGAATTGACGGCGCAACTCGAAGACACACCGAACGAACCGACCTATGTCGAAATCGAATTCAACGCCGGTGTACCGGTCGCCATCAATGGACAAGCGGCGACGTTCACAGCCATTCTTGAGCAGTTGAACATCGTCGCCGGGGCCCACGGCATCGGGAAAATCGACCATATCGAGAACCGGGTCGTCGGCATCAAATCGCGGGAAGTGTACGAGGCACCGGGCGCGATGACGCTCATCACCGCACACCAGGCGCTCGAGGCGCTCACACTCGTCCGGGAAGTCGCCCATTTTAAACCGATCGTCGAACAGAAGTTGACAGAGACGATTTATAACGGTCTCTGGTACTCACCATTGACGAAAGCACTCCTCGCCTTCATCGATGAGACGCAACAGACGGTGACCGGTACGGTCCGGATGAAACTATTCAAAGGACAGGCCATCGTCGACGGACGGAAGTCACCGATCTCGCTCTATGACGAGCACCTCGCGACATACACGTCAGCCGACACGTTCGACCAGCAAGCGGCCGTCGGCTTCATCAAACTTTGGGGGCTGCCGACGAAAGTGCAAGCGGAAGTGCTCGCAGAGAAAGGAACGATGGTGCATGAGTAAACTATGGGGCGGCCGGTTCGAACAGACGGCCAGTGAATGGGTCGACGAGTTCGGGGCCTCGATTCATTTCGACGCCCAGCTCGTGTTAGAAGATATCGAAGGGAGCATCGCCCACGTGACGATGCTCGGGGAGCAACATATCTTGACGACGGACGAAGTCAAGCAAATCGTCGCTGGTTTGAAGACGCTAGCCAAGAAGGCACAAGCGAACGAATTGACGTTCAACGTCTTCCATGAAGACATTCATATGAACCTCGAGGCGTTGTTGCATGAAGAGATCGGGTCGGTCGCTGGCAAGATGCACACGGCCCGCAGCCGGAACGATCAGGTCGCGACCGATATGCACCTCTATTTGAAGCGCCGCGTCCTCGAGACAATCGAAGGGATTGAAGCCGTGCAGACGGCACTCTATGACCACGCCGCTCAAAACGTCGAGTCGATTATGCCGGGCTATACGCACTTGCAACGGGCCCAGCCAGTCTCGCTCGCCCATCACTTGCTCGCTTACTTCTGGATGCTCGAGCGCGACAAGGAGCGTTTCAGTGACAGCTTGAAACGGATCGACATGAGCCCACTCGGTGCCGGGGCTCTCGCCGGGACGACGTTCCCGATCGACCGCCACCGTTCGGCCGAGTTGCTTGGCTTCGCAAACGTGTATCCGAACAGCCTGGACGCCGTCAGCGACCGTGATTTCATCTTGGAATTTTTATCGAACGCGTCGCTCCTCATGATGCACTTGTCACGGTTCTGCGAGGAGTTGATTCTTTGGAGCAGTGAAGAGTATCGGTTCATCACGATCTCTGACGTGTTCTCGACGGGATCGAGCATGATGCCTCAGAAGAAGAACCCGGACATGGCCGAACTCGTCCGCGGGAAGTCGGGACGGGTCGTCGGCAATCTGATGGGGCTGCTGACCATCATGAAAGGCTTGCCGCTCGCCTATAACAAAGACCTGCAAGAAGACAAGGAAGGCATGTTTGACACCGTCAAGACGCTTCAAGGGAGCCTCAGCATCATGGCCGGCATGATTCAAGACATGACGTTCCACACGGACATGATGAAACAAGCGACCGAGCGCGATTTTTCGAACGCAACCGAGCTCGCCGACTATTTGACGGCGAAAGGCATGCCTTTCCGGGAGGCGCATGAAGTGACGGGGACACTCGTCCGATACTGTATCGATCATCGTCTGTATTTGGCGGAGCTGCCGATTGAGACGTATCATGCCCACTCTGGATTGATTGAACAGGACGTGTACGAGGCACTCTCTCCGGTGACGGCCGTCAAACGTCGCAACAGCTACGGCGGAACAGGGTTCGACTCCGTCCGTACGCAATTGAGCGAAGCAAAAGCCAAGTTACCGACCAACGTGTAACGAATAAATCAAAACAAGCGTCCGTTCCGCGAGGAATGGACGCTTGTTCATGTTGATGACTCCGTTGATTACAATTGTTCACCATTCGATGTGATCACTTGCTTATACCAATCAAATGACTTTTTCTTCTTTCGCTCGAGCGTGCCGTTGCCATAGTCGTCTTGATCGACATAGATAAAGCCGTAACGTTTTGACATCTCCGACGTACTTGCGCTGATGAGATCGATGCATCCCCAGCTCGTATACCCGATCAAGTCGACACCTTCTTCAATCGCTTGTCCCATTTGCTCGATATGGGCCCGCAAGTATTCGATCCGGTAGTCATCGTTGATTGTACCGTCTGCTTCGACGACATCGTATGCGCCCAATCCATTCTCGACGATGAACAACGGCATCTGATAACGGTCATACATCTTCTTCAAGGTGATGCGTAACCCTTTCGGATCAATCTGCCATCCCCAATCGGACGCCTCCAAATAAGGATTCTTGATGCCACTGAAGAAGTTTCCTTTTTGTTTCGCCTTCTCAGGGGCACCGCTGGCGACCATCGACATATAATAGCTGAAGGAGATGAAGTCGACGGTGTGGTGTGACAAAATCTCTTCATCTCCTGGCAGCACTTCAATCGAGATATCATGTTTGTCGAAATAGCTTAACATGAAGCTCGGATAATATCCGCGCGCTTGCACGTCGGTAAAGAACAAGTTCTTTTGATCTTCTTCGAGCGCAGCTAACACATCGTCTGGATTACTCGTTTCCGGGTACACTTCCATTCGGGCGAGCATACAGCCGATTTGCGAATTTGGAATGATCTCATGACATGCGCGTACGGCACGAGCACTCGCCACGAATTGATGATGAAGCGCTTGGTACACAGTCGCCTCCACATTCTCGACGCGATCGACTAAAATCCCACTCCCGATGTATGGTGACATCGTCGAGACGTTAATCTCATTGAACGTCAGCCAATACTTTACTTTATCCTTGTAACGAGTGAAGACGGTCTCTGCGTAATGGACAAACAAGTCAACGAGCCGACGGTCCGCCCAGCCGTTATATTTTTTGACGAGTGTGAGCGGCAATTCATAATGCGACAATGTCACAAGCGGCTCGATCCCGTACTTGAGCAGCTCATCAAAGACGCGGTCATAAAACGCTAGCCCTTCTTCGTTTGGTTCGAGCTCATCCCCGTTCGGGAAAATCCGAGGCCATGAAATCGACATCCGGAACGTCTTAAAACCCATCTCGGCGAAGAGAGCGATGTCTTCTTCATAGCGATGATAAAAATCGATTCCGCGACGTTTTGGGAAATTCGCCCCATCATCAGCCGCTAACAGTCGCTCAAGTTCGGCTTCACTCTTCACGTCCATCTCGATTTCAGCTGTACGCGCTTCTTTAGGGACGAATGTCACCATATCGAAAATGGATAGACCTTTCCCTCCTTCTTTGTAAGCTCCTTCTAATTGATTGGCCGCCGTTGCGCCACCCCATAAAAAGCCTTCTGGAAATCGATGTGTACTCATATGTAATACTCCTCTCTTCATTGAACACTTTTTAAATACGGTCTAGCAGTCCATGTTCGAACCTGTAACCGTTTGCATTTCTGCTTGCTTGTAGTGTACTCATTCCCATTCGGATTTTTTTGTACTTATTTATCATTTTTAGTAGATTTATAATACAATTTGCAGATACACCTAATCGATAGGAGAGATGATTTGATGGATGTGAATCAGAGAGACACGAATCAGGATTACACGTATTGGTGCCGGTTGTTGCATCAGACTACCCATCTTTCCGTGTTATTTTACAATGACCGATTATCGTTACAGATGGCGTATCCAGAAACATCATTCATTCCCCCTTCTTTACGTCAACTTCTGGAGCGGTTAACTCTCTTAAATGAGCCTTCTAACATACCGGTTTGGCGTCGTCTCAATTCGAACGAACAGGTCGTGACGTTGGTCATCACCGACAACGAGCAGCCGATTGGCCTTTTCATTCTCGGTCCGTGTCTGGATTCGGCAGAAGTGGAACCGAACAGTTTTACGAATGGCTTGCCTGTTTTTTCGCGACAAGACCTACTGCATGTAGCCGTGCTCGCGACCTCGATTTTGACTACGAGACGACTCTCTACGTCCGATGTCGTCCTAGACGAGGATTCGTCCAAGCGTCGCACGACAACCGAGGATACGAAAACCTATGAACGAGAGCTGTTTAAAAACAGACAAGACATTGCATTCCACGCGACGTATCAATCGGAACGGATGACGTTACGGTGTGTCAAGGAAGGTCAGAAGGAAGAGTTACTTCAGCGACTGGCATCACCCGACCGAGATGGACGAATCGGGGTGCTCTCCAAACAGAGCACTTTGCGAAATGAAAAAAACCTCCATATTTCTACCATCACGTTAGCGACACGTTATGCGATTGAAGGAGGACTTCATCCGGAAACGGCATATACGATGAGCGATCACTATATCCAAGGGGCCGAAGAACTTCGAACGATTGAAGCTGTACAACGTTACACCAAAGAGGCGTTATGTGAATTCACGGATCAAGTCAACAAATCAAAACAGCTTCGACATAGCGCCCCAATCATCAAATGCCAGTCGTACGTCTTTAAACATCTGTATGACGCCATCTCCTTACAAGACGTCGCTCGATTCGTGAATCTTCATCCCAACTATTTGTCGTCCCTGTTTAAGAAAGAAGTCGGGCTTTCGTTCACAGAGTATGTGTTGCGAGAAAAAATAGCGGAAGCCAAAAAACTGTTAAAGTACACCGATTCCTCTCTTTCTGAAATTTACACATGGCTTAATTTCCACGACCAGAGCCATTTCACAAAAGTCTTTAAAACCTACACGGGCACGACTCCCAAACAATTCAAGCAACACGAGCACATGCCAACGATGTGAATTTGAATCTCCAACATATGGAATTAGTTTCACGCTCAACGTTAAAAATGTCCGTAGGCGTAAAAACATCCTCAATACGCCGAGGTTTGGAGTGTCTGCCTAAAGCTGAATTTGTAGGCTCAAGCTGTATACGACCAGGTACTTAGTTTAGTACTTGCCAACTTCTTACGATGATGTTAACCTAACTTTAGTCAACGTTAACAGAAAAGGAGTTTACATTGTGAAAATTCATGATATGACACAAATTGCTATCGGTGCCGCGCTGCTCGCTAGCATCGGTTCGATTGCCATCCCAATCGGTCCGGTTCCAATTACCCTACAAATGCTCGGTATCATGACGGTCGCTTCCGTCCTAGGTGCCAAAAAAGGCGGGCTCGCCGTCGTCGTCTATCTCTTGCTCGGCTTAATCGGCCTTCCAGTACTCAGCGGTTCGGGCGGACTTGCCCCGTTCGTCGGTCCGACGGTCGGATACTTGCTCGCCTTCCCAATCGCGGCCTTTTTGATTGGCTGGTCATCGGAACGGCATCGTTCGTTCCCTGCCTTCATCGGCTACAACGTCTTATTTGGACTCGGTCTTGTCTATTTGCTCGGCAGTCTTGGCTTGCAAGCCGTGTTTGGCATGACGTTCATCGATGCGCTCAAAGTGAACATTCCGTTCATCATCGGCGACTTAATCAAAGCAGTGTTGGCGGCAGCTATCGCTTATAAAGTGTCCACCAACCCTCAAATGCGCAAAACCCTCGCCTCTTAAAGGTTCAAACGTTTCAGCGGAAAGTATAGGTGGAACGTATATAGTATGGAAGGGGGTGTCCTTATGAGCGATTCGACGTTTAAAAAACGTTTGGCTAAAGCGACCCATCGCTTTCCGAAAGGACAACGACGCGGGAAAGACGAGACGCGGCACGAGAAGCGCGATATCGAGGCGTTCGAACGACGTCTGCGGGAAGCGAAAAGTAAAGTCGGAGAGATTCAAGAAAACATTGACCATATTGCCAGACGTTAAAACCTCGTCCTCGGACGGGGTTTTTTACTGTGCTGAACTGGTTAAGAATGCTTGGTACGTCGCATCGATCGAATAGCCTTAGTATATCCCCACAAACAAACCCCCGTCCGTAGACGAGGGTTTGGGATCACTTCGAACGCGGTCGGATGAACAGCGCGACGATGAACGAGAGCGCGAGCACGACGAGCAGTCCGAGCGAGATATCGTTATAACCGAGCAAATTGAGGGCGACACTGATGGCGACGGCGACATAGAAGCCACCGAGCGCCTTTTTGACGAGTTGCGAAGTGAACCGCTGCAACTGTTTCGCCCCAATCGGTGAACCAATCATCGCACCGGCGATGAGCGCCAAGCCGTGCCAATAGTTCGCATCGGCTCCGGCGACGGCATAGTTGATCACGCCCGAGACGACGATGAGGAACGCCGCGGCGATACTCGTCCCGACGGCCCGTTTCATCTCGGTGTTGAGTAACTTAACTTGAAGTGGCGTCAATACGAACCCACCGCTGACACCCATAAGTGACGAGATGAATCCGCCGAACAACCCGATGAACCCGAGGCGTGGGACCGACTCCGAACCGACGCTACCCTCTTCGTGCTGTTTCGACCGGAAGAACGAGACGGCGAAATACGTCAACAGTGCGATATAGGCGAGCGAGATGACCGGCTTCGCGCCGTCGAGTGTCTCTAGATAAAATACGAGCGGCGTCGCCACCCACGTCCCGACGACCCCGAACGCGCCAATCAAGAGGGCGTGTTTCGGATTGACGTTCTTTAATTTGATGTGGGAGATCGTGCCGGCCGTCGTCGACCCGAGCGTGAGCATGAGACTGAGGGCGATGGCCGCGCTCGCCTCGTATCCGAAGACGAGCAAGAGCGGCGTGAGTAAAATCCCGCCCCCGATGCCGAAGAATCCGCTCAAAATTCCGATGAGCGTTCCGAGCAAAAGAAACGATAGTAATGCTGTGACGTCCATGAACAAACCTTCTTTCTTTCCTTTTCATAACTAATCATAACAAAAAAGGAGCGCATGTTGCGCCCCTCACTTACAACACACGCTCTAAAAATTCGAATACCGTCCGGCGATATTCGGTTTGGAACGAGCGATGCGACTGCACGTGCCCATCATTCTCGGTCACCCACAGTTCGACATCCTCGCCGGCTTTGGCCAATTGCTCGCTCTCGCTTACGGGAATGGCATCGTCACCTTGACTATGAATCAATAACACCGGTGCATCGATTTGGGCCATATCGTCAATCGGTTTGACCACATCCGCGTCGAGCCCCGTAAACCAAGGCGTCACTGTCATGATGACCGGTGTGAACGGGAAGTTCGGCAAATCGCTCCATACCGGCAGATTCGTCTCGAGATAGCCGCGGAGGTCACTAAACGGGCTATCGGCGATGACGGCGGCGACATCGGTCTCGTCAGCCGTCGCGAGTGCCGTCGCGGCACCCATCGAAACACCATATAAGACGATGGGCCCGTCCGAGCGCTCTTTCGCGTAATCGATGGCGGCAGCAAGGTCAGATTGCTCCTTCGCCCCGACCGTCACGCGATCCCCTTCTGAAATTCCGGAGCCGCGAAAGTCGAACGTCAAAAACTGATACCCTTGCTCATGGAATTCCGGAATCAATTCTTTGAGCGGCAAATCGGATTGTTCACGATTCTTCCCGTAGCCATGCGCGAAGACAATCGTCGCACGCGGCGTCGGGTGCGGGATCCACCAGCCGTATAAATCCTGTTGATCCTCTGATTCGATCGTGATGTTCTCATACTTGACGCCTAGCGTCTTCGGGGTGAACGTCAACGTCTCCCGTTCAGGTGACGTCAATTGATCCCCGATGTGGGCCGAGATGCCCACGACGGCAAGAAACGCGACGAGAACCAACACCCCGACGGCGATTCCCATATATTTGACCCAGCGATTCATCGCAGTGCCCCTCTCCTAAGTATAGTTCGCATCAGCCGTCTCACCGGAGCCAGCTCCGTAAGGCGACGAGCGCATGTTGCACCGGCTCCCACGTCTCAGACGGGATGACGTAACATGTCGCCTCATGAATCGTGAACGTCTTGACGTCGGCCCGTTTGACAATATTCTCGCCAATGGCACCGAACGGGTCACTGTTGACGTCGGTATGCTCGAACGACTTCCACACCCGTTGACCGTTCTCCACTAACGCACATTCGAACGGCTTCACCGGACCCTCAATCCCGTATTCGGCATAATGCCATAACGTTGTCGCATCGAGCGGCGAACCGAGATGTAATATTTTCGCATCGCGGTCAATCATCCGTTCAATCGGCGATCCTGGCCCGAAGCCGACGTCGAGCGTATGTCCAGCCACGATGTGTTCGGCGTCCCGTCCCCACGCGGCGACCGACCACATCGGGTGATCGCTCCGGAACACTTCCGGATACGAGCGGAACAGCTCTGGGACACGCCCCATCCCTCGGGTCGCTGTTTTCGCCGGGTCATACGCTGGCATCTCATCACGGATGGTCTGCCACCATTCGACCGGGACCGGTGGGGCTTCCCATTCAGCGGGATTTGAATTATCCCCGCTCTGGGTCGCCATCATGATGAGCCCGTCCGGTCCGACCGCTTCTTGGAGCGCCTCGATGACCGTCTGGGGCCCGCCGCACACCCAGCCAAGTTTTGATAGCGACGTGTGGACGAATAGTGCGTCCCCTCGTCGAATGCCCGCCTCTTGCAGATGGGCCACTAACGTTGTTTTCGTTTCCATATGTTTCATCGATCTCACTCCACGATGAGCTGGATCGTTGATCCGCTCCTTGATTTCTTGACTTCAATCCGGGCGTCGACCCGGTCTTTCAATTCTTGGACGTGGCTGATGACCCCGACGAGCCGGCCGCTCGATTGCAGCGACATGAGCAATTCAATCGCTTGATCGAGCGATTCGGCGTCGAGCGTCCCGAAGCCTTCATCGATCAGCATCGTCTCGAGACTGACCCCACCACTCAACTGCTGGACGACCTCGGCCAATCCGAGGGCGAGCGAGAGCGATGCCTTGAACCCTTCGCCGCCCGATAAGTTTTGGACCCGGCGTGACTGGCCGGTATAGGCGTCAAAGACTAATAATTCGAGACCGGACTTGGCATTTCCTTTCGCCGTCTCAATTTTTCGCTCTAATTGGAACTGTCCGCTCGTCATTTGATCGAGATGGACGTTGGCCGCATGGAGAATTTGATCGAAGAACGCCGTCTGCACGTACGTCTCGAACGTCAATTTTTGCGGATTCAGGCCCCGTCCGGTGTCGGCAATCAATTTGACCGTCTCCAGATTCCGCTGATCCTCATCCGTCTTCTCCCGTAACGCGTTCCATTCGGCGACGATGTGACGATGGCGTTTCAATTGTCCGTCCGCCGTCACGAGTTGTTCGGACAGCGTTTCGAACGAACGGCCCTCTTCGTGCAACTTCTCCTGGAGCCGTTCAAGGTCTGGTCGCGGACGGTCCCCGATTTTCTCGTTCAGCGCCTTGACGGCGTGTTCGAGCCGGAAACCTTCCTCAAGCTCAGTCGCTTGGCGCTCGCGTAGTTCGGGCAGTTGCTCGACGCGCAAGCGATACTCCTTGAACACAGCTTCAGTCAACTCAATTCTCTCGAAAGCGGCCTCCAGTTCAGCCGTCGCTTCGGAAAGACGAGCATGTTCGAACTCGAGTTGTTCGCCAAGGAGACGGAGTCGCTCCGCTTCCCCCCACTTCAATCGATTCAATTCTTCAAGCCGACGTTCATACGTCTCCACGTTTCGTTCGATGTGAGCGAGTCGCGTCGCGAGCTGATTCCGCTCGGTCTGCAACATCTCTAACGTCGTCCCATCCGGTTGACGCATCGACTGAAGCTTCTCTTGGACAGTTTGGAGCTGTTCGAACAACTTCTGTCGTTCTTCAGCCTGCACACGCTTCGCCGTCTCGAGTTGCTTCAATTCGGTTGTGGTCGACCGCAGGAGACGCTCCATCCGTTGTCGTTCTTCGGCTTCTTGACGCAACTGACGGATGCGGGCGTCTTGGTGTTGCATCGCAGTGTCAGCCGCACCATCGAGCTTCAACTCAAGTCGAGCGAGATCGCGTTCACGGATCAGTTCATCGAGTTGGCGTTTGAGCGCCCGATAATCCGCCCGAGCTTCATGGAGGTCGGCCTCAATCCGTTTCAGTGTCTCAACGGCTGAGCGATGACCGGCTTGGTCGATGGACGTCCCCGTTCGCTCGACGTGTCCGTGGGTCAATGAACCGCAGACCGGACAAGGTTCCCCCGCTTCGAGATGCTCGCGTAGCGTGTCGGCCATGAGCGCATGCTCGGCCTCGACGAATTGGTCGACCTGTTTCGTCTGGGCGGTGAATTGTCGTTGGACTTCCTTCCCGTTGCGTTCACAGGCACCGAGTCGTTCCGTGACCTCTGCCACTTTCGACTCGAGTCGAACCTGATGTTGGAGCTGACTATACAGTCGTTCGGCCTCGACGAGTTGGTCTGGGGCCGGTGCGTGTTCCAGTTTAGCCGCAAGTTCGCCTTCGGTCGCTTGGAGCTCCTGGAGACGCGCTTCTTCTGAGAACAGACTGAGCGGCTCCAACCGGCGTTTCAAGTCATCCCGACGTCTAGTGGCCCGGTGCCATTCATCGACATAGGGCAACATCTCGTCAATCGCATTGACGCGACTTGTGGCTTGGTCTGCCTCCTGGCGCATGGTCGTGATGGCCTCTGCTTCTGACTTCAACTCCTCCAACTGTCTCGTGTAGCCTTCGTCTCGTTGACGGGATACATCGCGTTCACGGGTCAACCGTTCGATATCATGACGCACCGTTTCGGTACGTTGATAGAGCGGGCTGACGCTCGCCACTTGTTCAAGTCGCAAGATGAGCGCCTGGCGTTCTTCGCGTGCTTGTGCCGCTTGGCGGAATGCTTGGAGCGCGGTCGCGCGCACGTCCCGCTCATCCATCAACTCGGCGAGCGCGGTCGCCTGATTCACTTCTCGGCGCAGCGTCTCGAGTCGTTCCTCACCAGTCCGGCGCTGAGTCTGTAACGTGTCCCGCGCCGCCAAGAGTCGCTCCTCCCGGGCGTCGAGCCACGTCACGATTTCAGGCAAGTTGCGGGTCGACATGTCCTCGACGGACTCGTCTTCGAGTTCCAACAGTTTTAAACGCGTCGTCTCGACCGCCCATTCGACTCGTTTGCGGTACTTGCCGTAACGTTCGATCCAATCCTCCTGAAAGGCGCGGTACGCCTCCGTCTTGAAGATTGATTGCAGAATCTGTTGCTTCTTCGTCGAATCGGAATCGAGGAGCTGACGGAACTGGTTCTGCGGCAACAGCAAGATTTGACTGAACTGCTCATAGCTTAGCTGCAACAACGATTCAATCGTCTGTTCGACGTCGTTCACTTTCGTTGCCAACGGTTTCCATGTTTCTTTCCATTCATAGAGCACCGCCTCGTGCGGAATCGGCGTCTTGTTTTTCGGATGCGGTTGTTGCGGCTGACGAACGATCCGATACCGTTCATCACGAATCGTGAACGTGAAGTCGATTTCAGTCTTCCGTTCCGGGTCCGCATATTGGCTTCGGAAATCGCTGGCGTTCCGGAGTGCCCCGCTGGCCCGGCCATAGAGTGCGAACGTCATCGCGTCAAAAATGGTCGTCTTTCCGGCACCGGTCCGGCCGCTGATGACGAACATCGAACGTCCTTCAAGCTGCGTAAAATCGATTTGTTCCGTCTCGGCGTAAGGACCAAAGGCGGTGATGGTTAATTGTTCCGGTCTCAAATCGATTCCTCCCCTTTTAAGAAGCGTTGCACCGTCGCATCGACATCGCGGCCGTGGACGGCTTTAAAGAAGTCCATATATACATCCTCGACCGATTGCCGCTCGAGCTTCTCACGTTCGAAGCGGGACGTCTGGTCTTGGCGACGCAACAACTCGAGTTCGAGGTGTAAGATGTTCGGATAGACGGTCCGTAATTTCGCCATCGGGTCGAATAACGCACGTTCATCGGTCAAGACGATTTTCAAATAGTCGTCGACGGCCTCATCTTGATAAAACGACGGGTCGAGTAGCTCGTTCAGCGTCCCGGTCAAAATGCGCAAATCTCGTCGCGCTTTTAGCGGGCGCCGACGGCGTGTCCATGTCCCGTCCCATTCGATGACGTCGACCGATTTCACATGGGACGCCTCGGAGAACGAATATTTCATGAGCGAGCCGCTGTACGCAACCCGGTCGTCGCGGATGGCGTCACGGTTATGCAAGTGTCCGAGTGCCGTATAGCCGAACGGCGCGTATAGTCCTTTGGCGACTTGCCCTGCCGTCCCGACGGACAGCTGCCGTTCGGAATCGGTCTCGAGTCCACCGGCGACGAAACTGTGGCCGACGGCGACCGCACGTGCCTCAATCGCCCCGTATGAGTCGATGACTGCGGCGAGTGCGTCATGATGGGTCCGAATCGACTCGTCGCCGAACGCATAACGGATGCGCGCCGGCTCAAGGAACGGCATCAAATAAAATGGGATGTCGTTCACGACAATCGGCCCTGTGCCCGGGTCAACCTTCCCGACGATATGGAGACCGACTTTCGTCAATAGTTTGGAGCTGTATTGGAGCCGCTCGGCCGAATCATGATTGCCGGCGATGGCGAGCACGGGGATGCCCCGCTCGAGGACGAGCGCGCGCCACATCTCATCGAGCAGATCGACGGCCTCGACAGGAGGCACGGCCCGATCATATAAATCACCGGCGACGACGATGGCATCAGGCTTCTCCTCGTCGACGATGTGTAAAAAAGACTCAAATAAAATGATTTGTTGTTCTTCTGTCATATGGCGGCCGTGGACGATTTTACCTAAATGCCAATCGGCCGTATGTATCCATTTCATGCGACTTCACCTCTGATTCCATTCTAGCATTATTCCGGTGTACGATTCGACGTCTTGACACTTGTTTTCGAAACAGCGAAAGTTAATAGGAAAGGGGGACGTATCATGGAGTCCACATCTACATGGCAAGCCTTTCTGCGCTTGTTCCGTGTCGCTCAACCACCGAAAGGTCTGTTTATCGGTGCCGTATTGATTTCATTGCTTCAAGCGATGGCTTCACTCGCCATCCCGCTCATCTTGCAACGCGTCGTCGACAATTGGAGCGAGGCCGCGCTCGACGCCCGCCTCGTCGCCATCTTCGTGACGGCGTTTCTCATCCAAGTCGTCTCGAGTGCGATTTCGATTTATTGGCTACATATCGTCGGACAACGGGTCGTCGCCAATTTGCGGACGACGTTATGGGAGCATCTCGTCGCCCTCCCAATCCCGTTCTATGACGGCGTCAAATCAGGGGATCTCGTCTCACGGTTAAATAACGACACGACGACGTTGCAGCAGCTCTTGTCCGAACAGAGCGTCCGTCTCTTGACGTCGTTCGTTTCGGTCATCGGCGCCGTTGGTATCTTGTTCACGCTCGATTGGCAGATGACGCTCGTCATCTTGTTCTCCGTGCCGACGACACTTCTTATCGTCATCCCACTCGGGCGTAAACTTCGGAAAATCGCCAAGGCGACGCAACATGAGCTCGGTGACTTGTCCGGGTTTTTCGCCGAACTGCTCGGAGAGATCCGGCTCGTCAAATCACAAGCGACCGAATCAGTCGAGGTCGCAGAAGGAAAACGACGCATTGAGCGTCTCTTCGGCCTCGGTGTGCGCGAGGGACGGATTCAAGCGATTTTGATTCCGCTCTTGAACGTCACGTTGACGGCGATGCTGATCGCCATTCTTGGCTTCGGGGCTTATCGCGTCTCGACCGGTGCCTTGTCGACCGGTTCGTTGCTCGCGTTCATGCTGTACTTGTTCCAAATCATCACGCCGCTCATCACGATGACGGAGTTTATCACTCGGCTCCAAAAAGCACGCGGGGCCACCGAACGAATCTCGGAACTGCTCGCCATCGAGCCGGAACCGTACACGGATGAGCCGTCGACGATTCGACAGTCGTCGCTCTCGTTCGAGGGCCTGACGTTCCGCTATGGCGACCAACCCGTGATTGACGACGTGACCCTCACTGTCCCGTTCGGTGCCACGACAGCCATCGTCGGACGCAGCGGTGCCGGCAAGACGACACTGTTCGCCCTCGTCGAGCAGTTCTACCTTCCGTCGAGCGGACACATCCATTACGGGGACCGGGACATCTCAACCTACGGCCGCAACGAATGGCGGCAAGTCATCGGCTACGTCGCCCAAGATTCGCCCGTCTTATCCGGGACGGTGCGGCAAAATATCTTATACGGCTTGACCCGGACCGCGACCGAGGATGAGATTCGTCACGCCTGTGATATGGCCAACGCCTGGTCGTTCATCGAGGCGATGCCGGACGGGCTCGATACGGAAATCGGCGAGCGCGGCGTCCGGCTATCTGGTGGACAGCGCCAACGGCTCGCCATCGCTCGGGCGCTGTTACGTGACCCGCAAATCTTATTGCTCGACGAGGCGACATCAAGCCTTGACTCGGAATCCGAGCGTGTCGTCCAAGAAGCACTCGACCGTCTCATGACAGGACGGACGACACTCGTCATCGCCCATCGGCTCTCGACCGTCCAACATGCCGATCAAATCGTCGTGCTCGAGGACGGTGGCATCAGCGGGCTTGGGACACATCAAGAGTTGCTTCGGGAAAACGTGCTCTATGAACGACTCGTGAAACAACAACTTTTAGGAGGCAATCAACTATGAAGACAGTCGGATTTATCGGACTCGGTGTGATGGGTCAATCGATGGTCAGAAACTTAATGAAGGCGGGATTCGAAGTCCAAGCGTATACGCGGACGAAAGAGAAAGCGGCTGATTTATTGGCGGAAGGTGTCCGTTGGTGTGATTCGGTCGAAGCCGTCTGTCAAAACGCCGATGCCGTCATCACCATCGTCGGCTATCCGTCTGACGTCGAGAGTCTTTATTTCGGGGACGGTATGATTTTGCAATCGGCTGAGCCAGGAACGCTCGTCATTGATATGACGACGTCTTCGCCACTCCTGGCCGAACGGATCGCTGATGCCGCAATCGATCGCAGCTTGCTCCCGCTCGACGCACCGGTCACGGGCGGTGACGTCGGTGCCAAGAACGGGACGTTGTCGATTCTCGTCGGCGGCGGCGAATACGCCTTCACGAAGGCGCGCCCGCTATTCGAGGCGATGGGCCAATCGATTGAACGGATGGGGTATGCCGGAAGCGGCCAATATGGGAAACTCGCCAATCAGATCGCAATCGCCGGCATCATGATGGGCAACGCCGAAATGCTCGCCTTCACGAAACGGGCCGGGCTCAATCCCGATCAATTGCGCCAGACGATTCGGGGCGGTGCCGCGGGCAGCTGGACGCTCGAGAACCTTGTTCCCCGGATGATTGTCGAGGACTATGCTCCTGGTTTCTTCATCAAGCATTTCCTGAAGGACATGAAACTCGCCCTCGAGAGCGCCGAACAGTTGAACATCAAACTACCGAGCCTCGAGTTGGCGTATAAACTGTACTCCATCCTCGAAGAGAACGGCTACGGCGAGAACGGGACGCAGGCGCTCATCGAATACTACATGCATCAGGACGTTTGAATCGTCCCGCTCGTGGAATTAGTAGTACAGAAGGGAGCGATTACAGATGCCATGGAATATGAAAGACTATCCGGAATCACTGAAGAACTTCGACCCACTCGTCAAAAAGAAAGCCATCGATATCGCCAACGCCTTGCTCGCCCAAGGTTACTCCGATCAAAAGGCGATTCCAATCGCCACGGAACAAGCGAAGAAATGGCATGAACATGCCTCAAAAGAAGAGAAATCTGAGTTTCGTGACGCTCCTGACCCACAAAAGTCGGATCGGCACGGAACATAAAAACAACCGGTCGGCTCATGAGCCGACCGGTTGTTCGTTTGCGTCTGTCGCTACCTTGATTTCAACATATAACCCGGCGAGCGCCGTGTTGATATAAGGCTGTACGAAAATATAGGCCAATCCGCCCGTGAACAAGACGAGGACATACCAGCCGATGAAACTCGCATACAAGCGCAGCATCGTCCGTTTATGGCCGCGCATGAGACGCCGGCTTTCTCGCATCGCCTGAAACGCAGACAGTTCCGGTTGGTCTCGTAGCACGAACGGGACAATCCGATACGTCAAATAGAACCAGACGCCCGGGACGATCAAGAACAACATGAGCACGTTCAACCCGAGATAAAAGACGGCATAATACGTGACCGCCCGGATGTAATCTTTGAGCGAACCGAATGCATCGAACAAGAGCCCGAATGAAGGTTTCTCGGCTTTGGCGATATCGAGGAACACCCAGTTGCGGCCAAGTTCGAGAGGGGCGAGCAAGACGGTCGCACCGTACAGCAGACCGATTGACACGAACAGGATGCTCGGGTCGGTCGATTCCAAATCGAGCTGCGTCGTGATGACCGCCTGAACGAGCATCGTCGCCACGACCGCAAGCAGCGAGATGCCCCAGTTGCCGGACAACATCCGAAGGGCAAATTGTTTATAGACTGATGATTGCATGACTTCACCTACAGTATCGTTTTCTTCATTATAGCAAAAAAACAGTCAGCCGACTGTTTTTAGCGTGCCATCTGTTGTTTGATTGCCTTGAACTTGTGCTCATCCAAGCGGCCCTCGGTCCGTACCCCGCTTCCGACATGGACGAAATCAACGCCTAGCCGGTCGATCAGTTGCGCCACATTGTCGGCCGTGATGCCGGCACCCGGGAGGATGTTCATCTCCGCCACCTCATGCATCGCACTTAATCGGTCTATGCCTTCAAGTGCCGTCGCTTGTCCTCCGGACGTCAAGACGTGGTCAACTTCTGGGAAGTCGTTTAGCACCGTGATTGCGTCCATCAAGTCGACCGCGTCATCGATGGCCCGATGGAACGTGAGCACCATCTCGCCTTTATGTTTAATCACTTCTCCGAGTAGCGCCTCATCGATACGCCCTTCGCTCGTCAAGGCTCCGAAGACGATGCCATCGGCCCCGAGTTCACGGCAAAGACCGATATCCGCCAAAATCGTCTCTGCATCTTCCTCGTTATAGACGAACGAGTCCGCATGGGGCCGAATCATGACGTGGACAGGAATGGTAGCCTGTTCGAGCACGTTACGAATCGTCCCAAAACTCGGTGTCGTCCCGCCGGCCGGCAAATCGGCAATCAATTCGAGCCGATCCGCCCCGAACCGCTCCGCCGTTTTGGCTTCGGTCAATGTCGTCACAATCACTTCAATCATGAAATCCCTCCTCCTTATGGTGCGAAGCGCCACTCGACCTCATGCTCCGCCAAGGCGCGCTTCCAATCCGTCGGTTCCGGAAAATCAGAGATGATGGTCGTCACCTTTGAAAAGTCGGAGACCCGATAGCGTTTTTGTTGATTGAACTGGGTATGGTCGGCGAGCAAATAACATTGACGCGATTGATCGAGGACCGCCTGCGTCACGGTCGAGAGACCATGGGCATCACACGTCAATCCGAGTGAGGCATCGACGCCCTCGACCGACAGGATGGCCATATCGAACACATACGCCTTCAGTTGCTGCAGGACGTGCTCGCCGACGGTGACGAGATGTTTCGGATCAATCGTCCCACCGAGCAATTGGATATCGCCAGTAAACACGCCCTTGGCGCGTTGCTCAAAGAGCGCCTTGGCGACCATGAGCGACGGAGTGACGACGGTCAAATTGCGTCCGCGAAGTCTGGCCGCGACTTGCTCTGGGGCGACGCCGTGTCCGATATACAGCAACATGTCATCCTCGACGAGCTGAAACGCCGTATAGGCGATGCGACGAATCCCGTCCATGTTCGAGATCATCATCGGTTGGAACGAGACGCTCTGATGGAGCACCGCCCCGCCATACACCCGCTTGATGCGATGCTCTTTCTCAAGCTCTTCTAAGTAGCGGCGAATCGACTCCCCCGAGACGTTCAACCGTTCGATCAACTCGCTCGTCTTCACTTTGCCTTCCCGCTCAATCCATTCAACAATCTTTTGTTTACGTTCTTCTCCAATTAAAGACACTTCCCTGCCTCCTCCGCAAATATCGCTTCCTTTTTCAGTGTAGCGAACGGATGTAAATTTAACGTAAACAGAAAGTAAAGAACGGGCAAATCCAACACTTTTTTCGAACTTTTCGGCAAAAATCAACGGAAATCCACAAAAAGACAGCCTCATCATGAGGGTTGAGGTTTCAACTTCTCGTTTTTTACATGAAAAAATGACCATCCTTCTCTGTATATCGAGCAGGATGGTCATCGATCGTTACTTTCGCTTTTGGAACAGCGGCACTTTCGGTTCCGTGCCGGCACGGATTCGTTGCCAGTTCGAGCGGTGCTTGATAATGATGAACAAGGCGAGCGGGACGATGACGATGAGCGGCAACCAGTCTTTGGCGATGATGCCATAGGCGACGACGGTCACGAGTCCGACGACAGAGGCGGCCATCGACGAGAGCGACACCATCTTTGAAATAAGCAACGTCACGATGAACGTGCCGACGACGACGACGAAAAACCATGGGAACGCAGCAAGCAGGATCCCCGCGCTCGTCGCTACCGATTTTCCGCCCTTGAATTTGGCGAAGATGGGATAAGAGTGGCCGATGATGGCCGGAATCCCAGCGAGGAGCAGACTCATTTCGCTCCCGAATAGAAGCGGCAATAATGCCGCGACCAAGCCTTTCCCCATATCCCCTAATAGGACGATCGTACCCGCTTTCTTCCCAAGCACGCGAAACGTGTTCGTCGTGCCCAAGTTCCCGCTCCCGTGCTCGCGGACATCGACTTTATAGCCGAGCTTACCGACGAGGAGGGCGAACGGGATTGAACCGAGTAGATAGCTGATGATGATAATGATGATTTCTGTCAAATAAGGCATCGCGATTCCCCTTAATTCATGGATTGCTCGAGATAGCGTTCAAACGGGACGTTCGTCTTATGAACGTTCGTCGCATGCTCCACCCCGATGTAGCGTAAGTGCCACGGTTCAAACATATAACCCGTCTCCGCCTCATAGGCGCGTTGATAGCGGACGATGAACCCATACGTATGGGCATTGTCGGCCAACCACTTGCCTTCTTTCGTCTGCTCAAGGCTCTGTGTCAATTGATACCCGACCGAGGCGCTCGAGACGTCGATGGCGAGTCCCGTCTGATGTTCTGAATGACCCGGCGGCGCCGAATACTTCATCGCTTGTTCTTTTCCGTCTTTGGCGACATAGGCGTTGAACAATTGCACTTGATAGTCGTATGAACGGAACGCGCTCGTCCCTTTCAAATCGATTCCGGCCGCTTTCGCACCGGCCATCAATTTTTCGATTGCCTGTGCCGCTTCTTTACGGAGCATTCTCCGCTCCCCGGACGCCGTGTCGACAAAATCGATATTCGCCGTCACGAGGTCGGTCGGTTTGTAACCGGCCGGCAAGGCGATTTGTTTATTGACGAGGATGAGCGTATCGAGTTTCACGTTCGCCGTCCCGTTTTGTTCGAGCGGCTGGCTCGGCGTTTGGACCGGTTCTTCTACAGGCGGTGCTTCCACAACAGGTGCTTCTTCGGCCTCAGGTTCGTCTACTGCCGGTTCTTCCGCAGGCTCGTCTGCTGCCGGGGGCTCGGCTTCAGACGCCGGAGCTTCTTCAACTACTTCGTCTTCTGTATCCTTCGGCGCATCGGCCGGAGTTTCTGTTTGTTGTTCGGTTTCGGCCGGTTTGTTCTCGGCTTCTTCCGTTTTGCTTTGGTCGCTTGTAGTACAGCCCACCAATGTGAGCGTCAAGGCGCAGCATACCATCAACAGAGATGGTTTTCGCATGCGATCTTCCCCTTTCTTTGTACAAAAAATACCGTCAAGATATGATACCATACTGACGGTACAAAAGAACCACTGTTATGTGACGGGACTCATGACACGCATATACATGTCATGCCATTCTGGAAACTCGCGGTCGAGACGGACCGGCTTGAAGTCGCCCTGTTTGACGACGACGTGGGTCGTCTTCGCCGAACCGACGAGATGTCCGTCTTGATCGGTCAACTCATAGCCATAGACGGTCCGGATCTTGGAATAGCTGTCGACCCATACCCGGACGTGGACCGTATCGCCGAATGTGACGCTCTTCTTATAGTCGACCGAGACGTTCGTCACCGGAGAGACAAAGCCCGCCTGTTCCATGTCTTTATATTCGACCCCGAGCTCGCGCAATAATTCAGTACGAGCGATTTCGAGATACACTAAATAGTTCGCATGATAGACGATGCCCATCATGTCGGTCTCTTGGTAGCGGACCGGAATCTGAATCGTATGCATTAAATCGTCCTCGCTTTCAAGGTCATTATATTATAACTTGGTCTTAATATCTACTACTAAAATATGATTCAAGTCGTCAGTTTCAGCCTGTCCTTCAATCAAACGGTATGACTGTCTCGCAATGGCTTCATCAATCAACGACAGCGCCGTCCTCGCGTTTGGCCGGTCGATACCAGACAATCGCTCTTTAAGCGCTTGCTCTACCGTCTCGTCATACGTATAGCCAAATTTTCCGGCATACGTCTTGGCAATCTCGACGAGTTGGTCGGTCGAGTAATCCTCGAACTGGATGGTGCGCTTAATCCGACTACTCAGTCCAGGATTCGACTCGATCAATCGCCGCATCGGCGCCTCGTATCCCGCCATGACGACGACGAGGTTGTCCCCGTGCTTCGGCATCTCGTCGACGAGCGTATCGATTGCTTCACGACCGTAATCGTTTGGTCCGCCGTTCAAACTATAAGCCTCGTCAATCAACAACACTCCGCCGAGCGCATCGCGGATGGCAGCCTTCGTCTTTTGTGCCGTCTGACCGACATAACCGCTGACGAGATCGGCTCGGCTGACGACTTTTAAGTGTCCGCGTTTCAAGTAACCGGTCTTCTTCAACAGTTGGGCATAAAGGTGAGCGAACGTCGTCTTCCCTGTTCCGCTGTTGCCGACGAGTGCGGCATGAAGTTGGACCGGAGCCGTCTTCAATCCAAGTTCGCGGCGCCGTTTTTGAATCGTGACGAGCGCCTCGATTTCACGTAGTTGACGTTTCGCCTCTTCCATCCCGACCAAGTCGTCGAGCGTCGGGGCTGACGTGTCCTCGGTCGCATCCATCTCGAAATCGAGCTCCGTCAACAGGGCCATCTCGTCGAGCGGGGCATCGGCACCGAAGCGGGACCCTTTTTTGAACATGGCGTCGAGCAAAATATTATGCACCGTGCGCGCGTTCCCGAACGTGGCGTCAACCCGTTCCCGGTCGATCCGCGCAATCAAGGCGCGCTTCGCCTCAACCGTCAGGACGTAATTGTTCTCCGCGGCCACTTTCTCGCCGATGGCGACGAGTTCGTCATCACTGTAGTTCGGCAACTCGTAATGGTTTGATTCTGGGAAACGCGAACGTAGTCCCGGATTGGCCAATAGAAAGTGACGCATCTCTTCCGGATAACCGGCGAGGATGACAACGAATTTCCCGGCGTACTCGCCACTCGTCATCGCGGCGACGAGCGTATCGATGGCTGCCTGCCCATAGTCACTCCCGCTCGCATCCTGACGTTTGAGCGCATACGCCTCATCGATGAACAGGACTCCGCCCTCGGCTTCTTTCACTTTGTTCATGACTTGCTCTTCCGTCTGTCCGACGAACGCGCCGACGAGACTCGACCGATCCGCCTCGACGACGTCGGGACGAGCGAGTAGACCGAGCTCAAAATATATCTCGGCCATGAGACGCGCGAGCGTCGTCTTACCGGTGCCTGGGTTTCCCGTGAACACGAGATGGAGCGAAGGTTGGTGTTTGGACGAGAAGCCTGCCTTCTCCCGTTCTTTTTGGAACAAGAGGAAGCGGTACCACGCTTTGACACGTTGCTTCACGTCCGTGAGCCCGATCATCGCCTCGAGTGATTCAATCGCGCTCGACCGAACTTGTTCCGTCTGTTCCGGCAAATGTTCGACGATCATGGCGAGTCGCTGTTTGACGAGCCCGACCCGCTCACCGAAACGGTGGAACGCCTCACGGCTGAAGTAATTGCCTTGCATCGATGCCAAGAGCGAGGCCGTGTCATCTTCGAGTGCGGCCACTTCTTGCATCGCCTCGATGACGACAAGGAATAACCGCTCGAGCTGTCCTTTGAATTCCGAGTCCCGAAGGTCGGATTTGGCACGGTCAATCTCGTCGTGAAGCTGTTCAAGTTGCTCGAGCAGTTCCGACGTCTTCGCTTCGTATTCGGTTAAAATTTGGACTTTCATCGACGCGTAATCCGCCTCACGTAATTTCGGCCATTCGACGTGCAAATGTTGTTTATGACGTCGCAAGACTTCGTATAATTGACTGACGCGGAGCGCTGGCGGTAATGCGTTGAGTGACTCCAATTCCTTGACCCAACGATGTAATAACGGGTCGATGTTCTGACGCGCTTCGAACCGTTTCGTTGCGAGGAGGGTCAAGGTGCGAATCAACTCTTGACGGTGGCCGGTCGCGCGCGACCAATGGGCGTAAGACAATAGCGCCGCTTCCTCGATGCGTCCACCCGCTTCCCACGCCGTCAAGTCCGATTGCACTTGATCCAAGGTGATCTGTTTCATAGTATTCTCCTTTTTAGACGACAAAGGAGCCGACGTTTTAGTCTGCTCCTCGCCGGATTATCGTGATTCAAAAGAAGTCATCCGAATCGAATGGAACAACTTCCCGTTGTTTCGTGATTCGGCAGCGAGCAAGATTCGCTCGTTCGCGTCGACGTAATACGTGACCGCTTCTTCATTGTCGTCTTCACTGAATATCGCTGGGTACTTTTCGACCCATTCTGCCGGGACAGCTTCAGGTGACTCTTTCTTGACGAACGCTTGCGCGGTCCGTCCGATGATATCGACATCACCTTCGCTCGAACCGAGCGTCCCATCGTCGAGCCATTTACGAATCTGTTCATTCGTCGCGCGCGACAAGAATGGGTGCGGAGCCACAGCACCGGAGCTCGTCTCTTGACTGTTTGTCTCCTCGCCGTCCGGGTTGAACTCACGATAAACGGTTCCGTCCCACTCGGCCCGGGCACCAACGTTAGGGCCCTCCACGACCTCGGACACGAAGTGACCGTCCTCATCGTATGTCACTTCATATTCACGAACTTCCAACGTCTCGCCGTTTTCCGGCAATTTTTTCTCTTCATAGCCGATTACGACGGATGTATAAAACGGTTCGGCCCGGTTGACGCGGCCCTCGTCGTCATTCAAGTTCATGATCGAGTAAAAGTTATAGGCGAGCAGGGCGCCGACAATGAGGATTCCCGCAAAAATCACCCAACTCAATCGCTTTTTAACATGTTGTTTCATAGAATGCCCTCCCAATCTTCTTCACTTACTATCCTACACTAGCGAGAGGGTCCTGCAAAACATTTACAACCAAAAAAGGGCCTCAACCGAGACCCTTTCCTTTTATCCGAGCTTATCTTCTTCTTCCTGCTTATACGCTTCAATATACTTGTCCCGTTCGTCTGGTTCATCAGACAAATCTTTGAACAAGGCGACAATCATCAAAATTAACACGAAGATGAACGGGAAAGCGACCAGGATGGCGACCGCTTGTAGCGCTCCAAGTCCACCGACGTATAAGAGCACGGCGGCAATCGATGACTGAATGAGACCCCAGATGAGCTTGATTCTCATCGGCGGCACGAGTTTTCCGTTCGTCGACAACATGCCGAGCACGTATGTTGCCGAGTCCGCTGACGTGATGAAGAAGACAGAGACTAAGAAAATGGCGACGACACTAAGGATCGTGCCAAACCCACCAAACGTCTCGAACAAGGCGAACAGACCGACTTCCGTGCCAATCTCGTTAACCGTTGCAATCAAGTTTGCCCCACCGTTCAAATCAGCCCAGATGGCCGCACCGCCAAAGACGGAGAACCAGAGCAGACCGAACGAGGTCGGCACGAGTAGAATCCCGATGATGAATTCACGAATCGTACGTCCTTTCGAGACACGAGCGATGAACGTCCCGACGAACGGTGACCATGAAATCCACCAAGCCCAATAGAAAATCGTCCATCCGTTAATCCATTCGCGTTCCACCGGCTCAAACGCTGCCGTCCGGAAACTCATCGACGGTAACTGTTGCAAATATGTCCCGATCGTCTGCGTGAACAAATCGAGGATGAATGCACTCGGTCCGACCATGAGCGTTGCGATCAAGAGAACGATGGCGAGAAAGATGTTCGTATTACTTAAAATACGAATCCCTTTCTCGAGTCCCGTCGATGCACTGATCATATAGAGTACCGTTACGACGGCGATGATAATCAATTGGGTCGAGAACGCGTTTGGTACGTTCGGAATCAAGAAGTGAATCCCGCCGGCAATTTGCTGGGCCCCGAAGCCGAGCGAAGTCGCCACACCGAACGCGGTCGCGATGATGGCCAACACATCGACCGTCCGTTTGACCCGTATTTCGTAGCGGTCTTTGACGAGTGAGCCGATGGTCTCCCCGATCGTCGCCGGACGCCCTTTCCGGAACGTTGAGTAAGCGATGGCGAGCGCGATCATCGCGTAAATCGCCCATGGGTGCAAGCCCCAGTGGAAAAACGAATATTGCATCGCCGTACGGGCATCGCCCTCAGGTGTACCCGAGTCGAATGGCGGCGCGTGAAAATGTGATAGCGGTTCGGCTGCTCCCCAGAAGACGAGTCCGATCCCCATCCCGGCGCTGAACAACATGGCGAACCATGACAGATACCCGAATTCAGGACGATCCGTGTCTTTCCCGAGTCGAATTGACCCGAACCTCGAGAAGATTAAAAAGATGGCGACGAGTAGAATTCCAGTCGCACTGAGTAAATAAAACCAGCCAAAGCCGTTCGAGAGCCAGCCCTGCAGTTTCGTCGTCACGTTCAAGAGACTGGCGTTACCGAGGACGCTCTCTGGGATGACACCCCAGATCGTGAATAAGACCGTAATGATGGCTGAAACGAGAAAAACGGTCGTCACTTGGCTTTTCCTTTCCATAATCTCACTCCTATTCAATTTTCTTATTTTCATATACGTTTTCCACCGTAACATAGTTTGTAAACCAGACTCAACCCCGCGACGTGCTCGGACGACCATGTCAAAAAAAGTGACGATGGCGTGTCGTCACTCTGGCGGTTTCGGTTCCAAGGACACGATTAACGTCTCGTCAACGACGTAATAGGGCCGTTTCGGCAGTACTTTCAAGTAGCCGCCTTCACGTAATCGAGTCAAATCCAATTGCAGTGTCTGTTGAAATTTTCGAAACGGTATTTTTTTTTCTTGTTCAAAGTATAAATCGAGCGCCCGTTGCACTTGATCCATCTCATAAACCAATTCTCGTTCGTCCTCGGGGACGATATGAAACGTCTCTTTTGACATATAGAACCGCTGTCTCGGTTTACCGGGCAAGTGTTTTTTCAGTCGAGCCAAATCGATTTCTTGCGTCTCGTCGAGCAAGACCGTACGATTGACGCCTTTCGGTAACGTCTGTTCATATTCATGGATGGCTTCGCGCAGCTGCGGAAGCGTGAGGTCAAACTCTTCCTCCGGCACTTCCTCTTTTTGCGTCAGCCGTTGCCACCAGTTTTTACCTGATTTCGTCTGTCGTTCCATACACTCCCCCCTCTCCCCATTCTCTTCCCGATATGAGTCATCCTCTCACCTTTTATTCGCATATTCACAAAAAAAACCTTCCTTTTTGCAAAGGAAGGCTATGTTGCTTATTTCAATTTGTTGCGGAGAACCATCTGCAAGATGCCACCGTGACGGTAATAATCGATTTCGACTTCTGAATCGAAGCGCGCGATGACTTTGAACTCGGTCACTGTGCCGTTCTCGTGTGTTGCTTTGACGTTCAGGATATCACGTGGGCGGACTGACTCGTCGACTTGGATGTCGATCGCTTCTTCGCCTGTGAGTCCGAGTGAGTCAGCTGACTCCCCGTCCATGAACTGAAGTGGCAATACGCCCATCATGACGAGGTTCGAGCGGTGAATCCGTTCGAAGCTTTGCGCGATGACGGCACGGATGCCGAGCAAATTCGTCCCTTTGGCTGCCCAGTCACGTGACGAGCCCATACCGTAGTCGTTTCCAGCGAAGACGACAAGGCCTGTGCCTTGCTCTTTGTACTTCATGGCTGCATCGTACATCGGCATGATTTCGCCAGTCGGCCAGTACGTCGTGAAGCCGCCTTCAGTGCCAGGTGCGACTTGGTTACGGATACGGATGTTCGCGAACGTACCGCGCATCATGACTTCGTGGTTCCCGCGGCGTGAGCCATACGAGTTGAAGTCGAGCGGTGCGACACCTTTCGATTGAAGGTATTGGCCGGCTGGTGTCGTTTTCGAGAATGCTCCAGCTGGTGAGATGTGATCGGTCGTGACCGAATCAGCAAACTTCCCGATGACGCGGAGTCCGTTCAACGCATGTACTTCTCCCGCTTCTGGCTCGAGGTTTTCGAAGAACGGTGGGTTTTGGATATACGTCGAATCGTCCGAGAAGTCATACAAGTTGCCTTCTGGCACGTCGAGGGCATTCCAACGCTCATTCCCTGTGAACACCGTGTCGTACTCTTTCCGGAACGCTTCCGGCGAGACGACATCTTGAACAACCATCTTAATCTCATCGTTTGATGGCCAGATGTCTTTGAAGAAGACCTCGTTGCCATCTTTGTCTGTTCCGAACGACTCGTTCATGATGTCGAAGTTGACCGATCCAGCGAGTGCGTAAGCGACGACGAGTGGCGGTGACGCCAAGAAGTTCGCTTTGACGAGCGGATGGACGCGGCCTTCGAAGTTACGGTTCCCCGAGAGGACCGATGAGACGAGCAAATCGTTCGATGTGATCGCTTCTTCGACTTCGCGGTCGAGTGGACCCGAGTTTCCGATACATGTCGTACATCCGTACCCAACGGTGTTGAAACCGAGTTGGTCGAGGTATGGCGTGAGACCGGCTTTGTCGAGGTAGTCGGTAACGACTTTCGAGCCCGGTGCGAGCGACGTCTTCACGAATTTTGGAACCGTGAGACCGCGTTCGACAGCTTTCTTCGCGACGAGACCTGCTCCGACCATGACGTATGGGTTTGATGTGTTCGTACAGCTTGTGATCGCTGCGATCGCCACGTCACCCGTGCGCATGTCGACAGAGCCGTCTGCATAGTTGATAGCTGCTTTCTTCTCAAGCTCGGATTTTTCAAGACCGAAGCCGCTGTGTCCGGCTGGTGCCGTCACGCTATCGACGAACGCTGTCTGAAGGTCTGATAAGTTGATTCGGTCTTGTGGACGTTTCGGTCCAGCAAGCGACGGTTGTACTTTCGACAAGTCGAGCGTGAGCGTCTTCGTGAACGACGGGTCCGCTTGATCTGGTGTGTAGAACAAGTCATTCGCTTTCGAGTAGGCTTCGACGAGGTCGATCAATTCTTCTGGGCGACCTGTCGTGCGCATATAGTTGAGCGTCTCTGTATCGACTGGGAAGAAGCCACAAGTCGCACCATACTCAGGCGCCATGTTGGCAATCGTTGCCCGGTCTGAGAGCGGCATCGTGTGAAGCGATGGACCGAAGAACTCGACGAACTTGCCGACGACTTTCTCGTTACGGAGCATTTCTGTGACGACGAGCGCGACGTCTGTCGCCGTGACACCCGGATTGACTTCACCGATGATTTTGACGCCGACGACGTCTGGTACCGGGAAATAAGACGGTTGTCCGAGCATGCTCGCCTCGGCTTCGATTCCACCGACACCCCAACCGAGGACGCCGAGACCGTTGATCATCGTCGTGTGCGAGTCCGTTCCGACGAGCGAGTCTGGATAGACGACATTGCCCGTTCCGTCATTCTTCTCGAGGACGACCGACGCCAAGTACTCCAAGTTGACTTGGTGAACGATTCCTGTCGCAGGCGGAACGGCGCGATAGTTGTCGAACGCCGTCTGGGCCCAACGCAAGAACTTGTAGCGCTCTTCGTTACGCTCGAACTCGATGTCCATGTTTTTCATGAGTGCGCCGGCAAAACCGTACGCATCGACTTGGACCGAGTGGTCGACGACGAGGTCAACCGGGATTTCAGGATTGATTTTGTTCGGGTCTCCACCAAGGTCAGCCATCGCCTTGCGAAGTGAGGCGAGGTCAACGACCGTCGGTACACCCGTAAAGTCCTGAAGGACGACACGAGCCGGTTTGAACGGAACATCGATGTCTTTCGAAACTTCGGCAGTACCCCATTTAGCCAAGTTCTCGACATGTTCTTTCGTGATGGCACGGCCATCCTGTTGGCGAAGCACAGATTCGAGCAATACGCGAATCGAGTACGGAAGTCGACTAAGTTCCGTCACCCCTTCTTCTTCAAGCTTTTTAAGCCGGTAATAATCGTACGCTTGTCCATTGACCTCGAACTGCGTCCGAGATTTGAAAGCGTCTAATACGTTCGTCTGTTCCATACGATATCCCCCTTTTTGAAAGCGGCGATGCCGGCACGTGCCGTAATCGCTTACTTATCACATGTTTATCATAATACAACTATAGCGTGACGTAAAATACATTCCGTCACAAATTAGTCATAAGTAAAACTTATCAATAGCGTCAGACTCACTGAAACATGAAAAGACGGCCCTTGGACAAGAGCCGTCTTCAATCATTATTCTGCGCCAATCTCGACGTTGACGTCGAGGGCGTCGACGAGCGTGAGCTCATCTTCATACCGTTCTTTGAAGCGATCGAACGTGAACTCGTTAGCGAACAAGAACACAGGACGCTCCCAACGATCCGTCACGAGCATGTTGCGTGAGTCCTGAAACGGCTTGAGCGTCTTCAATTCCTTGTCCTTCACCCAACGTGCGACGCTGTACGAGACCGGCTCCATACGGATGTCGACGCCGTATTCGTTGTTCAAGCGATACTCGAACACTTCGAATTGGAGTTGACCGACCGCACCGAGATAAATCTCGTTGTATTCGTTGCGATACACTTGAATCGCTCCCTCTTGGGCGAGCTGCTCCACACCTTTGTGGAAATGCTTCGACTTGAGCGAGTTGATTGGCGAGACGCGCATGAACAGTTCAGGCGGGAACGTCGGCAACGCCTCAAACGCGATTTTCTGTTTCGACGTCGTGATCGTGTCGCCGATTTGGTATGTCCCCGAATCGTAAATCCCGATCACGTCTCCAGCGAACGCCTGATCGACCGTTTCCCGGTCGTTGGCCATGAGCTGCGTCGATTGACTCAATTTGATTTTCTTCCCTGTCCGCGTGAGTGTGACGTCCATGCCGCGCTCGAACACGCCCGAACAGATGCGGACGAAGGCGATGCGGTCACGGTGGGCCGGGTTCATGTTCGCTTGAATCTTGAAGACGAAGCCGCTGAAGTCTTCTGACGTCGGGTCGATTGGACCGACATTCGACTTACGGGCCTCAGGGGCCGGTGACATGGCGAGATAGTGGTTCAAGAACGATGTCACGCCGAAGTCGACGAGGGCCGTCCCGAAAAAGACCGGAGTCAATTTCCCGTGCTGAATCGCATCGACTTCGATTTCATTGCCGGCACCGTCGAGAAGATCGATTTCATCTCGAAGGTTCGTCAAGTTCTCTTCCGTTAAATAATCGGCGAGAATCGGGTCATTGACGCCGTCCTCGTTCAACGTGAGCGTCCCTTTCTCACCCCGGAACAAGTGGACTTCGTTCTTCAGGCGGTCGTACACCCCTTCGAACTGCATCCCGCTCCCGATCGGCCACGTGACGGCGACCGAAGGCATGCCGAGCACTTCTTCGAGCTCTTCCATGAGTTCGAGCGGGTCTTTCGCTTGGCGGTCCAATTTGTTCATGAACGTGAAGATTGGAATCCCCCGCATCCGACAGACTTGGAACAATTTCTTCGTCTGCGTCTCAATCCCTTTGGCCGCATCGATGACCATGACGGCGCTATCGACCGACGTCAACACACGGTACGTGTCTTCCCCGAAATCGTTGTGTCCGGGCGTGTCCATGATTGAGACGACCTTATCTTGATAGACGAACTGCATGACCGACGAGGTGACCGAGATCCCACGTTGTTTCTCGATTTCCATCCAGTCCGACTTGGCATGCTTGGAATTTTTGCGGGCTTTGACCGTCCCCGCCTCCCGGATGGCGCCTCCGTGGAGGAGCAACTTCTCCGTCAGCGTCGTCTTACCTGCATCCGGGTGCGAGATGATGCCGAAAATACGACGCTTCTCAACTTCTTGTTTTAATTGATTCATGTATGGCTCTTTCCTTTCTGGACAATACGATTTATACGATGTCTTGCTCACTGCAACGCTATCTATTCTAACGAAACCGGCCCGTTTCGTCCATCTTTATAGTAGGGAACGGATAGCTGTAGCTTTTGTATCGCGCCCCTTTTTTGTATACTTAGCTTGAATGATCGTGAAATGACAGAACGGGGGAAAGACGATGCCAGAAAACTTGATGATGTATTTCATTGTCTTCTGGGGATTCGTGATGATCGGGTTAATGTCGATCGGCGGTTACTTTATGTTCCGTAAATTTTTGAAACGAATGCCAAAAGAAGACGGACGCTCACTCCTCGACATCGAGGATGACTACATCGACAAGACACGCCACTTATGGACGCCGGAGACGCGAACGTTGCTCGACCGCCTCGTCACGCCGGTACCAGAGCTGTTCCGCGACGTCGCCATCCGCAAGATCGCCGGTAAGATTGGACAATTCGCCCTCGAGACCCGGGCACGTGAAATGACGACCGAGCTCGTCGTCAAAGGCTATATCGCCGCAACACCGAAGCGGGACCATAAGTTCTTAAAGAAGGCACTTGAAGAAGAGCAAATCGACTGGAAAGTGTATCAACATTACTTCCAACAATGAGACGAGACGTCAGGACATGTGCCTGGCGTCTTTTTGTTCACCCCTTGATGTCGACTCATCGTAGCCGACTGATTATGTCTCCTGCTTACGAAATTGTGCCATACGACTAATAGGTCAAAAGTACCCTTTTCACGAGTGATAACTATCTAAAGATAATGTTCATAATATAGACAATATTGGAAACGCTTACATTAAAGTGGTATGACCAATATTAGTATAACAATTTCGTTTTCCGCAATAAAAAATGGATAGCTTTTCCTTTATTTACATTTCTATAATGTACGTATCTTGATGCCGAAGGAGGTTTTTATATGCATGATGTCACACATGTCACGCAAACCGACAGTACCCGCTCCGCCGAAGCGATTGTCGAGAGCCAGACGTTTCACAAACTGATGCGAGAAAAGAATCGGTTCATTGTTCCATCCATCATCTTCTCCCTTATCTTCTACTTCACGTTGCCAATCTCGACAAGTTACTTCACCTTTTTGAATATCCCGGTCGCCGGAGACATCACATGGGCCTGGGTGCTCGCCTTCGCCCAATTCTTTATGACCTGGACGTTCTGTGTGATGTACAGCCGCCGGGCCCGTCGGTTTGACGAACTCGTCACCGCCATCAAACAAGAGGAGGACGACCGATGAACTGGACCGCTATTTTATTATTCCTCGCGATTGTCGGGCTCACGCTCGTCATCACGTTCTTCGCCGCTCGTAAAACGAAGACCGCGAGCGACTTTTATACGGCCGATGGAGGGTTGACCGGTTTCCAAAATGGGCTCGCCATCGCTGGGGACTATATGTCGGCAGCTTCTTTCCTCGGGATTGCCGGGATGATTGCCCTCGCCGGATTTGACGGTTTCTTCTATTCAATCGGCTTCTTGGTGGCTTATCTCGTTGTGCTCTACCTCGTGGCCGAGCCGCTCCGTAACCTTGGCAAGTATACGATGGCCGATATGATTGCGGCTCGATTCAACAAACCGCGCGTGCGCGGTGTCGCCGCCATGAACGCCATCGTCATCTCGATTTTCTATATGATCGCCCAGCTCGTCGGGGCCGGCGCGCTCATCGAGTTATTGCTCGGCATCCCATACACGACGAGTGTCGTCGTCGTCGGGATTTTGATGACGGTGTACGTCGTCTTCGGAGGGATGACCGCGACGTCATGGGTACAGATCACGAAAGCTGTGCTATTGATGATCGGGACCGCCATCATCTCGTTTCTCGTGTTCGCTCGCTTTGACTTCTCTGTCTTCACCATGTTCTCGGAAGTGAGCAAGGCGACGCCGCTCGGCGACAGTTTCTTGAACCCGGGCAACAAGTTCAAGCTCCCGCTCGACACGATCTCGCTCAACTTGGCACTCGTCCTCGGGACGGCGGGGCTGCCCCACATCCTTATCCGTTTCTTCACGGTCAAAGATGCACCGACAGCACGCCAATCGGTCGTCTATGCGACATGGATCATCGGTGCGTTCTACATATTGACAATCTTCCTCGGATTCGGGGCTGCCGCATTCGTCGGCTCGGATGCCATTATCGCCGCCAACCCGGCCGGCAACATGGCCGCACCGCTCCTGGCCCAAGTGCTCGGCGGCGACTTGTTGTTCGCCTTTGTCGCGGCGATTGCATTTGCCACGATCCTTGCCGTCGTCGCCGGCCTCGTCCTTTCGGCCGCCTCGGCATTCGCCCACGACTTCTATGGACATATCGTCCGTAAGGGGGAAGCGACTGAGAAAGAACAAGTCACGGCTGCCCGCATCGCTTCGATCGCTGTCGCCCTCGTCTCGATGGGACTCGCGTTTTTCGCACAGTCGATGAACGTCGCTTTCCTCGTCTCGCTCGCTTTCGCCGTGGCCGCCAGTGCGAACTTGCCGGTCATCTTGTTCACGATTTACTGGAGACGGTTTAACACCGGAGGAGCCGTGTTCGGCATGATTGTCGGCTTGTTCTCGTCACTCTTCCTCGTCGCCATCAGCCCGAACGTATGGGCGCCGGACGGTTCCGCCATCTTTATCGGTGAGGCTCTGTTCCCGCTCACGAATCCGGGCATCGTGTCGATCCCGCTCGGTTTCCTCGCCGCTATCGTCGGGACGTACGTGACGAAGTCAGATGAAGTCGCCGGAAACTTCGAACGGATTCTCGTCAAGGCCAACACCGGAATCGATGCCGAGACCGAGGCAGCCCTGACCAAAAAATCTTCTTAATCGACAAAACGGCGTCCCTCGCAAGGGACGCCGTTTATGATGCTACGATTTGTTTGTACTTTTGATACATGGCGATGCGCCACGGGACAATCATGCCCCAGGCGATCAAATAGAACAGGCCGCCCGTCGCGAATATGTTTACCTCGTCCCCGAGAAACGCCTTCATAACCGTCCGGATGGCCAATAAGACAAACACGACGATAAAGAACGCTTTCGAACGGGACAAGTACACCTCTCCGTCACGTTTCTCGAAATTCGACGTCTTGATGAGGAACACGCTGAAAATCAATCCCACGATCAGCGCCTCTCCGACCTCGAGCCAAGTCAGCCGAAACGCCGGGACGAGAAATTGTAACATGCCCGTCGACATCGCCAGCGGCGGAATCAAAATCTTTTTCGCATTCGTCGGACGTGCTGACGCTTTGACGCGAACGAAGCTCGCAATCAAGCCCATCATCAGTGCGACGAGGGTCGATCCCCAAAATATCGACATTCGGTCAACCCCTTTAAAATCCGGTGAATCCTACTAATTCGCTCATCCAAGCAGCGAAGCGGTTCATTCCATCAAAATATAATACGACGCCGAAAGCCATCATCAAATAGCCTCCGAATCTTGCTACCTTGGCGCTATTGCGTGCCAAGTACTTGATTTTGCCGACAAAACCGGCCATAACGAGGAATGGGATGGCAAAGCCGATGACGTACGCCAACATATAGCCCATTCCCTGACTCGGGTTCGACGCCGCGAGGGCGATGACGCCAGCAAGAATCGGTCCGGTACAAGGTGTCCACCCTGCTGCGAATCCGATTCCGATGAGTGCCGTCCCAAAATAGCCGCTCTTGCGCTCTCCTAATGCGAGTTTTTTCTCGCGCATCATAAAACGTGGTTGCCAGAGACCTGCCAAGAAGACACCAAATACGAAGATAAGGATGGCACCGAACATGCGCAAACTATCTTTGTATTGAATGAACACGTCGGCAATCAGCGAGGTCGACAAACCGAGCACGAGAAAGACGATAGAGAAACCGAAGAGGAATGAGAACGTATGAAACCATGCCGTGCGCTGCCGCAGTCCTTCGCTCTTCAAATCAGAGACAGAGACCCCAGTGATATACGATAAAAAGACTGGATACAACGGTAGCGTGCACGGAGACAAAAATGACAAGACGCCCGCCCCAAATGCGAGCCAAAGGGTAACTTCCATGCGATCTTCCACCTTTCAGCCCCATTATAGCGAAAACCTTTTCAAAATGCTCGCATCTTTTTCTGCAACGATTGTTTGATAGAAATTGTAATCTTTGAAATGGAAATGAAACTTGTAAACAGTAGTGTTAGATGCTAAGATTTGGATATTCCTAAGTAACACTTTTGACTTTATAATGATGGGGGAAACACCGTGGCGGTCATCACAGCTGAAAACTTACATTTTGCCATTGAACAGAAACGCGATGAACTGTACGAAATCGCTTCGCAGCACAGTTGGACGTCTCCTGAAGTGATTCACGTCAGCCAAGAGTTAGACAAGCTGATCACACGTCACGTCCTGGCTATACATGCTTCAGAACACCTAACTTTTTAAATGAACGGCTCTCCGCATCTCATTTGCGGAGAGCCTTTTCCATGGAAAAAAGACGCCGATATTGGCGTCTTTTTTTGTAATTTATGACATCAGACGTTGGCCTGATTGAAGTTCATACATCTTTTTGTAGAGCCCGTCTTGTTTCAATAACGATTGATGATTACCTCGTTCGACGATTTCACCACGATGGAGGACGAGTATCAAGTCGGCATCTTGAATTGTCGAGAGTCGGTGTGCGATGGCAATCGTCGTCCGACCACGTCTCATCCGCTCGAGGGCGAGTTGAACGCGCTCCTCGGTCTCAGTATCAATCGAACTCGTCGCCTCATCCAAAATCAAGATTTTCGGATCCCGGGCGACCGTCCGGGCGAACGCGAGCAATTGCCGTTCCCCGCTCGAGAACGTCGCCCCCCGTTCACCGACCGTATGCCCGTAGCCGGCCTCGAGTTTCTCGACGAACGTATGGGCTTGGACGAACTCAGCCGCTTCCCGGACTTTGTCCGAGTCGATTGTCGGGTTAAATAGTTTTAAGTTGTCCTCAATCGTCCCCGTGAACAAAAACGGGTCCTGGAGCACAAGGCCGACTTTGGCTCGAAGCTCGGCTTCCTCGAACTGCTCAATGGGATGCCCATCAATCGTGATTTGTCCTGATTGATACGGATAGAACCGAGTCAACAAGTTGATGATTGAACTCTTCCCGCTCCCAGTATGACCGACGAGGGCGACCGTCTCGCCCGGCTTGGCGACGAACGAGATATGTTTCAATACGTCGACTTCCCCGTCATAGCTGAACGTGACGTTCTCGAAACGCACTTCCCCGGAGCCAATTTCAGCCGTTCCCTCTAAGCTCTTACCTGGGGCCGGTTCATCCGTGTCCAAGACTTTGAAGACTCGGTCCGCCGAAACGACCGCCTGTTGAAATTCACTCAATCGTTGCATGATATCGAGCACGGGACGGAAGATTCGTTCGATATAGCTGATAAAGGCGTAGACGACCCCGACTTGTACTTGCTCGGTCGTTGACAAGACGCCGTAATAGCCGAGCAGCCCGATGATGGAGAAGGCGAGCAACAATTCGATGATCGGTCGCAATAACATACTGTCGAGCTTCAAGTTCCGATAACGTGCTTCTTGGTGGGCCTCGTTCGTCTCTTCGAATTGGCGGACAAGCCGCTCTTCTTGACGGAACTGTTGAACGATTCCCATCCCGTTAATCGACTCATTCAACTGTCCGTTCAATTGTGACAGCAGATCTCGTACTTGGGCGAAGTACTTCGTCGAGTAGCGACGATACACCCAGATGATGAGCCAGAACAATGGCACGAGCACAAGCCCCATCGTTGCGAGCGTCGGTTCGAGGATATAAAGGAACACGTATGTCCCGAGCAGCTGCACGGCCGATTGGACGAACGTGCTCATCACCCCGACGTACAGCTCCTTGACCGCCTCGGTGTCGTTCGTAATCCGCGAGACGAGTACGCCTGCTGGCGTCCGGTCGAAATAGGCGAGTCGCATGCCCATGACGTGACGGAAAATATCCATCCGAATGTTTTGAACGATTTTCAAGGCAATCTTTTGGAATGAAATCGACTGTAAATAGTCGAAGATGATCGCCGACACATGCAAGACCAAATAAACGACGAGTAATGTGACGACCCAGTTCGTCGGATAGACGCCTGGCGTCACGAACTCATCAATAAAGACCTTGATTAAAAACGGTCCCGCGAGCTTCGCACCGGTGGCGAGCAACAAGAAGACGAATGCGAGACTGAGTGGGCGTGAGTAACGATTCGTATACGCCAATAGACGTTTGATGACCGCCCATTCCTGAACGTCATGCTTCATGGTGGCCACCCCCTTCTACGATTGCTTCGAGCTGTTGACGATCATACGTATCTTTGTACCATCCCGGTTCGCGAATCAAGTCCTGATGCCGGCCCCGTTGGATGATACGACCGTCTTCGAGAACGAGAATCTCGTCGGCGTGCTCGACTGCGGACAGTCGGTGCGCGACAATCAACCGAGATTGATCGGGATTCCCGGCCCGGAAATGCTCGATAATCGCTTCTTCCGTCTTTGCATCGACGGCGGAGAGGGCATCGTCTAGAATCAATACGTCCGCCTCAATCATGAGCGCACGCGCAATCGAGATCCGTTGTTTTTGGCCGCCCGATAGCGTGACTCCCCGTTCGCCTACAAGCGTGGCATAACCTTCTGGTAACCGCATGATGTCATCATGCACTTCGGCGATTTTAGCCGCCTCCATAATCTCGTCAAGTTTCGCTTCCGGTTTGCCGAACGCGATATTGTTTGCAATCGAGTCGCTGAACAAGAAGTGGTCTTGCGGGACGACGGCGACCTTGTCGAGCAGAAGTGACTTTTTCACCTGTCGGATATTGATGCCCCCGATTTTAATCGTGCCGTCATGGACGTCATACTCCCGCGTCAACAGCCGAACGATTGTCGTTTTACCGGAGCCTGTCCGTCCGACAATTCCGAGCGTGCGCCCGCGTTCGATCCGGAACGACACGTCTTGTAAGACGGGTGTCTCATCATAGCGGAAAGCATGAATGTCTGCCTCAATCTCCGAATGGGCAAGTTTCGTCGCCGCCATCGGGTCATCTTGAATCTCAGGTTTGACGGCGAGCATTCGCTCGATTCGGTCATAAGACGCACGACCGCGTTCGACGATATTGAACAGCCAGCCGAACGCGAGCATCGGCCAAGTGAGCAAACTGAGATACGCCGTGAAACTGACGATTTGACCGATTGTCAGCTCGCCTTGTTCAATCAAATAGGCCCCATAGCCAATCGATAGGATATACGAGAGGCCGACGATTCCGAAGATGGTCGGGTCGTATAGGGCATCGATTTTGGCGACGCGGACGTTCTTCGCCATGACCTCGTCGGATAACTTCTCGAACGAGTCGACGTCGCGGCCGACTTCTCCGGCCGATTTCAATACCCGAACACCGCTGACGCTCTCTTGGACTTTGTCATTCAGTTCGGAGAACGCCGCCTGAGCGACCCCGAACCGATTATGTAATAGTTTGCCGTATCGTGTCGTTAACGCGACCATGATTGGCAGCGGCAACAGCGCTACGACCGTCAACTTCCAACTAATCGTCGTCACCATCGTGATGATGACGAACGTCCCCATGGTAATGCTGTCGACGAGCGTCAAAATCCCCGCACCCGCCGTCGTCGAGACGGCTTGGACATCGTTCGTCGCATGAGCCATCAAATCCCCGACCCGCGACTTCTTATAAAAACGTTGATCTAAATCAGTGAAATGGCGATAGAGCTGACTCCGCAACATCCGACCGAGCCGAATTGAAGCCCCAAAGATGAAGTACCGCCAGAAGAAGCGGGCCACATAGTTTCCGATGCCGACGGCCGCGAGCCCGCCGAGCAACATCCACAATAAATCTGTTTCGAGCGATTCTCGGTTGATCTCATCGACGATTCGGCCGATGATGCGTGGCGGCACGAGTTCGAGCGCCGCAACGAACATGAGTAGGACGATACCGAGCGCATACGTCCGCCATTCGAGCTTGAAGAACCAAGCCAATTGTTTGAATACACGAATCTGAAACACCCCCTATGTTGTCTTGAATTCAGACTATTCTTTTAGATTAGCGAAAGTTTGTTCGATTGTCTAACAAAAAATGGATACAAAAAGCACTTTGCGGGCGCAAAGTGCTTCGGTCGATCCGGTTTATTTCTTTTCGTTCTTCATTTGAACGTTCATGGCGCGCATCACTTGGTTGACTTTCTTCTGTGACGGCTTTTGACCCATTTGCATCATCAATGTACGAATCATATCTTCGTTGATCGGTGGGTTCTGTTCGAGGTAGTTCATCATGTATTTACGAGCGATAAAGAAACCGATCGCAATACCCCCGATTAGTGCTGCCACGATCAGAAGAATCCAGAATAATGTACTCAAGGCTTAACCTCCTCTACCATATGAAACATCGTTTTTTACTATACACTATATTACGCTAATTCGCTAGTCGTCTGTAAAAAAAGTGGTGACCCAAAACTCCGGGCCACCACTGATAGTAAGCGATTAAAGTGATTTGACAGCAGCGACGACGTTGTCGACCGACATGCCATATTCTTTCATGAGGAGATCCCCAGGGGCAGAGGCACCGAACTTGTCGATTCCGAGTACTTTACCGCCGAATCCGACGTATTTGTACCAGCCGAGTGTCGCGCCCGCTTCAAGCGAGACACGCTTCGTGATTGACGAAGGAAGGACCGATTCTTTGTATTCTGCTGACTGTGCTTCGAACAATTCCCACGAAGGCATCGAGACGACAGCCGCGTTCACGCCGTCAGCCGCGAGTGCTTTGCGAGCTTCGACGAGGACGTGTACTTCAGAACCTGTACCGAGGAGGAGGACGTCCGCCTCGCTCGAGTTACCGGCGACGACGTAGCCACCTTTAGCCGCTTCTTCGATCGACGTGCCTTCGAGTTCTGGCAACGCTTGACGCGTCAAGACGAGAAGTGACGGTGATGATTTCGTTGTGATTGCTTGCTTCCAAGCCGCAATCGTCTCTTTTCCGTCAGCCGGACGGAGAACAGACAAGTTTGGCATCGCACGGAAGCTCATCAAGTGCTCGACCGGTTCGTGTGTCGGGCCGTCTTCGCCGACCGCGATTGAATCGTGTGTCAAGACGAACGTCGATGGGATTCCCATGAGGGCCGCGAGTCGTACCGCTGGACGCAAATAGTCTGAGAAGACGAAGAATGTCGCGCCGTAAGGAAGGACACCACCGTGGAGTGCCATACCGTTGACGGCAGCTGCCATTGCGAATTCACGGACGCCGAACCAGATGTTGCGGCCTGCTGGATCTTCATCGAAGTCTGCAGCACCTTTAATCATCGTGTTGTTCGAGCCCGCGAGGTCAGCCGAACCACCGAAGAGTGTCGGCACCGCTTTAGCGATTGCGTTCAATACTTCACCGCTCGTTTGACGTGTTGCTTTCTTCGAACCGATTTCGAACGTCGGCAGCTCGCTGTCCCAACCTTCTGGGAGCTCGTTGTTCACTGCACGCTCGAACTGGGCACCGAGTTCAGGGTGTGCTGACTTGTAAGCTTCAACGAGTTCGTTCCAGTCCGCTTCATGCTTCGCGCCTGGCTCAACGACTTTATCGTTGAACAAGTCGTATACTTCGTTCGGTACGTAGAAGTTTTCGCCTTCCCACTTGTAGAACTGCTTCGTGAGCTCGATTTCAGCTTCGCCGAGTGGCGCGCCGTGTGAGGCCGATTTCCCTGACTTGTTCGGTGAACCGAAACCGATGACCGTCTTCACTTCGATGAGGGTCGGTTTCGACGTTTCCGCCTTCGCTTCGTCGATTGCTTTCGCGATTGTATCGATGTCCGTGCCATCTTCAACGCGAATCACTTGCCAGCCGTAAGCGTTGAAACGATCTTCGACACTTTCTGAGAACGACTTGTGAAGGTCGCCATCGAGTGAGATGTCGTTTGAATCATAAAGGACGACGAGCTTTCCGAGTTTCAAGTGACCAGCGAGTGAGGCAGCTTCTGCCGACACGCCTTCCATCAAGTCACCGTCTCCGCAAATCCCGTATGTGAAGTGGTCAACCACTTTGAACTCATCACGGTTGTAAGTCGCTTCCAAATGCTTTTCAGCCATCGCCATACCGACTGCCATGGCAATCCCTTGGCCAAGCGGTCCAGTCGTCGCGTCGACACCAGCCGTGTGACGGTACTCTGGGTGTCCAGGCGTCTTCGAATCCATTTGACGGAACGATTTGAGGTCGTCGAGTGAAAGGTCGTAACCAGATAAGTGAAGAAGCGAGTACAAGAGCATCGAACCGTGTCCCGCTGAAAGAACGAACCGATCGCGGTTGAACCAGTTCGGGTTTTTCGGGTTGTGACGCATCTTATCCGTCCAAAGTGTGAACGCCATCGGAGCCGCACCCATCGGCATCCCCGGGTGACCAGAGTTCGCTTTTTGGACCGCATCAATCGAGAGCGTCCGAATCGAGTTAATCGCTAATAATTCTTTAGTAGTTGTTTCCACTAATTTCATCCTCTCTGTTGTTACAAAGTTTCTACCCGTCATATTTTAGCATACTCATTCGTGTGTCACAACTAATTAATTAGTATAACACATTAGATGGAATCGTTTACTTCCTTTCGTCCAAAATCAGTCCATTAAGTCCCCCTGATCGCCGTTCGCGTATAACAAACATGCACACCCTATATGAAATAGGATGTGCATTCGTGGTCACTCCGAGCGATGTCGTTTCTGCTCGTCTTTCAATTTTTCAGGCGTTACGTCGTTCCCGTCCGGATCGACGACCTTCATCCCCATCATTTGCGATTTGAATGATTGGCGGAACGCTTGCAAATATTGTTGGCGCAGCGCTTGCTGCTCATCCATCTCTTCTGATGACAGTCCATCTGTCTTGGCTTTGTTGGCGAGAAAATTGATTCGCTCCAACTGTTCAGGTGCTAGCATCAGGCTCGCCCCCTCTCTACTGAATTTGTTCTTCTACTGTACAAAATCAGCGAGCAGGAATCAAGTTTCTGGCACTGATACGTGCTCCAAATAACGACGGTTCACGGTCGCTTTCGACACCTCATAGCCAAAACCACGTAGCGTGGCGGCAATTTCAGCGAACGTCAGTCCGCGCTCGCGCAGTTGGACAATTTCTTCGATCGGCACTTCGATTCGGCTCCGACCGCCTTGATCGTGATGTTGGATGTTGCGGTGCGGGTTGAACCCGTTCGCGACCGCCCGACGCATGCCGCGTGAGATTTTCGCATTATGGATTTTACGCTGGTATTCCTCGACGACACTGACGATTTCAAGCACCATCTTCTCGGCATCCGAGACGACGTATTCATCGGACGATTGCATCGTCAACAAGCGGACGTTATGTTTCATGAGCGTATGCAAGATGGCGATTTTCGCGTTCCCTCGTCCGAGGCGGCTGTCATCGCTCACGAGCACGGCATCGAGATTAGATGTCGAGACGTGCTCCAACAAATCGAGCAACCCCGTCCGATTGACCTCATACCCACTCTCTTGCTCACTGATCACATCGACGATTTCAGCGTCAAGACGTTTCGCCATCCGCGTCAGTTCGTCCGCTTGGCGACCGAGTGACGTCTCTTGCGTGGACTTGTTCGTCGACACGCGACAATAAATGACGACTCGCATCCCGTCACTTCCTTTCTTTCCATTCGCCCTCTACGATACACAGGTTCGGGGGCTGTTCGCAATCAGAAAAGATTATTCGGCGGCGAACCACGTCGTCTTGTCGTCTTCTTTCTCAGCGCGTTCAGCGAGAAGCTGTGCCTCGAGCGACTCGGCCTCCGTCAAGGCGACTTCTTCTTCGACGCTATGCTCGATTACTGGTTCGGTCGCGACGACTTCGACATCGTGGCGCATTTCCCCGACCATATAAAACGCGAACATTCCAAGTGCCAACATGCCGACTAAAATGATTCCATTGATTGTGTCTCTCATAACGATTACCTCCTGGGAATAAGAATACACGTTCTCGAGAACGTCTGTTCGTTTATCTGTTCTCATCATAAAACAAGAACTTCTGTTCGGTCAAGTGGAAAAAAACGAACGAATGTTTGTGCGCTCATGTGTTCTTGTGTTAAACTAAACCCATAAAGAATAGGATGCGTTCGCAGGTTATTCGACATAATCGAGGTGAAATCCATTGAAAAAAATGTCAGCAAGACAACAACAGATTCTTGATTTTATAAAAGCCGAGGTCCGGGCGAAAGGGTATCCACCTTCCGTTCGTGAAATCGGAGAGGCAGTCGGACTCGCATCGAGCTCGACCGTCCACGGCCACTTGGACCGTCTAGAGAAGCGTGGATTGATTCGACGTGACAAGACGAAGCCACGTGCCATCGAAATTTTAGATGAAGAGATGTCAGTCGTGGAAGACCATGATGCCGTCATGTACGTGCCGGTCATCGGGAAAGTCACGGCCGGTACGCCAATCACGGCAATCGAGAACGTGGAAGAGCACTTCCCGCTCCCGGCCCACGTCGTCGGTTCCGACAACGTCTACATGCTCTCGGTATCGGGAGACTCGATGATTAACGCCGGCATCTTGGATGGGGACCGTGTCCTCGTCCGCCAACAGAACACGGCCGACAATGGAGAGATTGTCGTCGCCATGACGGATGAAGGCGAAGCGACAGTGAAGCGGATTTATAAAGAAGCTTCGAAAGTCCGTCTTCAACCGGAGAACGATGAACTCGAAGCGATGTATTTCGATAACGTGTCGATTTTAGGGAAGGTCATCGGTGTATACCGTACGATTCACTAATGGCGAGTGGCAAGACACATACCCGTACGAATCTCGTGGCAATCGGTGCTCTTGCGATTGCCACGCCTTTTATTGACATCGATATTCCGACCATGTTCCTATTCGGCGCCCTAATCGGGACGTTCTGGCTCTCCCCGGACCTTGACTTAAAGTCGGACGCCTATTATCGATGGGGACCGCTTCGGGGCTTTTGGCTCCCTTATGTGAAGATTATGCCCCATCGGTCGTTATTCTCGCATTTTCCGCTCTTGAGCGATCTGATCCGGGTCATCTATCTCGGTTTCCCGCTCACGCTCGTGCTCACGTTCACGCCGTATGAGGAAGCTGTCAGATCGTGGCTCGACCTGAACGGGGCCGCATGCTTCTTCGGACTCGTTTTCGCGACGACGCTACATACGACGCTCGACTATGCGTCCACGTTCTTCAAACGTGCCTTTTAAGCCAAACATTTATGCCATACACCTAAAAGGGCAGCCCGTCTAGTAGAGACTGGGTTGCCCTTTTTGAACTGTTTATTATATAGAAGCTCAATAACTTTTATGCAACATGACATGATGTTCTGCCACTTCTCGTCCATTGACCAGCAAAACGACACGATGCTCCCCTGAATAATGCCGACGAGTCGTCAAATCTGCCCAACTGTGCATCCTGTTCGCTACAAGTCGCGCACCCCCGGGGACGATTTTGTTCGCTAGCAGAAAAGCTTTACGACTCGCTTTCCCGTTCGCTTTTATGAAATCGATGGCGTATTCGACCCGAATATAGGCGCCATCGCCTGGACGAATCGACACATCGTACTGAATCTCGCACGTCTCTCCTATGCTGAGCACGTTCGGATGTATCGAAATCGATGCGTTGACGGTCAAATCCGTTTCTTGCGTATAACCGAACAGCGTTAAGGCGTCAGGATGTGCGGATTTGATCAATGTTCGGCACGCATGTCTGATGACCCAATCGGTATGAGGATGTTCGCCTTGCCATCGACGCGAGACTTCGAGCACGGCTTCCGGGTGATCTTTCGAGATATCGTTGAGATTGTTGGCGACACTTTTCCTTACATATAATGATGGGTCTTCTTTCAATAACTCTAAAACCGCAAACACGGGAGCCGGATTTTCTCTGAACATCGGTAATGACTCCGCCCACGGAAGACGAGGACGACAGCCTTCACTTGCCAATCTTCGCACATGCTCATTCGGATGCTTGGCCCATGCCATCATGCGATCCATTACTCGCGTCGAATCACGAAGCAGAAAAGGTCTGATTGCGAATTCAGAAGACGATTTCTGCGTGAAGAGTTCGAGTGCTGACATCGAGCGTTCCCAATGTTCTTCCGCCTGTCCATACACTTCTACGAAGTCGGGAAAAAATAAATATGGAAAGCCGACACAATCGTCTGCAATTTCAACCAATACATCTATAGCTGACTCGTAGTTTTGAGGTAAGTACTCCCCGAGCTTTGTCGAAATACGGCGCATACGCCCTTTCAGCGCTAACGCTTCCCATGACTCATCTACAATCGATGCGACAAATGCTTGTATATCAAACGATGGGTACACGGATTGAATCCGTCGCCCAAATCCTAGCAAAAAATCCTCATGATATACCTCTTTCAACGGTGTGGCCACGTCTTCCATCTCCTTCAGTTTCGTCTAGTCCGCTCATCTAGCCATACATTCTTCCCCATTATATAGAACGATAGAAAAAGAGTCCTGAATGAGTTCTTCTTGCGAAGACTCGTTCAGGACTCTGATTGGTAGGGTTAACGTCCCCAGTTCATCGACTTAGTAGAGCGTCATGTACTGATCGCGTTCCCACTCTGTTACTTGCGTACGGAACATATCCCACTCGATTTCTTTCAACTCGAGGAAGTGCTCACCGATATGCTCGCCAAGCGATTCCATGACGACTTTGTCAGTACGGAGTACTTCGAGCGCGTCGAAGAGCGTAGCCGGAAGATCGTCAATCCCGTTAGCAACACGTTCTGGCTTATCCATGACGTAGATGTTGCTGTCGATTGGCTTCGGTGCTGTCATGTCTTTCTCAATTCCATCGAGACCTGCAGCCAATAGTGTGGCCAAAGCGAGGTACGGGTTTGCTGCCGGGTCGACCGAACGTACTTCGATTCGAGTCGAGAGACCACGGGCCGCTGGTACACGAACGAGTGGTGAACGGTTGCGCGCGCTCCATGCTACGTAGCAAGGTGCTTCATAACCAGGAACGAGACGCTTGTACGAGTTGACAGTCGGGTTACAAACAGCCGTGAATGCACGGGCATGCTCGAGAATCCCTGCCGTGAAGGCGCGAGCCGTGTCAGAGAGTTCCATTTCGCCGTTCGGATCGTAGAAGACGTTCGTGTCACCTTTGAAGAGCGACATGTTGGCGTGCATCCCTGAACCGTTGACACCGAAGAGTGGCTTCGGCATGAACGTCGCGTGAAGACCATATTTCGCTGCAATCGTCTTGACGACGAGTTTGAACGTTTGGATGTTATCAGCCGTCGTGACCGCATCTGCGTATTTGAAGTCGATCTCGTGCTGACCTGGTGCGACTTCGTGGTGTGATGCTTCGATTTCGAAGCCCATGTTTTCGAGCTCGATGACGATCTCTTTACGGCAGTTCTCGCCGAGGTCGACCGGTGCCAAGTCGAAGTAACCGCCTTGGTCGTTAAGTTCGAGTGTCGGTTGGCCGTTCAAGTCTTTCTTGAAGAGGAAGAACTCAGGCTCTGGTCCGACGTTGAATGCTGTGAAACCGAGCTTCTGCATGCGCTCGAGGTTACGCTTCAAATTGCCGCGCGGGTCACCGCTGAACGGTTTTCCGTCCGGAGTATAAATATCACAAATCAAGCGAGCGACTTTACCGCTGCCGTCTGTCCACGGGAAGACAACCCATGTGTCAAGGTCTGGATAGAGGTTCATGTCTGATTCCTCGATGCGTACGAACCCTTCGATTGAAGAACCATCGAACATCATCTTGTTATCAAGTGCTTTGTCCAATTGGCTGATCGGAACCTCGACGTTTTTAATCGTACCGAGGATATCCGTGAATTGAAGACGAATAAAGCGTACGTCCTCTTCTTGTGCGATGCGTTTGATGTCTTCTTTCGTGAACGTTTTTCTGGCCATGGTGAAATGTCCCCTCTCACATTGTGTAATGGTTAGTGTACTGGCGTCATCGATAAAAACGTGACAGCTCACCTTGAATGAGCGACGTCTTATTGAAACGGCCAGCTTCTTGAAGCTGTGTTTTCAATAATTTGTGTAACTCTTGTTCAGAGATCTTCGGTGCTTCATCGACCGGCGCCTTTAGTGATTCCGCGTCTTTAGCGTCGCTGTTATCGAGCATATGACGAATCGCCGCCAAGTTGAAGCCTTGATCGATAAAATCCTTGATCGTGAGTAGACGTTCGACATCATTAAAGGAATAGAGCCGTCGTTTCGATTCCGTCCGACTAGGCGAAATCAGACCCTGTTCTTCATAGTACCGAATCTGCCTACCTGTCAGCTGGGTCAAATCTTGAACGATTCCAATCGGAAACAACGGGTTGGAGCGACGAAATTGATCGGCCATCTCTTACCCCTCCTTTTCTGTCTCACACTGTGAGAATAATACATGACAACTTACCTGTCAATAGATGTTAAGAAAGTTAACATGACATTTCGGTTACAACTTCTGTGAGATATTGTCACGGTCAAATGTGACGAGCTCTTTCGTCCGCAATTGGCTCAAGGCAAGCATGAGCGCGACCTTGACGTGGGCGTAAGTTAATCCGCCTTGAACGTAGGCCGTGTAAGGCGCGCGGAGCGGACCGTCGGCCGACAATTCAATCGACGAGCCTTGAATGAACGTCCCGGCTGCCATGATAACGTCATCCTCATACCCCGGCATATAGGCCGGTACCGGTAACGCATGCGCATTGACCGGCGACGCCATCTGGATGCTCTGACAGAACGCAATCATCTTGTCGCGGTCGCGGAACGTCACCGATTGAATCAAATCGGTCCGGGGCGTCGTATAATGCGGATCGGTCTCGAAACCGAGCAATCCGAGCAGGCTCGCCGTCAAGTGCGCCCCTTTCAAGGCTTGGGCGACTGTGTGCGGCGCCATATAAAACCCTTGATACATCTCTTGGAGCGAATAGAGTGACGGACCGGCCTCGCTTCCGATGCCAGGTGTCGTCATGCGGAACGAGCAGCGTTCGACGAGTTCTTTCGTCCCGGCGATATAGCCACCCGTCTTCGCCAAGCCGCCACCCGGGTTTTTGATGAGTGAGCCGGCCATGAGATCAGCCCCGACGTGGGTCGGTTCAATCGTCTCGACGAACTCACCGTAACAGTTGTCGACGAAGACGAAGACGTGCGGGTGTGCCGCTTTGATTTTCGCGATTGCCTCCCCGATTTCTTGGACCGGAATGCTGCGTCGGTTGGCGTAACCTTTCGAGCGCTGGATGCCAACGAGCTTCGTCTCAGGGCGAATCCGTGCGATGACGGTCTCGACATCGATCTGGTCGTCTTTCAACTCGACCGTGTCGTAGCCGACACCAAGTTCTTTGAGCGACCCACGGCCGTCTCCCCGAATCCCGACAATCTCTTCGAGCGTGTCGTACGGCTTGCCGGTAATATAAAGCAGTTCATCCCCTGGCAACAACACACCGAACAAGACGATCCCGATGGCGTGCGTCCCAGAGATGATTTGCGGGCGGCACAGGGCGAGGTCCGCCCCGAACACGTCAGCATAAATCGACTCGAGCGTGTCGCGTCCAATATCGTCATAGCCGTACCCGGTCGTCGGATTGAAATGAAAGTCCGACACTTTATGCTTCTTAAACGACTCGAGGACACGGTATTGGTTGAACTCCGCTGTCGCCTCGATCGTTTCAAAATATGGTTTTACCCGCGCTTCCGCCTCGGTCACGAACGGGGCCAATTCATCATAATACGCAATCTTTTCTTGCCACATCATTGTTTCACACCTCAAATTGTTTCAGCGTCGCATATAGACGCGTGTCTTCTCTCATATATCCAACGAGTTCGACCGAACCGTCATCGAGGAACTTCTCCTCGAGACGATACATCGAATCTTTGGCCGGATGGTAATGCTCGAACGAGCGGACCGGCAAGATGACGTGTACTTTCGTCAACACATCCGCAATCTTATCTTCGATCGCGCCGATGAGCGTCTCGATATCGTTCGAGTCGAGCGCCGAGATGACGAGCGGTCCGCCGACGAAGTCTTCGGTCAACCGGTCTTTCTTATTGTATACCTCGAGCTGCGGCAACTCACTCGCGCCGAGTTCCGTTAAGACCGAGTTGGTCGTGTCGATCTGGTTCATGTAGTGCGGGTTTGACGAATCGATGACGTGCAAGACGAGGTCAGCCCCGAGCACTTCCTCGAGCGTCGAGCGGAACGCGGCGACGAGTTTCGTCGGCAAGTCGCGAATAAATCCGACCGTATCCGTGATGAGCACTTTCCCGCCGCGCGGCAATTCGAGCTCACGCGTGAGCGGATCGAGCGTCGCGAACAATTCGTCCTGTTCGTACGTATCGGCGTCCGTCAAGCGGTTGAAAATCGTTGATTTTCCGGCGTTCGTATATCCGACGAGCGCGACTTGGAACACACGGTTCTCTTTCCGACGTTCGCGGTAACGGTCACGGTGCGCGACGGTGCCTTCGAGATTTTTCTTAATCTCATCGATGCGGCGCTTGATGTGCCGGCGGTCCGACTCGAGTTTCGTTTCACCCGGTCCCCGTGTCCCGATTCCGCCACCGAGACGTGACAGTTGCGTGCCTTGTCCGATTAAACGCGGGAGCAGGTAGTTCATTTGGGCGAGTTCGACTTGGAGTTTCCCTTCTTTCGATTGGGCCCGTCCGGCAAAGATGTCTAGAATCAATTGCGTCCGGTCAATCAGTTTCATCTCGTCCGGGTCGTTCAGCGAGATGCGGATGTTCTTCGACTGGGCTGGCGACAGCTCGGCGTTGAAGATGACGATGTCCGGCTCGAACTGTTCGATGAGCACCGCGAGCTCCTCGACTTTCCCTTTCCCGATGAACGTGCGGCGGTCGACTTGTTGCCGTTTCTGATCGAGACGGGCGACGACCTCACCTCGTGCCGTATCGACCAATTCGACGAGTTCCCCCATCGATTGTTCATATGTCCAATCGTCGACAGTCGGTAATTGACATCCGACGATAATGACTTTCTCTCGTTGCATAAAAATCCCTCATTCCTATAAGTCTCATCCTCCATCTTACCACGAAACGGCGAATGGAGAACGTCCGTTTGTGGTACGATATGAGGAGAAGGAGGAACGTCCATGACGAAACGTAGAAAAGAGTATCCATTGCCTGAATATATCGAGGCGTACTTGTTCCATCTCGGCGCGAGCGGCCGTCAACCGTCGACGCTGAAACGCTATCGATACGACTTGATCGATGTGCACAAATACTTTCATGACCATAACGTCGAGCTCGATGCCCCGGAGGCGTGGCTCGCCGTCCCGCTCGAATCGTGGAAGACGTTCGTCAACGACTTCCTCATCGAAGAGAAGCAATACCAACAGGCGACGGTCGCCCGAATCGTCACCGTCATCAATAGCCTGACCGTCTTCTTGAATCCGCTCCGGAAAAAGATGCTCGCCTATGCCCAACCGGCTCATACGCTCACCGTCGACCAGATTGCCTTGCCGACCGAGTTCAGCAAGCTCGTCCGGACGATCCGTTCGACAAGCGGGCTGAGTGAGAACCAGCTTCAGGCGCATCCGTATCTCGTCAATCGGAACGAGCTGATCGTCACGTTGTTCTATAAATATGGACTCCGGGTGCACCATATCATCCGTCTTCGGATGAACGACCTGCATCTCGCGAGCCATGAGTTCGACGTCTATGACCGGCTCGGCAACCGGTTCACGTTGAAACTCAGTCAAGAGGACCAGACACTCCTCATGAACTATTTGGTCGACATCCCGACGCCGGTCCGTCCGCGTTGGTACTCGGACGATCCCGTCTTCGTCTCGTTCGACTTCTCCCGGATGACGTTCCGTTGGGTGTATGCGAAGAACCAGCCGAAACAGCTGACGATCGTCATGATTACGAAGATGATGCGCCAATTGAATGAACGCAGCGGTCTCAGCCGTTCGGTCACACCGTCGATGCTCCGGAACGCCCACGTCTTGAAGACGTATGCGACCGACATGACATCTCTCGAACGCATGAACGTGACGTGTATGCATAAAGAGTCATCGCTCCGGCGCTATGAGCAGGCGTATGCCGAGTTCGGTAGCGAACTCTTCGGCGAACAAATCCCAAACGAAAACCCCGCCTTGTAAAGGACGGGGTTTTGTATGTTAATGGGCCCATTCATCTCGCAACAGCCCGTACACGACGTGGTCGACGTAGCGGTCATAGAGCCACTCCGCATTGCGGAGCACCCCTTCTTCGAGGAAGCCGAACCGTTCCGGCAAGGCCCGACTCTTCACGTTTCCGGTCGCGACCCGAATCTCAATTTTATCAAGTTTTAAGTCACGGAACCCGTAATCAATGACCGTCTCGAGCGCTTGACTCATAATGCCCTTCCCTTGAAAATCTTGGCCGAGCCAATAGCCGACCGTGCCGCACTTGATCCCTCGGTCGATCTCGTTGAAACCGATCGTCCCGGCGAGCTCGCCCTGATACACAATCGCGAACGATTTCGGATAGCCGCCCGTCTCCATCAATCCTTTAATTCGCCCTTCGATGTTTTGTCGTGAATCCTCGACCGTCTCGGTGTAATCGAGCCAACCGAGCCACTCGCGAAGGTATGGCTTCGACGCCATCGTCAACTGGAACAACGCCTCCGCGTCATCGATGGTGAACATTCGTAGTTGAAGCTGGTCATTGATGTCATAGTGTAACATGTCGTTTCCCCCTCTTACTTTCCAATTATTGTGTTCTTCATCATTTTATCGTAAACTATTTGTAAATAATTTGAAAGCGGTGAAAGTATGTAAGTCGACATCATGTCATCCACCCAAAATTGAATAGTTCTGGAGGAGAGTCATGATGAAGTCGTTTTACCTGCTGCTGGTCAGTCAATGGCTGGCCAATATTGGTGACGTGCTTTATATCGTCGCCTTGATCGCTTTGTTATATCAACAGACCGGTTCCGCCCTGGCTGCGGCCAGTTTCCCGATTGCCGTCACGATCGGCATGACCGTGAGCGGTCTGTTCTTTGCCCGCGTCTTATCTCGGTTCACCCTCGGTCAGACGCTGCTCGTCACGCAACTGTTGAAGACGACCTTGCTCGGGGCCGTCATTTGGTCGGAGTCGATTCTCGTCCTCGGCCTCGTCGTGCTCATCGCCTTCTTGGATGGGTTCGCCCGTCCGGTCCAAGCGTCGTTCATCCCCCGGCTGACGACGAATCGCCAACAAGCGAACAGTCTCGTCCAAGGGTCGAATCAGTTCATCCAGCTGGCGATGTGGCCGCTCGGTACGATGGTCGTCGCTTCGTTTTCAAGCGCGATTGCCTTGACCGTCGCGTTGATGTTATTCATGCTCTCGACGCTCGTCACGCTTCGCTTCGTCCGTTCACTCGACCGCGACGTGACGGTAGAAGATGGTGAATCAGACATTTCCCTTAGAGACAGCCTCGCCATCGTGCGAACAGTACCTCATGCTCGATTAATCACGGTATTCGTCACGTTCGAGTCTTTCGTCAGCACGCTCTGGATTTCGGCGCTTTTGCTCGTCTATCTGGAACGCCACCTTAACATCGATACGGGATGGTGGGGCTCGATGAACGCAAGCTTCTTGATCAGCATGATTCTGGCCAGTGCATACTTGTATCGCGCTCAACGAAGCAGTTCGCTTGGAATCAGCTCCCTGCTGTCGGTCGGGGCGGCCTTGTTGTTCGGCGTGACGTCTCATATCGCATTCGCGCTCATCGCGCTCGCAGTTCAAGGATACGCCACCCAACTCCGTATCATCCAAACGAACACGGTGCTCCAAGAAACGTCACCTGTCTCGCAACTTCCGTACGTCTATAGCGTCCAACAGACGGCCTACACCCTCGCCTTCAGCATCGGCAGCCTGACGTTCGGAATGCTCGCGGACGGATTACCGATCGCCATCGTCTATTTGATTGGCGCAGCGTTGACCGTTCCGCTCGTCTGGCTCGGTCGGCAAATCAATTTGACGGACGATGTGATTCAATCAGCTTAATAAGAAGGCGCCTTCTCGGTCAGAGAGGGCGCCTGTTTGCTGATATGTGGACTTTTTAAGATTGCTCGTAGTAATGCTTCCCACCAAAATAGATGGTTGGGCTCCCCCGACGGATACATTTTAACCCAATCGCCGCCTCGACAGTCGGGTCCGACATCGTGATGATTTCGAGGACCGTGTCCAATCCGTATATCCGATAGTGGCAAAATGTAGCGACGTCCGGTTTGATGTACTCCCACAACTGAAAACGTGTTTCTTGGAGTTGATCGAGATAGCCTGACTTTGTATAACGAACGATTTGATTTCCTTCAAACTTGTCATGAGGCGTGATCACCACTCCATCGGTATACGATTCATCGATGACTTCCATGTATATGATGTCTTCAAAGCGGAGCTTCACGTTCACCATCTCGCTTTGCGGAGGAATCCCATTCGCCTCGAGCCGCTCACGGAAAGAGACGTTCCGTTTCCTAGAGTGGTCGAAGAGCTGTAGATTGAACGTCAGAGTCTTAGGTCCGAGGTCATAATTGAAAGCAAACACGTGCATCATCCCGTCATACAAGAACAAATCTTCAAATCTCATTGGAAACCACCTCTCCCGGATGTTTATACTGAAACACACCGTAGCCATATCCTTGCGTCAAATCGCCTCCAATGAACAATGAGACGGTTTCTGTCTCGGTCGGGATGAGGAATCGAATGCCTTCCCACTCTTCATCATGTTCCAGGAGTGACACAAGTTGATGAACAGCTTGTTCTGGTTGTCGGGAGACATCACAACTCACCTTATACGTCTTCGACCACGTCCATTTCCCACTAGATTCAATTGCATGATCGCTTCCCGTCCACTTCGCCCAAGACTCAAAATCGGATAACAGTTTATTTTTGGATAAGACGACTTGGAATGACGTAACACCGAGTGCGATTAATAAGTCCGCAATGAATGCCGCAGGGGCCTTCACTTCCGGTAACCCGAACTCTCTCCATTGGCTGTCCGGTGAGAGGCCGTACATATCCTCCATTTTCAGAGAGTATGAATCAGGGTCATGAAACGTCTGACTGTGTGCCAATAAAAAATCGAGGAAAGAAACATCGTGTCCGGCTAGCTCGATGGACACAACTTTTTCTGTATATAATTTGCGATGATACGAATTATACAAAAAGACTAGTTTTTCATTCGAATAGATGCCAATCGGTAACGTCAAATCAATCCATCGAAGCTGAAGTAATTGTGGTTTGGTAAGTTCCAAATCTAGCTCACCATAGTCAATCACGCGATAAGAACCGAGCGGCAAAACGTCTGACCAAATAGATTTGAGCAAGAACAAATCAATCGTCCGGAACGTCTGCGCATGTAGATGCTGAACATCTAAGGCATCGAAATTCAATTGGCATTCCCCTTTCCATGAACAGTGTGCTGAATCGATCACAAGTGATGTCGTATACTGAAAGAAACCTTGGAATGGAGTGATTGATGATGTCCACCCTTTCACACGAAGAAACAACCGAGTTGTTGAAAACTCTCGAAGCGCGCTTTACCACCAACCCCGAACGACATCAAGATCTCACCTGGCCCGACATCTTGACTCGTCTTCAAGCGGACGACCGTAAACTCGCCGCGCTCTCCGAAATGGAACGGACCGGCGGCGAACCCGATGTGATTCGACTTCCGAACGGGGAGCATGTCTTCTGTGACTGTTCGGTTGAAAGTCCGAGTGGTCGACGTAGCCTATGCTATGACGATGCGGCGTTAGCGGCGCGAAAGAAGAACAAACCGGTGGGGAGTGCCGTCGAGTTGGCTGAAGAGATGGGCATCGAACTACTCGACGAAGCAACGTATCGCCATCTGCAGACGCTCGGTACGTTCGACTTGAAGACGTCGAGCTGGATTGCCACCCCGGAATCGATTCGTCAAAAAGGCGGAGCCTTATTCTGCGACCGGCGCTACAACCAGATCTTCGTCTATCATAATGGCGCCGATTCGTATTATGCGGCCCGAGGATTCCGCGGAATGTTCATCCTCTAAGCAGGGCCACGTGCCTTGCTTTTTTATGTGAAGAGCCAATTGAAGACGATGGGGACATACTTGACGAAAAATAGACTGACAAATAAAATGGATAACACTTTGAATGGCCACATGAACCAGTCGTTCAACTTGCGTGTGAAAAACAAGAATAATGCATTTGCTATCAAACTTTGTGTGAGGTTCGGCTCTTCCATCATTTGAGAAAGTAGAACACCCCATCCAGGGAAGGAATCCAAACCAAACGTTGCCGAAAAATCTGGCGACGTATCGTACTTAATTCGGATGTACCACGCCATGACATAAACTGATACGAAAATCGATGCCCAAATCGTCATCCCTAAAAATAAGAAAAAGTCTTTCCACGACTCCACGTCGATGATATATATGACGATTAAAATCCCAATCCCAATTACAACATTAATAATAAACAGCGGAGAAATCGTCAGAATCGAGAATTCTTCTGCTGTCAGAAATGATCCCGCAACTGAACTTCGGCTATAATCTATCATCTTTTCCTCATCTCACTTATGTAAAGAATAATAGCATCATACAATGCTATGTAAAGTCCTATTCCCATCCCTATCCCAAGGAGCAACAGAAGCGCTCCTAAGTGCTTCGTTGTCATGCAGACTAAGATGACATGGAGCAAAATCGTTCCTACGATACTATCCACGGTCGCATCTTGCACTGAGACGGACTGTTTCGGTTTAAATAACAAATACATGCCGGCGGTAGATAAAATGATGCCTAAACCGCTGATTAAAAATAAATCAATTACTAACATCTTTCTTGTTACTCCTTTTTATATAAACTCGGTAGTTGAAATAAAAAATAGTGAAATCCGAGTACTCTCCTGTTCAAAGTTTAGATTCAATCCTCCTAGATGTCTACCAAAATTTTCAAACAAAAACAGCATGCCCAATTCAGGCATGCTGTGGTTCATATCTCTATTTCTACAGTTTTAACCTTACGCTTGAAGCGTGACGTTCAGTTCTTCCGCGACCGCCTTGAAGGCAGCGAGCGCACGTTCGAGGTCGTCACGGGTATGTTCCGCCGTCACGATCGTCCGAATCCGAGCCTTGCCTTTCTCGACCGTCGGGAAAGCGATGCTCTGTGCGAACACGCCGTGGTCTTTCAATTTGTCCGAGAACGTGTGCGCGAGCGTCTCTTCGCCGAGCATGACCGGTGTGATCGGTGTCGTCGCATGGCCGATGTCGAAGCCGAGGTCACGAAGTCCTGATTTGAAGAACTCGGTGTTCGCCCATAACTTGTCGAACAGCTCCTCTTCTTCTTTCATGACACGGATCGCCTCACGGTTCGCCGCGACGACCGCTGGCGGGTGTGACGTCGAGAACAAGAACGGACGTCCCTTTTGAATCAAGAAGTCACGGATGTCGTTCGAGCAGGCGACGTAGCCGCCGAGGACACCAATCGCTTTCGACAACGTCCCGACTTGTAGCGCGACCCGGCCGTCGAGCCCGAAGTGGTTGACCGTACCGCGGCCGTTTTTGCCTAGCACGCCCGAGGCGTGGGCATCGTCGACCATGACCGCCGCGTCATACTTCTCGGCGAGCTCGACGATTTCTGGGAGCGGCGCGATGTTGCCGTCCATCGAGAAGACGCCGTCCGTGACGACGAGACGCGTCCGATAATCTTGCGTCTCTTTCAACGCCGCCTCTAAATCAGCGAGGTCGATGTGCTTATAGATGCGGCGAGCCGCTTTCGTCAACCGGATGCCATCGATAATCGAGGCGTGGTTGAGCGCGTCACTGATGACGACGTCCTCCGGACCGAGGAGGGCCGACAAGACGCCGAGGTTCGTCGCGAAGCCCGACTGGAACACGAGCGCCGCTTCCGTATGTTTGAACTCGGCGAGCTCGCGTTCGAACGCCTCGTGCATCTCGAACGTCCCGGCAATCGTCCGGACCGAACCTGTGCCGGCCCCGAACTGTTCGACCGCTTCAATTGCCGCTTGTTTCAAGCGCGGATGGTTGGCGAGTCCGAGATAGTTGTTCGAAGACAGCTGGACGAGCGATTTGCCGTCGATTGTGACTTCGTTCGCTTGCGCCGACTCGAGCGGCACGAGTGAGCGGAACGTGCCCGCTTGTTTCATTTCATTGACTGCTTCTGTAATATGTTCAAATGCCATATCGATTCCCCCTGTTTATGGTAATAAGACCACTTTACCGCACTTCCCGGCCCGCATGAGCTCGAAACCTTGCTCGAACTCCTCGAGCTTGAACACGTGCGTGATAATCGGTTCTACGTTCAGCTGACCTGTCGCGAGTAGCGTCGACACTTGACCCCACGTCTCATACATCTTACGTCCGGTGATGCCCTGAACGCGCACCCCTTTGAAGACGACGTCACGCGTCAAGTCGATGGCGACCGGCTTGGCTGGTAGTGACAACACATTGACGTCCCCGCCGGCCGTGACCATCTTGAACGCCTGGTCGATGGCGACCGGATGCCCGCTCATCTCACAGACGACATCGATGCCGTCCCCATCGGTCTGATCCATGATCAGCTCGAGCGGATTTTGCTCGAGGCTATTGATGACGACGTCCGCCCCCATGTCTTCGGCGAGCTTCAACCGGTACGGGTTGACGTCAATCGCATAGACGCGGCTCGCGCCCGCCGCCTTGGCGACGCCGACGGCCATGAGGCCAATCGGGCCGCAGCCGACGATAGCGACCGACTTGGCCGACACGTCACTCGCGAGCACTGTATGGACGGCGTTTCCGAGCGGCTCTTGAATCGAGGCGAGCTTGGCCGGCATCGACTCTGGGTTGACCCACAAGTTCTCTTCGGGCATGACGACATATTCAGCGAAACAGCCTTGCGTGTCGACACCGATGATTTTCGTGTTCTTACAGATGTGATACTGCCCGCGCAAACACTGTTTACATTGGTGACAGACAATATGCGTCTCGGCCGATACGGTCTGTCCGACTTGGATGCGTTTCGTTCCTTCCCCGAGCGCCACGACTTCCCCCGCGAACTCGTGACCGAACACGTATGGCGGTTTGACCCGGCTCTTTGCCCAGTCGTCCCACTCATAAATGTGGACATCGGTCCCGCAAATCGATGTCGCTTTCACTTTGATTAACACTTCCCCGGCTCCTGGTGTCGGGATTGGCACTTCGACCAATTGGGCCCCGAATCCGGCCGTATGTTTTTGAATCGCTTTCATCACAGGTGTCGTTGCTTCCTTCTCTGTCGTAGACACGAGCTGTTCCATTGAAAACGTCCCCCTCTTCATCTCTTAATCGAACTTCACGTTCTCTTTCATCTTGTCATAAAATGACGAACCTGAGAAGATAGAACGTCGATTTTCCAGACAAAAAAGAGAAGCCATCCGCGCCGATGGCTTCTCTTACAAGAATAGGACCTATGTCCCGACCGCAAGCTCATCTTGGTTCGATGATGAGCTTGATTGCCGTTCGTTCTTCTCCGTCAATCATAATATCGGTGAACGCAGGGATGCAAATCAAATCCAGCCCGCTCGGCGCGACGAAACCACGCGCGATCGCGACCGCTTTGATGGATTGATTGAGCGCTCCAGCGCCGATTGCTTGAATCTCACACGTTCCTTTTTCACGAAGTACGCCAGCGAGTGCACCCGCCACGGAGTTAGGATTCGATTTTGCCGAAACTTTGAGTACGTCCATTCTTGTTTCCCCCTCGGGTAGGTTGTTCAATCAAACCATACGGTCTGATCATCTAGGTGTATGCGTTCGATTTTCGTGGCTCGTTTCGATTGGTCATCGATTGTGATTAAAACTCCATTTAGTTGTTCCCGTCCCTCGGCAACTTCAAACCGGACCGGGAGCTGGGTGATGAATTTTCTTAAGACGACCTCGGCATCCATGCCGAGCACCCCGTCGAGCGGACCCGTCATCCCGACGTCGGTGATGTACGCCGTGCCGTTTTGTAGGATGCGGTTGTCAGCCGTCTGGACGTGCGTATGGGTGCCGACGACGGCTTGGACGCGTCCGTCAAGGTGATACCCCATCGCAATCTTCTCACTCGTCGCCTCGGCGTGCATGTCAACGAAAATCGCGTCGACCTCGCCGCGAATCTCTTCGACGAGGGCGTCGACGGTACGGAACGGACAGTCGAGCGACGGCAAGAACACCGTGCCCATCGCGTTGATGACGGCGAGCTTCTTCCCGCCTTGTTTCAACACCATCATCCCGACACCCGGCGTGCCGTCAGGATAGTTGGCCGGACGGACGATGCGGTCAGCATCATCGATCCAGTCAAAGATGTCACGGTTGTCCCAAGTATGATTCCCCATCGTCACGCCATGGAACCCAAGCTCAAGAAATTGTTGATAGATTTTTTTTGTGATACCGCGCCCGTTGGCTGCGTTTTCACCGTTGACGAGCATGAACGTCGGGCTATATTTGCTTTTTAAGCGTCCGATTTGGGCGCTCAAGATGTCGCGACCTGGTTTTCCGACCACGTCGCCGATAAATAAGATTTTCATAGTCTTGTCCTCCTCCAATAGAAAAAGCGGAGAATGTCTCCGCTCTTGTTACTTCGCATAATCGACGGCACGCGTTTCGCGAATGACCGTCACTTTGATTTGGCCTGGATAGTCAAGCTCATCTTCGATCCGTTTACAGATGTCGCGGGCCATCTTGTTCGCCACGACGTCATCGACGACGTCTGGGCGGACGATGATCCGGACTTCACGTCCCGCTTGGATGGCATATGACTTCTCGACTCCTTCGAACGACTCACAGATCGCTTCGAGGCGCTCAAGGCGTCGGATATAGCTTTCGAGCGTCTCTTGACGGGCTCCTGGACGCGCCGCTGACAAGGCGTCCGCCGCTGCGACGAGAACCGCGATCGTCGATGTCGCTTCGACGTCCCCATGGTGCGAGGCAATCGAGTTGATGACGACCGGATGCTCTTTGTACTTCGTGGCGAGCTCGACACCAATCTCGACGTGGCTGCCTTCGACTTCATGATCGATGGCTTTCCCGATATCGTGGAGGAGACCCGCTCGCTTGGCGAGCGTGACGTCTTCCCCGAGCTCGGCGGCCATCATGCCGGCGAGGTGGGCCACTTCGACCGAATGGGCGAGCACGTTTTGACCGTAACTCGTCCGGTAACGCATTCGACCGAGCGTCTTGACGAGGTCCGGGTGGACGCCGTGGATGCCGGCTGAGAATGTCGCTTCTTCCCCGTATTCACGGATGCGCTCATCGACTTCACGACGTGATTTCTCGACCATCTCTTCAATGCGGGCCGGATGGATCCGACCGTCTTGAACGAGTTTTTCGAGCGTCATCTTGGCGATTTCACGACGGACCGGGTCAAATCCAGACAGGATGACCGCTTCCGGCGTGTCATCGATGATGAGGTCGATGCCGGTGAGTGTCTCGAGCGTGCGGATGTTACGTCCTTCACGTCCGATGATGCGCCCTTTCATCTCATCACTCGGCAAGTTGACGACTGATACGGTCGTCTCGGCGACGTGTTCGGCCGCATAACGTTGCATCGTGAGAGACAAGAGGTGTTTCGCTTTTTTATCAGCTTCTAATTTTGCTTTTTGCTCGATTTCTTTTTGAAGGAGAGCAGCATCGTGAAGCGCTTCCTGCTTCGCTTCGTCCATGATGATGGTCCGTGCTTCTTCTTTCGACAAGGCTGCCACGCGTACTAGTTCTTGGCGTGCCTCCTCATATAATTCCTCCACTTTGCTCTCGAGCGTTTCCGCTTCACGCTTCCGTTTCGCGAGTGCAGCCTCACGTTCATCCAAGGCGTCTTCTTTCCGTTCAAGCATGTCTGCTTTCCGGTCGAGAAGCTCTTCCTTTTGGACGAAACGATTTTCTTTCACTTTCTGCTCTTCACGTCGTTCGCGCAATTCTTGTTCGGTTTCATTGCGAAGTTGAATCATCTCTTCTTTTACTTCAAGCCGTGCTTCTTTTTGCATCGCTTCCGATTGTTGTCGCGCTTGCTCTACAATCTTGGTCGCTTCCGTCTCGGCACCTTGAATCTTCGCTTCGGCGATCGATTTACGCACAAAAAAACCTGCAACAAAAGCTATCGGCAAAAGGAGGATCAGAATAAGCTCTAATAGCCATTCCATCATGTTCACCTCCCTTTCGCAAGGATATTTTATTTTTTCATGAATGAAAACGCGAGCGAGCCCGCGTATAGCTTTATTGTACTTATTTACCTGTTAGAATGCAATGCACGGACAGGATAGAACTACCAATTCATCAAAAAAATTATACTAAAAAAATCTCGCCTGAACCATGTCAGGCGAGAAACGTTACTTACTCTTCGTCTAAAAGTGAGAGGACGTCATCGTTGTCAGCTTCGACTGTGACCGTCTTTTCACCGTTGAGACCGTAGTGGTCGCGAATCCGTTCTTCGACCGATGCGGCCACCGACGGGTTCTCTTTCATATACTGCTTCGCGTTCTCACGGCCTTGACCGAGACGCTCCTCGTTGTACGAGTACCACGCGCCGCTCTTTTGAACGATATCGAGGTCGGCCCCGATGTCGATGAGCTCGCCTTCACGCGAGATTCCTTCGCCGTACATGATATCGACTTCTGCCGTCTTGAACGGTGGCGCGATCTTGTTTTTGACGACTTTGATTTTCGTCCGGTTCCCGACCATGTCTTGGCCTTGTTTGAGCGTTTCAGCACGACGGACTTCGAGACGGACCGACGAATAGAACTTGAGGGCACGACCACCAGGTGTCGTTTCCGGGTTACCGAACATGATTCCGATTTTCTCACGGATTTGGTTGATGAAGATGACGATTGTCTTCGACTTGTTCGTCGCACCAGACAATTTACGGAGCGCTTGGCTCATGAGGCGGGCTTGAAGACCGACGTGTGAGTCTCCCATCTCCCCTTCAATCTCGGCTTTCGGAACGAGTGCCGCAACCGAGTCGACGACGAGGATATCGACCGCACCAGAGCGGACGAGGGCTTCCGCGATCTCAAGGGCTTGTTCCCCTGTATCCGGTTGTGATAAGAGCAACTCATCGATGTTGACGCCCAAGTTTTGTGCGTATTTCGGGTCGAGCGCGTGCTCGGCGTCGACGAAGGCAGCTTGTCCGCCGCGCTTTTGAACTTCAGCGATGGCATGAAGCGCCACCGTCGTCTTACCTGACGATTCAGGTCCGTACACTTCGATGACACGACCACGTGGATAACCACCTGCACCGAGGGCGATGTCGAGGGCGATTGAGCCTGACGGGGTCACCGAAACTTGCTGATCTGTATTTTCACCGAGGCGCATGATTGAGCCTTTACCGAATTGTTTCTCAATTTGGCGTAATGCCATTTCTAACGCTTGTTTACGATCACTCATAGATTAATGAGCCTCCTTTGATTGATACTTTCATTATAAGCGAAGCGAAGACGATACACAAGTTTTTTGCGAACGTTTATTCGCCTTTTTTCATTTGTTGCAGGAGCGCCCACATTCCGTCTTTCGTAGCCCGGGCTTGAATGACATGCCGCTCTTGATGCGGGTAATCACGTTCGATCACGTCAATCCCGTCCGGTGACCGGATGCCGATGAACACTTTTCCGACCGGCTGACCCGAATTTGACGTCGGACCGGCCTCGCCGGTGAACGCCAGCCCATAATCCGTTCCGGTCTGACGCGTCAGACCGAGGATCATTTCAAAGGCGACTTCTTTTGAGACGACCGAGTGTGAATCAATTGTATCAAGGGACACCCCTAAAAACCTATTTTTTAGCTCGTCGGAGTACGTGACGACCCCGCCCTTGAACACCGAGGATGCTCCTGGAACGGCCGTGAGCATCGCTTGGGCTTGACCGCCCGTGAGCGACTCGGCAATCGACAGCGTCGCCTTGCGCGCTTGTAACTCGTGAATCAGCCGTGCGGCGAGCGTATCCTCGTCTGAACCGAAGTAATAGTGACCGACCCGCGCCAAAATATCCTGTTTGACCCGTTCAATCATCTCCCGCGCCACGGTCTCGGTATCGGCGCGGGCGCTGATGCGCAGTCGTGCCTCGCCCGACTCGGCGTATGGGGCGACCGTTGGGTTCGACCCGGTCATCAAATCGACGACGGCCGCGTCGAGCGCCGACTCACCGATTTCATAAAAGCGCAACGATTCAGAGACGATGGTCATCCCGCCGAATTTTTCTGGGAACGTGGCGTCGACGATCGCTTTCATCTCCCACGGGACACCCGGTAACAACAGCCATGTCGGTTCGTCCTCGATCCACATCCCGGGCGCGAGACCGACCGGGTTGGTGAGCACTTCGGCCCCGGTTAAGACATCGGCTTGCCGCGCGTCCCCTTCGTTCGGCTCGCGTCCGCGCGAGGCGACGAAACGATGGATCGTCTCGAGCGATGCCTCGTCACGGATGAGTGGACGACCGAGCACCTCGGCGAGTGTCGTCTTCGTGATATCATCCGCCGTCGGCCCAAGGCCGCCAGTGACGATGACGAATTCACTTCGTGATCGCGCTTGTTCGAGTGTCGCTCGCAAACGTTCCTGATTATCTCCGACGACTACATGATACAGCACGGACAACCCGTATTTCGACAGCTGTTCTGATAAGTAACGGGCGTTCGTGTTCGTGATTTCCCCTAAGAGCAGTTCAGAGCCTACCGCAATGATTTCGGTGCGTTTCATCCAAATTCCTCCCCCCATTAAAAAAAAACGAGCTGTTCGGCCAAGCTGAACAACTCGTCTATGCCGATGGTTACATCGACTTTACAATGATCTTATAGTTTTGTGCGAAATATTCGGCCCCTGAGTAAATCGTCAAGACGAGCGCGAGCCACATGGCCCATTCGCCGAACGGGATGCCGACATAGCTGAAAATCGGGTTGCCGAACAGCAGGAAGATGATGGCAAAGAGTTGGACCCATGTCTTCGCTTTGCCCGACTTCCCGGCCGCGACGACGATTCCTTCATCGGCCGCCACGAGACGAAGTCCCGTCACCGCGAACTCACGCGAGAGAATGACGACGACGACCCATGCCGCGACGAGATCCATCTCGACGAGCAGGACAAGTGCCGCCGTGACGAGTAGTTTGTCAGCGAGCGGATCCATGAACTTCCCAAAGTTGGTGACCAAGTTGTGCTTCCGAGCGAGATGCCCGTCAAGCCAGTCAGTGATAGCGGCAATCGTAAAGATGACCGCGGCGATGAATTGATGGAGCGGTACGTCCGCCCCGAGGAAAGCGATGTCTCCCCAATCAAAATCTACGGCGAGTAAGACAACGAACACGGGGATGAGCAACACCCGTAACATCGTCAAACGGTTAGGTAGGTTCATCGAGAACTCCTCCTCTAGAAGGAGAGTCAACTTATTCTGCGTCGACTCTCTTTACAAATATATTTTGTGTGACCGGCGAGTCGGCTAATTCAAGCTCCCGGCCATTGACAACAATTTTCTCGACCCCACCGATCAAGCCGATTCGGATGCGAAGCGTATCCGTCTCCGCGTCCTCGATGACAATCGGGTTTTGTTTCGATTGGTTCGGATATTCCGGAGCGAGGAACGCTCCCTCGAGTGAGGTGTCCCGAACACCGACATATGTCGCCGGCGACTCTTTCACATGAATCTCCGTCGTCAGTTTATCGGCCGTCGCGATCTCATATGTGAGGTCTGCCCCGTTCGTCGACGCGACCGCAATCGGTCCCGTCTCTTCTGCCGGTTCTTCTTCGACCGGTTCTTCAGCCGGCGGTTCTTCTTCGACCGGCTCTTCTTCCGGCACGTCCTTGTTTTGATCAATGGTTACACCCGAGTTCGTCTGTTCAGTCGGTGACGCGTTTTGGTCGCCGAAATCAAGGTTTCGGACGACGTAATAGACGGCCGTCATCAACAGGAACGCGACGAGCACGAGCATGACTTTCGGTACCCAACGCGAGACACGGCTCGACGTCTCGGACGCTTTCGAATAGGTTTGCTTTCGCGATAATTGAACGGTCGGTTGCGGCTCGATTTTCGGCAAATCTTTCGCATACGTCTCGTACAGTTCATCGACATCAAGTCCTAACGATTCCGCATACGTTTTAATGAACGCCCGTGCATAGAACGAGCCAGGGAGATTTTTGTAATCACCTTCCTCGATCGCGATGATATAGCGTTTTTGAATCTTCGTCGTCTGCTGGATTTGGTCGAGCGTCAAACCGCTCGCCTCACGCCTTTGTTTCAAAAAAGTCCCTAGTTCTGTCACAGGGGTCCACACCTTCCATTCAAGTAGTTATTCAAACCATTCTGCCTCACGATGTGTCTCTTGAGGAATGATAATCTCCTCATCTTGTGAGTTCCTCAGTTCGATGATGTAATCAAAGTCTTCGAACACGCAATCGGTGTTGCGCACGTATAGGTCCGGATGCTCGATGACTTTCACGGACGGCAACCGCATGACTTCTCGAATCAATTGACGATGGCGTTCATCCATCGTCCGCGTCGAGACGGCACCGTCGATGATATAGACGTGGTCCCCTTCGCGTTCTTCTTCGAACAACGAGGTCCTCACCGTCTGCTTCATGAGCGTCGATGACAGGAACAGCCAGCGCTTGTTCGCACAGACGCTCGCCGCAACAATCGACTCGGTCTTCCCGACACGCGGATTGCCGCGCACCCCGATCAACAAGTGCCGTTCTTCTTTCATCAGTTCGGCGACGAAGTCGACGAGGACACCTAAGTCCTCGCGGACGAATTTGAACGTCTTCTTGTCGTCATTGTCGTGCTCGATGTAGCGCCCATGTCGAATCGCGATTCGGTCGCGAAGCTTCGGTCGCCGGAGCTTGATGACGACGATGGCTTCCATCTTGCGCAAAATATGTTCCAGACGATGGACGTGATCCGCGGCCGGGGCCTTTAACAGCATGCCGCGGCGTTGGAGATCGACGCCGTTAATCGTCACGATTGAGATTTGAAGCATCCCCATCAGTGAAGCGATATCCCCCAGGATACCGGGTCGATTCTGGCAAAGTTCATATTCGAGATACCATTCTTCGAACTTATGATCCATCTCGTCCACCCTTTCTGATGTGTGCTCGCTACCTTGTTCATTCTAAATTATTTTAGAAGAATTGAAAAGAACTCGTTTCAGTCGTGGCGACAAAGTTTTATACCCAACCACCATCGATCCGGAGCACGGCACCGGTCATGTAGGCGGCGGCTGGGGAACAGAGGAAACGAATCGTCTCCGCCACTTCCTCAGGTCCACCTAATCGGCCGAGCGGAATCTCCTCACGGGCCGTTTGTTTCGTCTCTTCTACCGTATCATTCATCGGAGTGTCAATCCACCCCGGTGTGACCGCATTGATGCGGACGTGAAATGGTCCCGCCTCACGAGCGAACGCCTTGACGAACCCGAGTTGGGCGGCCTTGACGGTCGAATAGAGGACTTCCCCGGCCGCACCGACCTCACCCCAGACGCTCGAGACGACGACGATATCGAGGGGGCGGTCGTAGGCTTTCTGCCCGACGACGTGTTGCACGAGCCGGATCATCGAGCGGACATGAATTCGGTACAGCCGATCGAGTTCGAGGAGCGACTGATCGACGAGCAACCCGTAGGCATGATTGCCGGCGACGTGGATGATGCGGTCGACCGGTCCGAGTGTGTCGAGCCAAGCCTCGAGCCCGGTCTCATCATCGAGGTCACACGTGACGACGTCAGCCGTCAGTCCTTCGCTCGCGACGAATGCACGGAGCAATTCCGCCTGCGTATGCGCCTGCAAGATGAGGTCATCGTCCCGGAACGACAGGGCGACGGCACGACCGATTGCCCCGCTCGCTCCCGTGATGAGCGTCGTCACGGCTTCTTGACGATGCAGACGGTCCGGTGATCGGCTTGGAATAGACGGTCATACGCGGCGTACAGATCGTCGAGTGAAATCGCATCGAGCAGATCAGGGATGTCGAACATATTACCGCCACTGAGCGCATAGCGTGAGAACTGGTTAGCGATGAACTCAGGTGAGTTGAGCGCCTTCAAAAACTGCCCTTTCATCATGCGCTTCTTGCGATCGAGTGTCTCGGCGCCGAGTTCGAGCGGACGCTCGAGGGCGGACGTGATACGGTCGACGAACGGCTCGACGTGCGGCGTCTCCATCGACAGGACGGCGAAGGCGAACGTCTCTTCTGACGTATAGTCGAACGAGAACGCGTCATCGATCAATCCTTCGGCATACAGTTCCGCGTAGAGCGGCGCCGTCGTGTCGAACAAGGCGTGCATGAGGAGCTCGACGATGAGCTCTTGCTTCATGCCGTCCTTGCCGGTGAGCGGCGTATCCTTATATCCGATCATCACTTTCGGGACGGAGACGTCCATCTCGATGATGCGTTCGGCCAGATGCACCGTCTCCGGCTCTTCGATTTCTTCCCGCGCCGTCAACAGCGGCTGTGGGAACGTCTTCGCCGCCTGGTTGGCGGTGATTTCGGCGAGAATCGCGTCCGGGTCGATATTCCCGACGACGAACAGCACCATGTTGCTCGGATGATAGAACGCTTGATGGCAACGATACAAATCGTCGGCCGTGATGGCGCTGATCGATTCGATCGTCCCGGCGATGTCGATTTTGACCGGATGTTCGGCGTACATCGCCTCAATCAAACCGAAATAGAGCCGCCAGCCCGGATTGTCTTGATACATCTGAATCTCTTGGCCGATGATGCCTTTCTCTTTCTCGACCGACGCTTCCGTGAAGTACGGCGCTTGGACGAAGTCGATTAACGTCTTCAAGTTCTCGCTGACGTTCGACGTCGCACCGAACAAGTATGCCGTCCGCGTGAACGACGTGAACGCGTTCGCCGACGCGCCGAGGCGTCCGAAGTGTTGGAACACGTCGCCGTCCTCTTTCTCGAACATCTTATGCTCGAGGAAATGGGCGATCCCGTCCGGTACGTCGACCCAGTCCTCTAGCTTGAACCGACGATCAATCGACCCGTATTTGGTCGTGAACGTGGCGTACGTTTTCTCATAGCCGGTCTTTTTCAATAAGTAAACCGTCAATCCGTTCTCGAGGACGGTATGATGAAGCGTCTCTCCGACGTTTGGAAAATCGAGTTTCATGCGGTTCCCCCCTTTAAACAATAGACGGCCTGTAGCGTCAATCGGTTCGCGAGCGCGGCCACGTCTTGACGCGACGTCCGTTCGATAATCGCCATCTCTTCGTCGAGCGAGAACGGACGGATGTCCGAACCGCTCATCCAAGCGATCAATTGGCGCGGATTATCGCCGAGTTGACGACGCTGATGGAATAACATCGCTTTCGTCTGTTCGAGCGTCTCATCCTCGAACGTGCCGGCTTGAAGGTCGGCTAGCTGGTCGGCGATAATCGCCTCGGTCTTGGCCTGGTTCGAGGCATCGATTCCGGCGTAGACGAACAACATCCGGCTGAGCGAGCTATACTGCGAGGCCGCGTAATAGGCCAAGCTCTCTTTTTCACGGACATTCATGAACAGTTTCGAGTGCGGGAAGCCGCCGAATAAGCCGTTGACGACTTGCATCCGGACGGCGTCCTCACTTCTCGGGTCGATGTCGACTTGATAGGCGAGGTGCAACTTGCTCTGATTGATGGCTTGATGTTCCTCGAGCCGTTGAAACTCACGGTCGACCGGCTGGGGATACTCCCGAACGAGACGTTCTCCGAGCCCTTCGAGCGGGGCGAACGCGTCCGTCACTTGTTCACGACTGACGTCCCCGACGACATAGACGTCGACGCGGTCGTGACGGATCATCGCTTCATACGCCTCGAACAACGTCCGAGGTGTCACGTGCTCCAACTGGTCAAGTGTCCCAAGCGATGGGATGGCGAGTTCTCCGCCGAGCAGCTCTTGTAGACGTTGTTGGGCAAAGCGCATCTTGTCATCGTATACCGATTCGATCCGTTGACGCTGTAGACGAGCCTCTTGCTCGACGATGAGCGGTTGGAACGCCCCGTCATAGGCGTTCGGACGAAGTAGCACTTCCTCGAGCAGTTTGATGGCTTGAGCGAGCACCGGTTCGCCGACGAGTTCATCGTTCACGACTTCAAGCTGGAACTGGATGATATGCTCTTTGCCGACTTTTGAGGCCCCGGCGTACAGGCTTGCGTCATACAGTTGTTCGAGCGGTGTATGGAACAGTTCGATCGACGGATAGGCTTCCGTCGCCTTCTCCATCACATACGGCAACAAGGCGCGGGCTGCAATCGTCTCAGGCGACAATGGCGCCGCGAACGAGACGAGACATGTCGTCGTCTTGAATTTTTGGGTCGGGTAGACCGAATAGTGCAATCGCTGTTGAAATTGTTCGATTCCTTTCATAACTGGATCTACTCCTTCTTCTTTTTCGTTTTAAAGACATCGGCACCGCGGGCGTACTCTTGATCAGGCACACCGGCCACGACGTTGGCGTAACGGGCCGCAGTAAATAAGTAATCACTCAATCGATTGTAGTACGGGAGTTGACGGACGGCTGCATCGACATTGACAAGTTCTCGTTCGACACGGCGACAGACGGTGCGCGCCACATGCAGGCTTGCCGCTCCGACACTGCCTCCCGGCAAAATGAACCGGACGAGCTCAGGACATTTGGCCTCAAGCTCGTCAATCCACGTCTCAAGCTCCGTGACGATTACTAAATCGACTTGTTGCGGCGGGTCTTGTTTATACATCAGCTCCGAGCCGAGATCGAACAAGTCGTGCTGGATTCGTGTCAATTGGGTCCGGAGCGTCTCGTCCGTCTGATGGGCGAGCGCGAGACCGATCTGACTGTTCAATTCATCTAACAGCCCCATCGCCTGGATGTGGGGATGGACTTTCAAGACGCGTCCACCAATGAGCGACGTCTCGCCCTTGTCCCCGCCTCGTGTGTACAGTTTCATGTCATTTCCTCCTTTATGCCACAAATGGTGACCCATAGGAGTCACCATTGTCGTTATGCCTGCGGTTGCGTGTACGGGAGACGGATTGTGAACGTCGTCCCTTCGTCGAGCGCGCTTGAGACGTCGACCATGCCGTGATGGGCATCGATGACGTTCTTGACGATGGCGAGACCGATTCCGGTACCCGCCTTGCCGCCGCTCGTCCGTGCTTTATCCGCTTTGTAAAACCGTTCGAACACGAACGGTAAATCTTCTTTCGGGATGCCGCTGCCCGTGTCGGACAGACGGATCATGAAGCCGGTCTCTTCTGCGCTCGCTTCGAGTCGAATCGAACCGGACTCGGTATGTGCGATGGCATTGCCGATCAAATTCGTGAACACTTGTTCCAATCGGTCCCCGTCCGCCTCAATCGTGTGACGCGGAGCCTCAGTCGAGAGGGTGATCCCTTTCTCGTTCGCCATCTGGTTGAACTTGCGCATGACGCGCGGTAAAAACTCACCGAGGTCGAACGTTGCGAATTGCATCGTCTCTTTGCCTGATTCAATCCGTGCCAAGTCGAGTAAATCGTTGACGAGACGAGCGAGCCGGAGTGACTCATCATAGATGATGGAAGCGAATTCTTTCGTCGCATCATCACTCTCGGTCATGCCGTCGATAATCGCCTCGGAATACCCTTGGAGCGTCACGAGCGGGGTCCGGAGTTCATGGCTGACGTTGGCAACAAAATCGGTTCGCATCTTGTCAAGACGATGGCTCTCGGTCGTGTCACGGATGACGACAACCGCACCTTCAAAATCGTCCTCGCCGAGAAGCGGTGTCACCGTCAACGTATAATAATGATCGTCTTGTTTCACTTCGATCGTCTTCTCCGGTGCCCCGGCAACGACGTCCTCATAGAGAGACAGGACGACTTCATGCGGCTGTTCGTCGATGAGGAGCGGTTGGGCTTGCGGGTTCGTGACGATGACGTTCGCATGACGATCGAGCGTGATGACCCCGTCGGCCATCGATCGTAAAATCGAGGCGAGTTGGAGCCGTTCTCGATCGAGCGCATTCACGTATGTCGACAGTTGGCTGCTCATCGCATTGAACGACCCGGCCAACTCCCCAATCTCATCGTTCGACTTCTGGACGAGACGGAGGTCGAATTGTCCTTCTCCTGTCTTATTGACCGCGTCACGCATCTCGCGGAGCGGTGCCGTAATCCGAGTCGATAAGAAGAAGGCAAATACGGTCGTGACGATGATGGCCGACGCGACCGTCCAAAAGATGATCGTCCGGGCCCCTTCGTTCGCACTCGAGATCGCGTCGAGCGGTTCGATCAAATAGAGCGTGTATTCCCCTGTCTCGAGTGAGAATGTCGTCCGATACGCGAGTGCCGCCTGATCGTCAAATGACGAAAAGTTTCCAATCGCGGTCTCCCCGACTGCCTGATACGTTTCCCAATCCTGACGGCCGAGCTCCGTCATGAGACCGTCGACTTCCGTTCCAAAGTTCGAACGGACCGTCCCGTTCTCTAATATATAGTTCGCACCGTACACTTCAATGATTTGGTCGACCGTCCGTGACGCGTCCCCTTCTTGAAGCAACACCGACTGGACCTGCCCGCCGAGCTTGGCCAAGTGGCCGCGTTCCTGGTCGATATGGAACGAGTTGAAAAACTCGAGCATCAACACAGAGACGATGAACAAGATGAGACTGACCAATACGAGAATCGTCAACCATAGTTTTGTGACGATGCTATTCCGGCGAATCATCACTCACTGACGACTTCGAACTTGTACCCGACACCCCATACCGTCGTGATCATTTGCGCGGCTTTTGGAGAGACCCGGTTCAACTTCTCCCGGAGTCGTTTCACGTGTGTGTCGACCGTTCGAAGGTCTCCAAAGAATTCATAGTTCCAAACTTCTTTCAACAGTTGCTCCCGTGAAAATACTTTGTCGACTTGTTTGGCCAAGAAGAACAAGAGCTCATACTCTTTCGGCGTGAGCGCGATTTCTTCTCCGTCGACCGTGACGCGGTGCGCATCGTTGTCGATCGTCAAATGCGCGAAGACGATCAAGTCTTTTGATTTTTCGGCCGTACGCAAATATTTCGTCGAGCCCGAGCGGCGAAGGAGTGCCTTGACGCGCAAGACGACCTCACGCGGACTGAACGGTTTGACGATATAATCGTCCGCTCCGACTTCGAAACCTTGGACACGATCGACTTCTTCGCCTTTCGCCGTCAGCATGATGACCGGTGTCGCCTTCGATTTCCGAAGCTCGGTACATACTTCGACCCCGTCCATTTTCGGCATCATCAAATCAAGCAGGATGACATCAAAATTGTGCTCAAGGGCGAGCTGAAGCGCCTCTTCCCCGTTCGTCGCTTCGACGATCACATATTGTTCCCGTTCCAAATACATTTTTAATAGGCGGCGAATTCTTTCCTCGTCGTCGACCACTAAAATTTTAGTTTTATTAGCCATCCACTAAACCTCCTAAAGAACCATTACAAGATGTAGCGAATGTTGCACAATTGTGAACATTTCGCTCTCTTTCATAACTATACCACTCTATTATTTGGCTTCACAACGGTCAGTTGACAGCGGCGTAAAAAAAGAAGCCACCGAAGTGACTTCTTTTTTTACGCATATGAGTGCAAACCTGCGATGACGAGGTTGACGAACACCAAGTTGAACATGATGACGGCGAAGCCGCCGACACATAACCAAGCGGCTTTTGTTCCCGTCCAACCACGTTGGATGCGCATATGCAAATAGTAGATATAGATGAGCATCGTGATGAGCGCCCACACTTCTTTCGGGTCCCAGCCCCAGAAACGGTTCCAGGCGATTTGTGCCCAAATCATCGCGAAGATGAGTCCACCGAGGATGAACACCGGCAAGCCGATGGCGATCGACCGGTAACTGATCTCGTCGGCGAGATCAAGGTCGACTTTTTTCGCGAGCGGTTGAAGCGCCTCGGCAATCCGTTTTCGCAAGATGACGAAACGAAGCAGTACATAAATCACGACGCCGGCGATGACCGACCAAATGAGCGTGTTCAACTTCAATGTATTGATGAACGTCGGTAACTCAAGTGACAGTCCGCCCGAACCAGAGAGAAGCTGAGCCCCTTCCGGCACGAACAACATCGGCATGAAGTATTCATACGACTCTTGTGTCCCGCGGTCGTTCGTGAACTCGACCACGCCACCGGCACCGATCGCCTTGAAGAGCATCGAGACGAGAATGAAGCCGAGCGTGCACATGAGGACGAACATCGTAATCTCAAGCCACGTTCGTGACTTCGACTGTTCCCGCATCGACGTCTCATTCAATAAGAAAATGAGACCTGAGGCGAAGCTGATGGCGAGAATTCCTTGGCCGAGCGCGGCCGTCGTGACGTGAATTTTCAACCAGACACTGTTCAAGGCCGGGATAAGCGGTGCCACTTCGCTCGAGAACATCGAAGCGAAAGCGATGACGAGAAGCGCCACCGGCATGGCGAACAAGCCAAGCACGTCATTTTTATAAATCCCGTACACGACGAGGAACCCGAACACCATCATCATGCCGAAGAACGTCGTGTATTCGTACAGGTTCGATACCGGTGCATAACCGACCCCGACCCAACGTAAAATAAAATATGTCATTTGAGCGATGAAGCCGATGACGGCCAAAATGAACGCATATTTGCCGTAGGCGATACGGTTGACGTTTCGGCCTTTGCGCATCCCGCTGACCGCGATCGTGAATAACACGGTCGCGACAGCGTAAAGGATGAACGCGATAAAGAGCAAACGACTGCTCCACTGAATCCACTCCATTATGATTCCCCTCTTTCATTGGTTGAGTTGTCGTCCGTCTTTTTTTCAAACCGTGCCTGATCTTCCCAGATCGGCAGGCCATTTTTCTCTAGGAGCGGTGTGATTTCGCGATTGAGCGAGGACGGGTTCTTGTTGGTGAAACCAGCGACGAGCACGTCCGTCTCATTGTGTCGGCGAATCCAGATACGACGGTGCGGCCAATACATCCCCATGACAATTCCAATCATGAAGATGACTCCACCGACAATCAAAATCGGATACGTCGAGTCACTCTTGACGCGTAGACCACTCGTACTTGCCATCTCCGTACCAGCGAACTGGAACACATAGCGATTATCTTCATCGGCCACGTTTAAACGAATTCCAATCAAATTCGATTCCGTCGTGCCGTCTGGTGTGTCAATCGCCATGAAGAAGGCCGGGTTGAGTGCCCGTGGCGATTTCGTGTTCGGTTGGCCGTCCTTGACCTCAAAGTCAGGATACAGGTCGTTCAGTTTGACCGTGACGTCTCCGAGGTCATACGTCGTCTCCGGGTTCGTCAAATCGACCGTGAACGGTCCATACACATCACCTGTCTCTTTATCGGCAACGTTAAAGGACATCGACAAGAATTCCAGGCGACTCGAATACTGTTCTTGATACACTTCGTACTTTTCAAACTTGAACGGGTGGTTCACTTTCGTCGAACCGGTATCGACTTCCTCGAGTTGCGGCGATCCGTCCTCGTTCGTCCCGGTCTTCTTGAACAGCGTCAATTCCGTCTCATAGTTTTTCGGGACTGCGCCCGCTTTCTCGATCGCCTTGGCAAATTTCGCATCTTCCGCGTTATTTTCCGGATCATACATCTCTAAGATGAACTGATCGTTGCGAAGATAATATTCATCATCCGTCGCTTCGAGCGGAACCGTATCGCCTTCGCGCACCCATTCGAGCGTATCCGTATGGAATGCCGGGAAAACGCGAAGCATCGCCCCGATGAAGAAGATGACGAGCCCAATGTGATTGACGTATGGACCCCAGCGACCGAATCGATATTTCTCGGCGAGTAAGGCATCCCCATCACGCTTCACTTGATAACGCTTGGCTTTTAAAGCCTCTCCGAACGCATCGATTTGCTCGTCCGTCCCTTTTCCCTCACCAATCAAACGTTGTCCGCGCATGAAGCGATCGGTACGTCGGACCGGTTGAAATTTCAACGCTTTATACAGCGGGAAAAATCGATCAATCGATACAACGATGAGCGATAACGTCAGCATCACGATCAACGTGATGTACCACCACGATGTATAGAGGTTGTGGAATCCTAGCGTGTAGTAAATCGTACCCGGTGTCCCGTACTCGTCCGTGTAATACTGGTTCGCCGGCAACTGTTGCGGAATATACATCTCTTGCGGGAAAATCGTTCCGATCGCCGACCCGACGATGATAAGCCCGATGAGCCATAGACCGACCTTGACCGATGCAAAAAAGCTCCACACCCGGTCAATCCATGACCGTGGACGACGCTTCGATCGTAAATCGGCGCCGTCGTATTTCATATCTAGCATTTGTGCGCCCCCCGTTCGCTTACAATGACTTCTCGGCCAACTCCATCAGTTTCTCTTTCGTGAGTTCACCTTCGTACTTTTCAATCACTTTGCCGTCGGCATCGATGACGAACGTGACCGGCAAGTTATAAATCCCGTACGCCTTCTCGACTTCGCTGCGCGTGTCCATCAAAATCGGATAGTCGAGCTTGACGCCGAGGCCGTTCACGAAATTATCGACCCGAAGCGGTGTCTCGCCGACGTTGACCGCCCAAAAATCGACGCCCATGTCTTGGAGTGCGGCATAGTTATCCTGGACGACCGGCATCTCTTTCTCACACGGTTCACAGAATGTGCCCCAGAAGTTCAAGAGCAACCCTTTACCGTCGTATGTGTCACGCTCGACCATCGTCGTCCCGTCAAGACTGACGAGCTTGAAGTTCGGCGCATCGTCACCGGCCTCGATACGTCCGTCGTTGCCGGCTTGTTCAAACAATTGCATGATAACGACCGCTCCTGCGAACAGGACCATCGTCATAATCATGAGCCGCCAAAATGACCGTTTTTTCTTATGGGCCATCGCCTGGTTCATGCGATCACCCGACTTTGTTTCTTTCGTCATGAGTTCACACCATCCTTTAGTTGTTATTGTACTGAAAAAACACCAAAAACGCACATTAACAGACTTTTTTCATCTTTTTGTCACACAATCTCCACAAAATAAAAAATCATCCTATCTCAGGACGATTTTTTAGTTGTTATTTTTTCTTTTTCTTGCCCCGTTGTACGGGTGGTACGGTCGGGTTGGCAAGCTCACGTAGCTTCGATACTTCCTTGCGTGACAGTTCACGCCATTCGCCCGTCGTGAGACCGTCGAGCGTCAAGAAACCGAACTGTTCGCGTTTCAGTTTGATGACTTCTGAACCGACTGCTTCGAGCATGCGACGGATTTGACGGTTATGGCCTTCCGAGATGACGATTTCTAAGATGGCCGAGTTTTTCTTATGGTCGACCGTCTTCATCTTCACTTGGGCGCTACCCGTCTTGTAGCCGTCATCGAGTTCGACACCCGACTCGAGTTGTTTAATCGCGATATACGAAGGAATGTTCTTCACTTTCGCGACATAACGTTTTGGGATCTTGAACTTCGGATGGGTCATCATATTCGAGAACTCACCGTCATTCGTTAAAATGATGAGTCCCGTCGTGTTATAGTCGAGACGTCCAACCGGGAAGACACGCGATCCAGGCGGTACGAGATCGGTGATGACTTTCCGTCCTTTATCGTCTTCGACCGTCGAGACGTAACCGCTCGGCTTGTAGAGCACATAATAAACATGCTCTTCTTGTTCGATTTTCACACCGTCGACCTCGACTTCAGACTTTGGACCGACTTTCGTACCGAGTCCGCGCACGACTTTCCCGTTGACGCGCACCCGTCCATCTAAAATCATTTCTTCGGCTTTACGCCGTGAGGCGACACCTGCTTGGGCAATCACTTTTTGTAAACGTTCCATTTATTCATTCTCCAATCTATCTTGCGTAATCGCAGACGGCTGGCCGAAGAACAAATCGCCTTCGTCCGAGAGCTCGTCTTCAAACGTTAATGGGGGCAATTCTTCAAGCGAATTAAACCCGAAATGGTCCAGGAAATGCTCGGTCGTCCGGTACAACTTGGCCCGGCCGATTGTCTTGGCCCGACCTGCCGACTCGATCAATCCTTTTGATAACAGCGTATGGATGACGCGTTCGACTTTAACGCCCCGGACTTCCTCGATATCGGCCCGGGTGACCGGTTGCTTGTACGCGATGATGACGAGCGTCTCCATCGCGGCCCGAGACAACGCTTGTTCGGCCATCGTGCCGACGTAGCGCTGGATATAGTCCGACACCTCAGGAATCGTCACGAGCTTGTACACGCCCGCCGATTCAATCAACTGGAACGGGCGACCGGAGTCTTTAAACGATGCTTCTAACTTGCTCAACTGTTCGCGGGCGGCGGCTTCGGAAATGTCAAGCGTATCCGCGAGGGCCCGCACTTCCATCCCTTCTTCGCCGACGACGAACAGTAGACTCTCAATAATCGTTTCATAAGACAACAACGGCTTCATTCCTTTCCTTTGACGATTCGACGAACGAGATTTGAATGTCCCGGTCTTCTTGTTTGGTCGTGACGACACGCAACTTGATCAGCTCGAGCAACGCCATGAACGTGACGACGAGGTCAGAGACGTCGGGACGCTCTTCGAAAAACGAGAAGAACGACGTCGTCCCCTCGGCCGACACGTGCTCATGCAACCGTGTCATCTGCTCTTCGAGCGTCCGCTCTTCGCGCTTGATCGTCTTCTTGCGGCGTTCTTTCCACCGCTTGCGCTCGACCATCTTCGAATAGGCGTGCAACAAATCCGCGAAATTGAGCGGCCCATCGTACGGCTGGACGAGATCAGACATATAGCGCGTCAAATCCTCGCCCGGGCGGCTATACAGTTCGAGCCGAGACTCTTCTTGCTCGCGCATGAACACGACCGCTTCTTTATACGCCTTATATTCAATCAACTGTCGAATCAACCCTTCGCGGGTCGGTTCTTCGCCGAAGTCAGGAATGTCATCCTCTTCGACCGGTACCGGTGGCAACAGTTGCTTGCTCTTCAATTGGAGCAACGTCGCCGCCATGACCAAATATTCACTGGCCACATCGAGCTCAAATTTTTGCATCGTCCGGATAAAGGCGACATACTGGTCCGTGACCTCGGAGACAGAGATGTCCGCGATGTCGAGCTCCATTTTGCCGATCAAGTGGAGCAACAAATCGAGCGGGCCTTCGAACGTATCGATTTTGACGTTGTACGCTTCCATAGAGACACCTGCCATTTACATTTTTGCGCTTTAGTATAACATGTTTTGTAGTACCGTGACCACGAAAGGAGAAATTTGATGTCAACGCCTTTAATCCAGTATACGCTCTTGTTTGAATGCCATGCCGATTATTTCGAATGCCACGAAGTGCTCGAAGAGGCATGGCAAGACGGGGGGCGCCAAGATCTCGGTTACGCCGCCTTGATTCAGTACGCCGTCGCCCATTACCACGCCCGACGCGGCAACACGGCCGGCGCAAAAAAGAGCATCTCGGCGCTGCAGCAGAAACTTACGTTGGCCGCGACCGCGCTCGAGGGGCACGGCATCGACGTGGAGACGTTCGCCCGGGACTTGGGTCGTTGGCCGCTCCCTGAGACGCTCCCGCTCGACACGTCGATGCGACAACGAATCGAACGCTTGAAACCGAATTTTGAACCGACCACGCTCACGTTTGACGAGCTCGTCCATAAACATATGTATCGCGACCGGACACCGGTCGTCACCGAGCGGCTCCGGGCGCTCGAGGCACGCAAAAAAGCTAGGCGCTGAGCCTAGCTTTTTTAGATTGCGACTTGATTCCATTTATCGAGCAAGTCTCCGGTCTTGCCTTGACCGACGAGCGTCAAGTCGAGCGGCAATAAGTTCCGGGTCTCATCGAGCAGTTCATAGGAACGTTTCTCGCCACGGAACGACGGAGACAGCGCGATATGATGGATGAACATCGTCGTCTCTTGTTGCTCCATCCCGATGATCCCGACGAAGTCTTCCCCGACTCTCCAGAGATAGAGGAATTTAGCCGGGTCATCTTCGTAGGACCGAACGAGGTCGAGCAAGGCGAGCGGGGATTTGTCGCTACATGAGAACGCGAGCAGTCCCATCGCCGTCTTTTCGTACGATTGTTTATATTTCACCAGCATCGCTGGTTTCACCACCTTTAGTCATTCATGTTTCACTAAGTGAACACGTGAGAGACATGGCTCATTGTGCCATAACGTTCAGGCAGAAATCAATTCTCGTCCCAAACTTTGACTTCGGCCATCTTCGTGCCTTGACGAAGTTTGACCGCGTGCTCGAGGCCAGACGTCACTTTTCCGAAGACCGTGTGGACGCCGTCAAGGTGCGGTTGTGGCTCATGGACGATAAAGAACTGCGAAGAGCCAGTGTTGCGGCCAGCGTGCGCCATTGAGAGCGAACCTGCTTCGTGCTTGTATGGGAACGACGTTGACGTCTCACATGGAATCGTGTAGCCTGCGCCGCCCATGCCTGTACCTTCTGGGCAACCGCCTTGGCTGACGAAACCTGGGATGACCCGGTGGAATGTCAAACCGTTATAGAAGCCGCTGTTCGCGAGCTTCTCGAAGTTTTCAACCGTGATTGGTGCCGCATCGTGGAACAAATCGAATTCGATCATTTCACCGTTCTCTAATTTCATAGATCCTTTTTTCATGGAAAGTAACCCCTTTATGTTCATAATAGTCTTTCTCACTCACACATTGCCCATTCTATCAAAAAAAACCGTCTGTCTCCACTATTTTGTGGAAACAGACGTTCTGACTTGCTACTTACTGGATGACAGCGTGGACGAGTGGACGGGCCGTCGGCTCTGTCGCACCGATCGTATACGCGTGGTCCATCCGCTCGAGCGCAGACGTCATATCTTCTTTGTTCGAACGGAGCACGGCGATCACTTCACCGGCTTCGACCTTGTCACCGACTTTCTTCTCGAGCGTGATACCGGCCGCAAAGTCGAGCTGATCATCTTTTGTCGCCCGACCTGCGCCGAGGAGCATCGCTGCCACACCGACTTCGTCAGCGATAATCGACTCGACGTAACCCGCTTGTTTCGCGACGAACGTCGTCTCATACTTCGCTTGCGGAAGTTTCGACAAGTCATCGACGAGCGACGCGTCGCCACCTTGTGCCGCTACGAACTGACGGAACACTTCGAGGGCATGACCATCCGCCATCCGTTTCTCGAGGTCAGCGTACGCCTCGTCGAACGTCGGATAGAACTCGCCAAGTACAGCCATATGGCCGGCGATCGTGAGGGCAATCGTCTTCAAGTCGTTCACATCTTTGCCCGAGAGGACTTCGATGGCTTCCTTCACTTCGTTCGCGTTCCCGATCTCGAAACCGAGCGGTTGGTCCATGTCCGTGATGACGGCGACCGTTTGACGGCCGACGTTCTTCCCGATGGCGACCATCTCTTCAGCGAGCGCTTTTGCATCATCGAACGACTTCATGAACGCGCCTGAACCAGTCTTGACGTCGAGGACGATGCTGTCGGCACCGGCCGCGATTTTCTTCGACATGATCGAGCTCGCGATGAGCGGGATTGAATCGACCGTCGCCGTCACGTCACGGAGTGCGTAAAGACGTTTGTCGGCAGGCGTCAAGTTACCCGTCTGACCGATGATTGACATCTTGATATCGTTTACTTGCTTCGTGAACTGTTCTTCCGTCAACTCGACGTTGAAGCCAGGGAACGATTCGAGCTTATCGATTGTCCCGCCCGTGTGGCCGAGACCGCGCCCGCTCATCTTCGCGACCGGAATGCCGATTGACGCGACGAGCGGAGCGACGATTAAGCTGATTTTGTCACCGACACCGCCGGTCGAGTGTTTATCGACTTTTTTACCTTGGATGTTCGAAAGATCGATGACGTCACCAGACTTGACCATCTCCATCGTCAAGGCTGCCGTCTCTTTCTCTGTCATGCCGTTAAAGTAAATCGCCATTGAAAGGGCCGACATCTGATAATCAGGAATCGTCTCGTTCGTGAAGCCTTCGATGATGAAGCGAATCTCCTCTTCGTTTAATTCGCCACCGTTACGTTTTTTCAAAATCAAATCGACCATGCGCATAAGTTTCGTCCTCCTAATTGGGTAGTGGTTACATGCTTTGAATCGTGCCGCGTACGAGTGAAAGGAAGTCTTGGCGGACGCGTTCTGTCGTCTCGATGACCTCTTCATGGTTGAGCGGTTGATCTAAAATCCCGGCTGCCATGTTCGACACGCACGAGATGCCGAGCACACGCATATCCGAATGACGGGCCACGATGACTTCAGGTACCGTCGACATGCCGACGACGTCGCCGCCGAGGAGGCGTGCCATCTTCACTTCAGCTGGTGTCTCGTATGTCGGACCTGTGTTTCCGAAATAGACGCCTTTTTGAATCGAGAGGCCGAGCTTCGCAGCGACACCTTCCGTCAACGTGACGAGCTCTTTATCGTACGCTTCTGACATATCTGGGAAACGTGTCCCGAAGTCGCTCGCGTTCTTGCCGATGAGCGGGCTCGTGCCGAAGAAGTTGATGTGATCCGTGATGATCATCAAATCGCCCGGGTTGAATGACTCGTTGCAAGCACCAGCCGCGTTCGTGACGATGAGCGTCTCGACACCGATCAATTTGAGGACGCGGACCGGGAACGTGACTTGTTCCATCGAGTAACCTTCATAGAAATGGAATCGTCCTTGCATCGCGACGACGCGTTTTCCTTCGAGGTCACCGAAGACGAGTTGTCCAGCGTGTCCTTCGACGGTCGATACCGGGAAGTGCGGGATGTCCTCGTAAGGGATTTTGACCGCGTTTTCAATTTCATCAGCGAGGACGCCGAGTCCTGAGCCGAGGATGAGTCCGATTTCTGGTGTTCCGTTCATGCGTTCCTGTAAAAATGCCTTTGTTTCGTTCCAATTTACCATGAGTAGTGCCTCCTCAAATTTCGTTTAAGAAACTCTTTCCGTGTACTGGTGCATCGACATCGAAGTTATCCGCGACTGTGGCGCCGATGTCGGCGAACGTTCCTCGAATCCCGAGGTCGACTGCTGTCGCGCCGTGATGATGAACGATGAGCGGCACGTATTCACGCGTATGGTCCGTGCCTGGTGCCGTCGGATCGTTCCCGTGGTCGGCCGTGATGATGAGCAAGTCGTCTTCACGCAACTTCTCCATCACTTCTGGTAGACGGGCGTCATACTCTTCAAGCGCGATCGCATAGCCTTCTGGGTCACGGCGGTGACCGAAGAGTGCGTCAAAGTCAACGAGGTTCAAGAAGCAGAGTCCTTCGAAGTCTTCATCGAGCGATTCGACAAGCTTGTCCATCCCGTCCATGTTCGACTTCGTCCGAATCGCTTTCGTGACGCCTTCGCCGTCGTAAATATCGCTGATTTTCCCGAGGGCGATCACGTCTTTCCCGGCCGTCTCGAGCGTGTTCATGACCGTCTTGCCGAACGGTTTGAGCGCATAGTCGTGGCGGTTCGACGTACGGACCCAAGCGCCAGGTGTTCCGAGGAACGGGCGGGCGATGATGCGACCGAGCATGTACGGGTCTTCGCGCGTGATTTCACGGGCGTATTCGCAGATGCGATACAACTCGTCGAGCGGGACGACTTCTTCATGCGCCGCGATTTGAAGCACAGAGTCAGCCGACGTGTAGACGATCAAGGCGCCCGTGTTGACGTGTTCTTCACCGAGCTCATCCAAAATCTCTGTGCCTGATGCCGGCTTGTTGCCAATGATGTCACGACCGCTGAACTCTTTGAGACGATTGATCAAGTCATCCGGGAACTCTTCGAAGACGCGAAACGGCGTATCGATATGAAGGCCCATGATCTCCCAATGGCCGGTCATCGTGTCTTTACCTGCTGAAATCTCTTCCATGCGTCCGTAGGCGCTAGGCGTCTCCGATGATTCGATTCCTTCAATCGGCTTAATGTTCGACAAGCCGAGACGGCCCATATGCGGCATGTTTAAACCACCATGCTCACGGGCGATATGTCCGAGCGTGTCCGAACCGACGTCGCCGAACTGATCGGCATCCGGGGACTCCCCGATTCCGACCGAGTCCATGACGACCAAGAAAATACGTTTAAATTTCTTCACAAAAAGTTCCTCCTTTGGTGTCGTTACGCACGCGGGTGATGTTTTCGATAGACATCATGAAGTCGTGCCTTATTGACATGTGTGTAAATTTGAGTCGTGGAGAGGTCTGCATGCCCGAGCATCTGTTGGATGGCCCGAAGGTCGGCGCCGTTCTCAAGCAAGTGTGTCGCGAACGAATGCCGGAGCACGTGCGGCGTGATCTCTTTTTGAATGCCAGCCTCTTTGGCCCGTCGTTTAATCATCTTCCAGAATCCTTGACGACTGAGCCGGCCGCCACGTCCGTTCAAGAACAACGCCTCGGTCTCCCGACCACCGAGCCCGTTACGCGCCTGCTGGATATAGCGTTCGACAAAACTTTGGGCGACCGATGACACCGGGATAATCCGGGCACTCTCGCCTTTGCCTTCACACTGTAGATACCCCAATTCGAACTGTAAATCATCCAAATCGAGCCCAAGAAGTTCACTGACGCGCATGCCCGTGCCGTAGAGCAGTTCGAGCATGGCCCGATCGCGCAGCGCAAGCGGGTCTGACGTCGGAACGCTGTCGAGTAACCGCTCGACTTCGTCTTGCGACCACGTGTCCGGCAGATGGCGCTCTGCTTTCGGCGTCTCTAAATAGAGCGCCGGGTCAGTCGTTGCCCCACCCGTCATCTTTAAATGATGATGGAACGTCCGAATCGAACTGACGGCCCTCCGCAATGATGAGGCGGCCCGACCGGCTTGCGACAACTCTTCCATATGCTTGACGATATGTGCCCGCGTGACTTCATTCCATTCGGTCACCCCGAGTTGGGTCAACGTCGATAAGTACTGGGTCAAATCGCTCGCATAGGCTTGTCTCGTGTTCGTTGACATTCGTTTTTCTACCGTCATGTACTGCAAAAATGACTCGACTTGCGAACGCATGACATCCCCCTCCTTTCTCGTTACACCTGAATACGCTTACATCATATCACTTATGTAAACCGTTGTGAAGACGTCTGACCTCATTTTTTTAAAAGCTTTTTTGTGACGGATTTTGGTGAGGTTTTTACGCTTTCCTTCCGATTGGGGGCTTACGAATCTCGTCACAATTTGATACACTCAAGTCGACTTATTAAACCAATTTAAAAAGTTAGGAAGGAGTCGTCCATGGACCAGACCACTACTAATCTGACGGTCGCCGTCAGACGGCAACTCGTCTTGAACGGCCGCTCTACCGTCGCCGCCATCTCGGAGGCGACCCGGCTCAGCTTTCCGACCGTCAAGAAGCAGTTAGAGCAGTTGATGCAAGCCGGTGAAGTGTTCGAACACGGATTTGAGGACTCACACGGCGGACGCCCTGCCAAACGTTACATCTATAATGAGAGGTTCACGCACGGATTGACGCTATACGTCGAGAAGACGGTCGTCCGCTATCGTCTCATCGATTGCAAAGGCGCAACGATTGACGACGGGACGCAAATGATTCTAGACGGGGACCACCTTGGTGCGCTCGGTGCGGTACTCGATCGACAGTTGGACCAGACCTCCGACGTGAGTGCGATCTCCATCGGTGTCGCGGCGGCCGTCGCGGACGGGACGGTCATCTTCGCCCCGGACTATACGACGTTCGCACACCTCGACTTGAAACATTGGGTCGAGTCACGCACCGCTCGCCCTGCCGTCATCGAGAACGACATGAACGCGGCTGTCTATGGATACGGACACACGCACGAACTCACTGGCGACCAGTCAATCGTCTACATCTATCTGGGAAAAAACGGACCCGGTGCCGGGATACTCATCAACGGACAGCTCATCCGTGGAAAGACCGGGTTCAGCGGGGAGATCTCGTTTCTACCGCTCTATGACGACTCGACGTTTCATGACCGGATAGCGAGTGAGCGGTCGGCCCCGGCCCCATTGTCGGACGCCGCGCTCGATGCGCTCGGTCGGCTCGTCGCGACCTTCACCGCGACGCTCAATCCGCACGCCATCATTTTTTCGGACGTCGATCTCGTCGATACCGAGTTGGAGGGGATTCGGCACGCCTGCCAGCGTCATATTCCGGCGGCTCACACCCCAGATTTATTGATCGGCATATGGGAGGAAGATTATTTCGCAGGCTTAGCTCGACGTTGCGTCGGGTTGATCCTTGAATCGATTTGAAGAGGTGAATTATGACAGGATTTTTATTATTGACCGTGATTTACATTGCCTTTATCAGTCTTGGCCTGCCCGACGCCTTGCTCGGTGTCAGTTGGCCGTTGATGCACGTCGAGTTCAACGCCCCGATCTCGATGGCCGGATGGATTTTTATGACCATTGCTGCAGGCACGATTTTATCGAGCCTACTCAGCGGTAGGTTGCTCGAACGTTTCGATACGAAGCAAGTCACGTTCGGCTCCGGACTCGTGACGGCAATGTGCCTGCTCGGCTTTTACGCGGCCCCGTCCTTGATTTGGCTGTTCGTCCTATCGATTCCACTCGGACTTGGTGCCGGGGCGGTCGATGCCGCGCTCAACCATTACGTCGCAGAAAACTATCAGGCGCACCATATGAACTGGCTCCATTGTTTCTGGGGCGTCGGAGCGACGGGCGGACCGCTCGTCATGGCCGGTGTCTTGACGGAGAGCGGTTGGCGTGACGGCTATTTAATCGTCGCGTTGATTCAGTTCGCGCTCGCCTTCCTCCTGCTCCTGTCGTTCCCGCTTTGGAAGCGCGAAATCAAAACGGAGCCCTCCACGCTCGAACGACAAGAGACGGCTGCGGCCGCGCTCGAACGAAAGATGCCGAAAGGCCTCTCGTATGCGCTGGCCACGTTCCTGCTCTATTGTGGGATTGAGGCGCTCATCGGCCTGTGGGCCAGCAGTTATCTCGTCCAGATGAAACAGTTCTCTGTCGCGACGGCCGCGACGTGGGTTTCAATCTATTACGGCAGCATCACGCTCGGTCGCTTCCTGAGCGGGTTCCTCTCGTTCCGCTTCACGAATCGACAAATGATTCGGCTCGGGCAAACCTTCGCTTTAATCGGTAGCCTCGTGTTTCTCATTCCGGCGACCGGAGCGATGTTGATCGGATTGATTTGTATCGGGCTAGGCTTGGCCCCGATTTACCCGAGCATGCTCCATGAGACGCCGCAGCGGTTCGGGAAGGAACGGGCAAAACGGTTGATGGGCTTCCAGATGGCGTTCGCCTACACGGGCAGCACGTTCCTGCCACCGCTATTCGGACTCATCGTGTCTCAGACGTCGCTCGGCCTATTCCCGCTCGTGACCGTCTTGATCATGCTCGGGATGCTCTTGAACACGGAACGCTTGAACTTGATCATGCACCAACCATCAAAGGAGGAACTCACATGAAAATCGAACACATCGCCATATGGGTGAACGACCTCGAACCGATGCGCCGCTTCTACGAGACGTACCTCGGGGCAACTGCGAACGACAAGTATACGAACGAACAAAAACAGTTCGAATCCTATTTTTTGACGTTCCCTGATTCGACATGCCGGCTCGAGTTGATGCGACGCCCGGACGTCCAAGGCACACCACGCGAAACGATTGGCTACGCGCATATCGCGTTCGCGCTCGGTAGCAAAGAGGCGGTCGATGCGTTGACACGACGACTCGAAGTCGACGGGTATCCGCTCATCGACGGACCGCGGACGACGGGAGACGGTTATTATGAAAGTGTCCTGCTCGACCCCGAACAAAATAAACTTGAATTGACGATTTAAGGAGATGAGACGATGATTCAGGCGATTTTACTCGACCTTGACGGAACGTTATTGACCGACCAGAAGATGATTTCATCGCGCACGAAACAGATATTGCTCGACCTCCAGGCGGAAGGCAAAAAAGTCGTACTCGCCTCCGGCCGGCCGAAACGGGGCATCGAACCGTTCGCCGAAGAGCTCAGACTGCATGAATACGGGGGACTCATCGTCTCCTCGAACGGGGCGTGCGTCACGGATGCTGCGACGAATGAAACATTGTTCGAACAGGCGATTCATCCGAACGACGCTCGTGCCATTTTGGATCATTTGACCGGCTTCGACGTCATTCCGATGATCAATGACGAGACGTATATGTATGTCAATGACGTCTTCAACGGCATGCTCGAGTTAAATGGTAAGCCGTTCAATATCATCGAATATGAGTCGCGCGGTGGACGATTCCAATTGCGGGAAGCACCCCGTCTCGCCGACGCCATCCATTTCCCCGTCTATAAGATTCTCGTCGCGGGACAACCTGACTATCTACAGGCCCATGCCGCGTCGCTCGCCGCACCGTTCACGGACCGCGTAACGGGCATGTTCACGGCCGCCATGTACTATGAGTTCACGGATCTCGGAATCGACAAGGCCCGGGCACTTAATCATGTGTTCCGGGAGATTGGGATTGACCGCGAGCATGTCATCGCGTTCGGTGACGGGCATAACGACCGGTCGATCATCGAGTATGCCGGCATCGGCGTCGCCATGGGCAACGCCGTCGAGGACATCTTGACCATTGCCACGGAAGTGACGACATCGAACAATGAAGACGGGATCGCCACCGTCTTGTCCCGTTACTTGACGACGTGACGACATACAAAAGACAGGCAGCCTTTGAGGGGCTGCCTGTCTTGCTTTATCCGTTGATGACTGCTTTATGACCCTCGAGCGTGACGCCTTTGGCTTGGCAAACTTTACAGATGCCGTGAAACGTCAAGCGATGATCTTTGATTAAAAATTCGTATTTGCTTTCGACTTTCTTCTCGACGTCGACGAGCAAGTCTTCCATGATCTCCTCGACCGAACCGCACTCGACACAGACGAGATGATGGTGCGAATGGTTCGCGCCTTCTGGTCTGAGGTCGAAACGGGCGACGCCGTCACCGAAGTTGACTTTGTCGACGACACCGAGCTCCGTCAATAGCTCCAGCGTCCGATAGACGGTCGCGAGCCCGATTTCCGGTGCGATGCTTTTGACGAGCATGAACACGTTCTCTGCGCTCAAATGGTCCGTCTCATTCTCAAGTAGAATCCGGACAGTTGATTCTCGTTGCGGTGTCAATTTATATCCTTTGGCGCTCAATTGCTGTTTGATCCGTTCAATTCGCGTTTCCATAAGGCGCCCCCTCTTAGCATAATTCACTATTCAAAGCATACCGAAGTTCGTCCGGTTTTTCAAATTAAAATGATTCCTATGTAAGTGTAACATAACTCACTCTAGTTTAGAATCATTTCAATTTAGATAATTGCCACCACTGAATCGCCATAATCGTCTTCGCGTCAGTGATGCGTCCACTCGCCAGCAAGTCGACCGCCTCGTCGAACGTGAAGCGTTGGACTTGTAAAAACTCGTCCTCATCAAGGTTCATCGTACCGGCCGTCAAGCCGTGGGCGACATAGACATCGACCCGTTCACTACAAAAACCGGGTGCCCCGTAAAATGAGAAGATTTTTTCGAGCGTCTCGGCCGTATAACCGGTCTCTTCTTCGAGTTCGCGATTCGCGCTCGCGAGCGGTTCCTCACCGACTTCTAATTTACCGGCCGGAATCTCGAGTGACATCGATTCAAACGCTTTCCGGTACTGCTCGACGAGGACGATGCGATCGTCTTCATCGACGACGAGGACGGCGACGGCCCCGTTATGGTAGACGAGTTCACGGACCGAGGTCCCTCCGTTCGGGAGCGAGACGACGTGTTTCTCAACGTTAAAGATCTTTCCTTCGTAAATGACTTCCCGTTCAATCGTTTTCTCTTCCATTTGTATGTACCCCTCACTTTTCCTATATACTGTGATTATGATTCATATCGTCAGACGGAACAAGGAGGAATTATCAATGGCAGAGTTAGGATTAGGAACCATGTCGATTTTAAAACACGGGGAAGCAGAAGGTCGTCGGATTCTAGAGGCCGCCTACGACGCTGGGATTCGGCATTTCGATACGGCCGACGTCTACGATCACTTCAAGGTGGAACGTCTAGTCGGTTCGACGTTTGCCGGACGCCGGGACGAACTGTTCTTGACGAGCAAGGGCGGGAACGTGCGAACGGAGGATGGGATGCGCTGGAATCCGAGCGCCGCGTATTTGGAGCAGGCGCTCGCCGATTCGCTCGAACGTCTCCAGACTGACTATTTGGATTTATATTACGTCCATGGCGGCACGATCGAGGACGACCTCGATGAGACAATCGCCTTCATGCGCCGGCAAAAACAAGCCGGGGTCGTCCGACAAATCGGACTGTCCTCGATTCGTCCGAACGTCATTCACTATTGGCTCGAGCACGGTGAACTCGACGTCTTGATGACACCATATTCGTTGCTCGATCGTCGCGTCGAATCACTCGACCTCGACATCCCGATTGTCGGGCGCGGACCGCTCGCCAAAGGACTATTGACCGCCGAGTGGTCCGAGCGCTTGACGGACAAAGGCTTCGAAGCATGGACTGCATCAGAGTTACGCGACGTGTTGCCGACGATCCCGACGCCGATTCAAGCTTACGCCCTTGCCGCCGCGAAACGAACGTGTGCCGTCGTCCTGCCGGGTGCCTCTTCGGTCGATCAATTGAACGAATTGATTGCCGCCAATCAAGCCGACGTCGATTCGGACAAACTTGATGAGCTGTTGGCACGGCTGCCTATTCACCCCTACACAAAACATGCGACCTGAACGTCAGGTCGCATCGGTGTCACGTTGTTTCATTTGTTCGATGGCCCAATCGGCCCAACCGGCGTAGTTTTCCATCATCCGAATCGCATACTCGCTCGTCAGTAAATAGCCGAGCGTATCGGCCTCGGACTGATGGGCCGCTTGAAACGCCCGGATTTGATGGGCGACTTGCTCGTGATGCGCTTTCGTCTCTTCGACGTAGCGAATCGCCTCGTCGAGCGGGAGCAACTGCAACAGGCTGACCCGGAGCAAGTTCTCGTCTTTCATTTTCGGTTGGTACGAGGTCGGTTGCCGCAACCAGTCGATCAACTCTTGACGTCCCGTGTCGGTGATCGAGTAAATCTTTTTGTCCGGTAAATCATGTTGGGCCACATGCTCAGAGGAGACGAGTGCTTCGTCTTCCATTTTTAACAGTTCACGGTAAATCTGTGTATGATGGGCGTGCCAAAAATGAATCATTTGCGCTTTGAACGTCGCGTTCAAGGCATAGCCGGTAGCGGGTTGATGGGTCAATAACCCGAGTAGTGCATGACGTAACGCCATAACCATCACCTATCCCTTGCGGTTCTATTTTTATTAGTGTATCACATATTGCAGCGCGACCGAGAATGCCAATCGGTTGACGCCCATTGCGATTACACAGACAATATACGTGAAGGGAGAGATTTTTTATGAAACCGATTCAATCCGATCAGCAATTCCAAGAAGCCATTCAAGATAAAGGCATGGTCGTCTTCACGACGTCATGGTGCCCTGACTGCCGTCGACTCGACATGTACGTCGACGAGCTCGTCAAAGACTACCCACAGTTCAACTGGTACGTCGTCGACCGCGACGAATTGCCGGAACTGTCGGACGCGCAAGAAGTACGGGGCATTCCCTCGCTTCTCTTCTATAAAGAAGGCGTCAAACAAGAGCATCTCCACTCGGCGAACGCCAAGACAGAGATGCAAATCCGCTCGTTCCTCGATACGTTGAACGACTAAACAAAAAGACGACCGTCATGGTCGTCTTTTTTCGTTCTTTCAAGTAAATCGTTCGACGTAGCGTCGGTCGATTGTCCGTTTCAACCAAAACGGTAACCGCCCGTGCCACGTCAACTTCCCGTACGTCAAGAGTGCTTGTCCCGGAGTCGTCAGCAAGATGTTGAGCGATGTCCGTGATTTGAACGGCCGCTTTGTGCCCAGCAGCAGACGTGCGACGTGTCGCCCCGAGCGGACGGCATCGACGCCTCCGTTCAACCGGGCCGCCATATCGCCCGTAACAAAGATATCGCGATAGACCGGGTGCCGCAAATCGTCTTCGGTCTCGATGAACGCCGCTTCTTCCGCCAGTCCGGCCGCTGACCACCAGTCGTCGGCGACGACACCGGTCGCATCCAAGACGAGTCCGTCCTCTTGTCCAGGTTGGAACGGGGCCAGGATGATCGTCACGCCGCTCCGGACGAGACGACGTGCCATACGTCGACCGACATCACGGGGAAGTTCGGGCAAGATGTTCCGGGCATAGAGCGTCACCCGTCGTTGTTGGCGGATGCACGCGAAGGCGAGCTCGACGCCGGCCTTGCCGCCGCCGACGATCGTGATCGCATCACTCTGTAAAATCTCGTCCAACAAGTTTGTCGTCATCGGCTTCAACTCTTTTCCGAGCCCACGACTTTTCGCACCGGTCGCGAGCACGAGGACATCATAGCCGACTTGGCCGCGTTCGGTCTCGACGATCCGGGCATCCGGGTCGAGCCCGATGAGGCGATGGGCGATCGGTGTGACGTCGGACCGGAGCCGAGTCGTCGCCGATTCCATCTCCCCGGCGATCACTTGCGGGAACGCGCCCGTGTATATCGTTTCGCGTCCCCCGATATACTGGACGTCATACCGTTCATGGAGCACGTCGAGCCGAGCGAGAATTTCAAGTTGCCCGTGACCGAGCCCGACAAGGACGAGACGCGGCTTCATCGTAAAATCCGCCGCGCTTCGAACAACCGCTGTAAAATGGTCGACACTTCAAGGACGAGGAAAATCGTCGCGATGACGCCAATCCATGTCGGGAATATAATCATGAGCGTGAACAAGATGAAGCATTCCGTCCGCTCCAAAATCCCCGGTTGGTAATAGAACGACTTCTCCGACCGGCGGGAGCTGCTCGCCCCGACGGCGAGGAACAACGTCATCGCCACGACGAACGACCCGAGCAACAGCAGAAAGATCGGCATATGCTCGGGATGGCGCAAGGCGAGCGCGATGACGACGGCGATCTCGACGATGCGATCGAACACGAGGTCGAGCACCGTCCCGAAGCTAGTTTTTTGCGAGCGACGCGCCATCGTCCCATCGAGGACGTCGAACAGGCCCGACACCCATAACAGCAAGACGGCCGTCCATAGCATGTCGTTATAAATAAAGAGGCCGACCGAGACGCCGATGATGCCCCCGAGGACGGTCACCTCATTCGGGGTGAACTTCCATTTCAAGAGCCGATCGGCCCCGCGTTCGATGACGGGACGGACGAACCGGCTACCGTATGTGTCTAACATCAAATTCCTCCTTGTCTCTTCCGTAAATAATACGTCTCCCCGTCTCGGAACGATTCATGCCGCGGCAAGATGACATAGTCCCCTCGCTCGCGGCGATACTCGCCGAGACGATGCCCGAAACGCGTGAACGACCGGACGAGCTTGACCGTCTCGTCCGTCGGGGTTTCCGTCACTTCGATGTGAAGCGAAGGATACGACCTGCCACCCAGTTCGATAAAGTCGCCGAACGTCGATTCCGTCTCGGCTAACGTTTGTGGGGTGCCGGTCGCGCGGACGCGTCCTGCTTCGAGCAGCGTCACCCGGTCAGCGACGAGCATCGCTTCCTCCCGGTCATGCGTCACGAGGAGCGCCGTCAATCCGAGTTCGCGGACGAGGTCGCGGATCAAGCGTTGCAACTCGTACTTGAGCTCAGGGTCGAGGTTCGTGAACGGCTCATCGAGCAGAATGAGTCGCGGGGAAGCCGCTAGCGCCCGGGCAAAGCTGACACGTTGTTGTTCTCCGCCGGAGAGCTCGTGAATCTCAGCGTCATAGCGACCCGGTAGCCGGACGCGGGCGAGCCACGCCTCCGCTTCTTCTCGTGACCGCTTCGGCGTCGCCAGCGTCACGTTCTCCCCGACCGTCAAATGTGGGAACAAGAGCGCGGATTGCGACAACATCGTGATTCGGCGCAAGTGAGGCGGCACCCCGTCGAGCGGGGTCTCGTCCCACGTCACCGTACCAGCGTCTAACGTCTCCAGACCGGCGACGATGCGGAGCAACGTCGACTTCCCGGACCCGCTCACACCGACCAGCGCGTGAATCTCGCCGTTCGGGATTTCAAGATCGATGCCGCGTAACACGTCGCGGTCTTTAAAGCGTTTTTGAACGCCTGCTAACACTAAACTCATTGCAACCGCCCTTTCACCAATCTGATCCAGATGCCGAACAGTCCGCCGAGCCCAAGATAGAGGAGGACCGGAACGAGGATGAGCACCCATGTATTCTGTAACGCCAAGGAGACGTCATTGCCTGCATACGCCTGATAGAGCTGTGACGTGACCGTCGGGATGAGTCCGGCCCCCATCAATTGGACGAGCACGAATTGACTCAAGACGATGACGGTCGAGAACAAGACAATCGTCCGAATCGTTTCTTTTAAAAGCGGGAACAACACGAGGCCGAACCGGCTCCACGGGGCGAGCGTCAACGTCTGTTCGAGGAGCGGTCGACCGATCACGTACATGGCGTTATACGCCAACCGAATCGAGTAAGGCAGCGTCGTGACGAGCAGGACGAGCCCGACGCCGATGTGCGTGCCGACAAGACCGAGTTGCGCCACGGCGATATACATGCCGAACATGCTGGCCAGGACCGGGATGAACAACGGCAGGAACGTGAACCATTCGACTGTAGTCTTCCATCTCGAGTCGGTGAACATGAGCCACCACGCCGTCCCGATGCCGAGCCAGACGTTGACGAACCCGAGGACGATGACATAGAGGACCGTATTCCCAATCGCCTCGTCCCAGCTGAAAGTGGCCGGGAATGCCAAAAACAGCCCGATGAACGGGAACAGGATCAAACCCGCAATGAGAAGCCGACTCATCGCCTCACCCCCCGTTCGATGCGCCGCCGTCGTTTAGCCGTCACCGTATAGGAGCCGATGACACCGATAAAGATGAACAGCGTCCAGACGAGGGCGACCGCATATGACTCGACCGCATTCAAGAACAGCCCGGTCGTCAATCGTTCATAGGCGAGTACCCCGAGCAGCTCGGGGTACGTGACCCCTAACAAGGCCGGCACTTCATAAGCGAACGAAATGAAGGCGACGAGCACCCAGAACGAATCGAGGAGCGGTTTGACGAGGAACGGCCATTCGGCCACCTTAAACTGTTCGAACGGCGTCAGTTGAAGCGTCTTCGCCATATCCACGTAGCCCCGGTTCAATTGGACATACGTCCCAATCACCATCAAAAACACGAACGGCACCTCTTTCCAGACGTACGTCAAGATGACGACGAGATGGTGGCGTTCATTCGCTTCCACGAACCCATAGACCGGGAAGCCGCCCGAGAACAATACATAAAATAAATACGCGGCCGCGACGTGCGGTACGAACATCGGCCATCTAAGCAGTGACGCGAGCCATGTCGACTGGCGCCGATACACCGAGCGGGCAAGCCATGTGCCGATCACGAGCGAGATGACCGTCGAGACGAGCGTCACATACAGCGTCACGGCGAGACTGGCACGCCAGGCCGCATCGTTCAACTCAGACCAGTCGAAGCCGACGGTCTCGTATATCAAGAAGGCGACACCGGTGAACGGCAAGGCCAGAACGAACAAACTGAGCCAGAGACTACTGCGCGACACGGTCCCACTCCTCGCGAATCGCGTCAATCACGGCCGGCCCGTAGTCGGGAATCGATCGTTCGGCGAGACGTTCCGGATCGGGATAAGTGACACCCTCATCGAGCTTCAAGAAAGCGTCACGGTCGGCCGCATCGAGTTTCGTCAAATCAAGCGACGTCCCGTCCCCCCAGTATGTCGCGTCTTGTTTGGCGAGCTGGGCTTCCGGTGACAGTAACTCATTGATGACGACGAGGGCACCGTTCGGATTTTTGGCATTGAACGGTACGGCGAGGAAGTGCGTCGAGGCAATCGAATGCTCGAGCACGAGCGACCGTGTGCCGCTCGGGAACACGCCGTCATTGCGTTCTGCCTCGGCGCGGCGCTCATTGAAGCCCATCGTCATCCAGACGTCACCCGCGGCGTACAACTGGTCGAGCTGGGCCAGCGATTTCGGATACGTCGTCCCTTGTTTCCATAGGGTCGGCGACCACGCCGCAAGCTTCTCCCAGAACTCGTTTGGAATCTCACCGTCACCGGCCTCAGTCCCATACTCGGCGTAGAGCAGATGGCGGACGAACGCGTTTCCTGTGAAGTCTGTCACTTCAGGATACGTGAAACGGCCAGGATTTTCTTCGGTCCAACGATGTAATTCGTCGAACGTCGTCGGCGGATTTTTGACTTTGTCCGCATCATAGTGCATGACGAACTGCACGTTCCCCCAAGCGACTTCGAGCCCGTTCGTCGGAGTTCCCGCATCGGTCGCTTGCGCTTCCTCGTTCAATAACTTGGCGTTCGGGATTTTGTCGAGCAGGTCACCCTGCAACAAATCCGCCTCGGCAGCGTTACGGAAATTGTCTCCATTGATCCACACGAGGTCGATCGTTCCTTCTTCTCGATTCGCCCGCTTGTCGAGCGACAATTGACGCACGAATTCAGCCGTGTCCATCGGGACGCGGTTCAACTCCACGTCATACGTCTCTTTCAGGCGGGGCGCGACATACTCATCGATATAGCGATTGATGCCGTCATCGCCTCCCCACATATAAAAATTGACCGTCGACTGTTTCGCTTCTTCGGCCGCCTGTTCGAACGTCGGTGCGATTTCGGCGCGCGTCGTCCCGCAGGCAGCGAGGAAGATGAGTGACAGCATCAAGCCAAACTGTTTCAATCGGCGCATCGTGTCTCCCCCTTTTTTTCTCTATGTTGACGCATTTACTTTCTGTCAAATCCCCGTTTTGCGAGCCGTTCGAACATGACCGGGCACATTGCGTACAGTTTCGCGCCAAGTTCCATCCACCACGGGGCGTTCACTTCACGTTTCGACGCCTCACATGCTGCGACGACGCGTTTCGCGAGACGATCGGGATCGAGCATAATCGATTTCACACTCGCTTCGTAACGTCCACTCTTGTCGGCCCGGAGAAAAAACGGCGTCGCAATCGGTCCCGGGTTGACGGTCAATACATGAATCCCAGCCGGCTTCAGTTCCAACCGGAGCGCGTTCGAGAACTGGAGCAGCGCCGCTTTCGATCCGGCATAGACGGCCGATTTTGGGGTCGGGACTTTTGCCGCTTGCGAGCAGACGTTGATGATCGTACTGCCACGGCGCATCGTTCGCGCACAATCACGCGCGAGCAACATCGGTGCGATCGCGTTCAAGCGCATCGTCTCCTCGATGACGTCGGTCGTTTGATCGACGACCCGGTCGAACTCGCCGATTCCGGCATTGTTCACCCAGACGTCGATTGCTCCATATGTACGTTCGACTTGGGCCACGAGCGTGTCATAGTCGGTACAGACGTCGGCCACCATCCAATCGGCCGATAACTTCTGTCCGAGTTCGCGCAACCGCTCCTCGTTCCGTGCAATCAACGTCAATCGGGCACCCGACTCATAAAAAGAATGCGCCAGCGCGGCCCCAAAGCCGCTCGACGCACCCGTGATGACAATATGTCTCATTCTACGATGTCCTCCACTCTCACATAAATCCATTTTCCATCCGTCAACTGTTTGACGACGCGCCCACGTTCCTCGAGCAATGTCAACCGGGCGAACACCTCACTGAAGACGAGCGGCATCGCCCGCCGCATCTTGCGTCCATACAGGCGCATCGACCAATCGAACACGCTCAAGCCGTCCACCCAGTCGTTCAGGAGCAGTTCACTTCGCTCATAGCGCTGAGCGATGCGGGCCTCAATCAATGGACGCGGTTTGTGAATCGGTTCCCCATGCCCGCTCACGACGAGCTTCAAGTCGACCGACTGCAGTTTCCGCAGTGAATCGAGATACAGGACGACCGGCGAAGCGAACCCTTCCTCTTCGTACGGCTGCTCGATGAGCGGGTTCGGTTCGACCGCATCGATTAAATGGTCGCCCGCGATTAACACGCCACCTGGACCGAGCAGTCCGAGCTGGTCACTCGCATGCCCAGGCAGATGGATCGTCTTCCACGCCCCGTCGCTCGTCACGTCCTGTCCATCCTCGAATGTCATCGTCACAGTCGTCGGACCGATCCAGCGCAGTGCCTCCCGATAATCGGGCAATTTGTTCACAATCGTCTCCGGGGTCCCGAACCAGTGCGCCAGATCGTGCAAAAACTGGTTGCCCCGTTTGATGAAGTTCGGTGTCTGTTCTAAATAGCGAACGAGCTTCTCATGTCCGTAGACGGGAATCGAGGCGTCACGCAGACGCCACGCCTGACCCGCATGGTCGGCATGATGGTGCGTCAAAAATAAAAAATCAATATCCGCGAGCGTCAACTCGAGCTCGGCCAGTTGTGTCGTCAATGAGGCCCACGCCTCTTCCGTATCCGGTCCGCAATCAACCATAAAGAAACGGTTCATGTGTTCGACGACATAAACGTTTACGTTGCCGACCTCGAACGGCGTCGGTATATCGAGTCTTGCCAGTTGGCTTGAAATCCAGTTCGCCACGTCCCCACAACCCCTTCCACCTATCTTCACTCATTATACCTGTCGATAAGAATGGATTTCAATCACACAAAAAAAGGAGAGGATTTCTCCTCTCCGATGTCTTATAGGTTGATGACCGTGACTTTATCTCGTGTCATCGTCTCGAGGCTGCGTCCAATCCCTTGAACACCGAGGCCTGACTGTTTCACGCCGATGAACGGGAAGTGGTCTGGGCCACGTTCCGTGCGGCCGTTCACTTGGACCGTACCGACGTCGAGCTTGTCGGCGACCGTGAAGGCGCTGTTCACGTTTTGCGTGAACACACTCGCTTGAAGACCGAACTCAGACTCGTTCGTGAGTTCAATCATCTCGTCGAGCGAGTTGACGCGGATGATCGGCAAGACTGGTCCGAACGGCTCTTCCCAAGCGACACGCATTTCACGTGTGACGTGGTCGAGGAGCGTCGGGTGCAAGAGGTTGCCGTCGCGCTCGTTTCCGTGGACGACCGTCGCTTGCTTGTTGACGGCATCGTCAATCAAGCCTTGGACGTAATCCGCCGACTTCTTGTCAATGAGTGGGACGATGAAGCTGTTATCGACCGGTGACCCGACCGTGAGCTTCTCGACGCGCTCTTTCAACATGCCGACGAGTTCGTCTGCTTGGTGCTCGAGCACGAATACGCGCTTAATCGCCGTACAGCGTTGTCCTGAATACGAGAATGCCCCGCTGACGATTTGATCAGCCGCGAGCGTGAGGTCTGCGTCTTCGAGGACGAGCGCCGGATCTTTCCCGCCAAGTTCGAGCACGACAGGTACCATCGATGCTTGTTGCGACAAGTGTTGACCTGTCCCGGTACCGCCCGTGAACGTGATCATGTCGATGCCAGGGTGTGACGTCAAGTAGTCACCGATGACCGACCCGCGCCCTGTGACGAGGTTCAAGAGACCGCTTGGAAGACCTGCATCTTGGAGTGCCTCGATCATCTTCACACCACTGATGGCACCTTGTGTCGCCGGTTTGAAGACGACCGCGTTACCTGTGATGAGCGCCGGTGCGATTTTGGCTGCTGCCAAGTTGACCGGGTAGTTGAATGGTGAAATCGCGAGGACGACACCGAGAGCTTCTTTCTTGATGATTGCCATCTTGTTCTTCGAACCGCCAGGGAATGAGTCCCCTTGCATGAACCCGCCCGTGAAGCGAAGACCTTCTTCGGCCGTATAGCGGATGATTTCCGCCGTCCGGACGACTTCTTTCTTCGCGTCGCTCAAGTTCTTGCCGACTTCGCGCATGATGATTTGACCGATCTCATCAACGCGTTCTTCGAGTTTGTCCGCCCAAGCGTACAACAGTTCGGCACGCTTGTTGACCGGAAGCGCCGCCCATTCCTGTTGTGCGCTTTTCGCGCCGTGAATCGCCTCGTCGACTTCGTCGCGAGACATCGCCTGGACGTGCCCGACGACTTCATCTGTATAAGGTGAAACGAGTTCGATTGTTTCGTTCGTTGTCGATTCCTGCCATTGTCCATTAATTAAATATGGATACGTGTTCATACTCATAATCTCTATCTGCCTCCTGAGTAAGCTTTGATATCTCGTTGCCACCCCCATTGTATGCAAAATCAAATCGGTTGAACAACTATAAAGATTCAGTTTATGTAATGTAAACGGTTACTCGTCAATTTTTTGTCAATTCCGCCTCGACTTTGCCACTTTCAACTGAAGATGTTCATCAAATCGACCGATAGAAGAGATGAGAGTACGTGAACTAGGAGGGACCACCAGTGAGCATGGATCATAATATTTTACTTGAGGCAGGCACGAACGAATTAGAGATCGTCATTTTCCAGTCAGGCCCGTTCATTTTCGGGATTAACGTCATGAAGGTACGTGAGATCATCACGATGCTTCCCCTCACTCCGCTCCCGGGCACTCCGGAAGCAATCATGGGATTGATTGAGCTCCGCGGTGAGGTCATGACGGTCATCGATTTACCGATGGTCATCGGACATCCGCGTGACGTCGGAGACAACGATCGCTTGATCGTCTGTGAGTTTAACGGAGAGAAATCGGTGCTCCGCGTCGATCAAGTGACAGAGATTAAGCGTATCTCTTGGGAACAGATCGACACGCCGTCTGATCTCGCACGCGGCATGCAAGGAATCACGAACGGGGTCGTCAAGACAGGCGACCAGATGATCATCCTTCTTGACTACGAGCGCATCGCCCTCGAACTGTCCCGTAAAGACATCATGGCCCGTGAATCGGTCAAACGACTCGGTGCCCGGGAGCGCTCGAACAAACACGTCTGGATCGCGGAAGACTCGGAGATGTTGCGGACGCTCATCATCGATACGCTCGATGACGCCGGCTATTTCAACACGACGATTTTCAATAACGGGAAGGAAGCGCTCGATGCGTTCGAACAGAGCGACGTCCATTGTGACTTGCTGATCACCGATATCGAGATGCCGCAAATGGACGGTTTGCATTTGACAAAACGACTCCGTGAGATGGATCGTTTCGCCGACCTGCCGATTATCATCTTCTCTTCGCTCATCTCGGACGACTTGAAACATAAAGGCGACGCGGTCGGAGCGAACGCCCAAATCACGAAGCCAGAGATTGGCATGTTGATTGCCACACTCGACGAATTTTTAGCCTAATCCGAAAAACGGGACTTCGCCTTGCGGCGAAATCCCGTTTTATTTATGATAATGCATTCAAGCGCGCTTCCCATTCTTGGTCGAAGCGGCGCATATCGGCTTCGATGTCGTCGAGAATCGGTTCGAGGTTTTCGGTCTCGTTCGTCTCTCCAGCCACTTCGAGCTGTTGGAACCGGGCGGCCGTCTCGTCGAGGCCGACAGAATAGGAGGCCCCTTTCAACAAGTGGGCGAGCTGTTCGATTTGTTCATGGTTTCGTTCCAGCACCATGCGTCTCAATTCCGGGAATTTCGCCTCGAATTGGCGGATATATGTCTCGGCAATCTTTTTTAAGAAATCTTTATTTCCGCTAGCGATTTGATGGAGCTCCGCCAACTTTTCTTCGTTAAACAGAGCATTATGGGGCGTTTGTGACAACTCCATCCCTCCTTTGCTTCAATCCTACTAACATTCCTACCCACTGTAGCATGTTTTCGAGAAAAAACAAAAAAACTCCTCCTTTTCCGATTGCACTCTCCCATTCGCCTACCTATAATTAGGTTGAGCTAAGGTAGGAGGAACATTATGCTAACGATTTACCGTACCGACGCATCTGGGCGTGTCGACGAAATCGAAGACTTTGACAAAGGGAGCTGGATTCAACTCGTCAATCCGACCAAAGATGAGGCCGATCAAGTCATCGCCGCCTCCGGCATTCCTGAAGATTTCGTCTACGACCCGCTTGATATTGAAGAAAAACCACGATTTGAAAAAGATGATGAGGGCCTCCTCATGATCATTGACGTCCCATATGTGGAAGAAGACGACACAGGACGCGCCTATAATACGATTCCACTTGGGATTATCGTCACGGGACGACACTTCATCACCGTCTGTTCGCGTGACCTCGACGTGCTCAATTTGTTCGCCAACGGAAAAGCCCGTTTGTTCCGGACGAACTACCGGAGCCGGTTCGTCTTTCAGATTTTGCACCGAGTCAGCATGACGTACTTGCGCTTCCTTCGCCAAATCGATCGGCGCATGGACGAGCTCGAGCAAGAGTTGCAACGTTCGATGCGAAATCAGGAAATCTTTCAATTGATGAACTTACAGAAGTCGCTCGTCTACTTCATGACGTCGCTCAAAGCGAACGACAGCGTCCTCGACCGCATCGTCAAGACACCGAGTCTCGAGAAGCACGAGGAAGACGAGGAGTTGCTCGAAGACGTGTTCGTCGAGCACCGTCAGGCGATGGAGATGGCGTCGATTTATAACGATATCATCAGCATCAAGATGGACGCCTTCGGTTCGATCATCTCGAACAACGTCAACTTCGTCATGAAGTTCTTGGCCTCGATCACGATCGTACTAAGTATTCCGACGATGATCTCTGGAATATTCGGGATGAACGTCCAAGTGCCGTGGGAAGGACAACCGATCGGCTTCGTGTTCGCCATTACGATGATGATCGGTTTCTCAAGCCTCGCCTTTTACATTTTGTGGCGCAAGCGATATTTCTAAAAAAAAGATGGTGTTTAGACTGACCTAGCTATATGAGACACTAATAAAAACACCTTGATTAGGCTGCCGCCACACCATATTTTATCGGTGTGAGGTAGCCTAATTTTTCTTGGATACGTTCTTCGTTGTAGTAAGTTAAGTAATTATTCACCCGCTCACGCACTTCATAGTCGCTTAACGAGTTGAACTTGAC
>NZ_JACSLT010000004.1:0-270486 GCF_018618275.1 Exiguobacterium sp. s194 | reverse complement strand
TGCCCATTTCACTTCACTTGAATATACGTTTTTGCCCACGCAAAAACACCTCCGATGCTAGCACTTTTTTAAAGTGTACCACTGCGAAGGTGTTTTTATATTGTCTCAAAAATTTAGGTTAGCCCAGAAGCCCGCACAGGCTTCACTCGTTTTTAGTTATCGCGCTTATCGAATGTGATTGAGGCAATCGCATCGTGCTGATGAATCGACTCTTCGTTGCGGCATTCGACGAAGAAGTTGACGACTTGTTTCATTTCATACAAGTCAGCCGCGATCAAGCGGACCATGTCTTCGACGAAACGCGGGTTCTCGTACGCGATTTCCGTGGCACGCTTCTCATCCGGACGTTTCAAGACAGGGTGAAGCGGGGCCGATGCGTTCGACTCAGCTGCCTCAAGAAGCGCGAGACGCCAGTCGAAACCGTCGAGCGATGCTTCATCGAGACCGGCTTCAATCGTGATGTAGCCGCGTTGGTTGTGGGCGCTGTACTCGCTGATTTCTTTCGAGCATGGGCAGAGCGTTGTCACGTTGATGACGAGACCGACCGTCACGCTTGCCATCCCTGTCTCGAGGTTGTACGTCACGTTGTGCATGACGTCCGCATTCATGAGACCGCTGAGACCTGTGGCCGGGGCTTTCCGGCTGAAGAACCATGGGTAACGGACCGTCAATTGACCTTCCGTCTGTTCCATGCGCTCGGCGAGTTCTTGCGCGAACTCGATGAGCGAGCGGTTCGATAACGTCCAGCCTTGCGTGTGGTACGCGTCGAGCTGTTCTGTCAGACGTGACATGTTGATGCCTTTACGGTCTTGGACGAGCGAAGTCGTCAACTCGAACGTGGCGACCGTCGCTTGGATGCCGTCTGGCGTCTCGATGTTGACTGGGTGTTTGACGTTTGAGATGCCGACGCTGTCAAGCGCGAACAAGAAGTTTTTTGGTGTGTTTTGTAGATCGACCATTTTATCTTTTTCAGTTGGTTTCGTGCCTTTGATGGGCGGGACCGAACCGAATAATTTATGTCGTTCTGCTTTAGTAGGTAAAGCGACATGGCTTGTAGACATAATCGGATTCTCCTTTTTTGAGAGGGCAAATGACTGCCACTCGTTCTTGTTAGGATTTTATCACGAAATGTACATCGACCGGGTACCATTTTGCTCTCTGAACATGCTTTGAACGTGCTTTGCATGTCCTCATAAATAAAAAAACTTCAGCAATTGAAGAAAAGAAGATTGATTTCGTGTTAAATCGGGAATAAAATGTTCCTGTGAACTTAAAAAATAGATCACTGTTAAATATGAAGGAACACAACAGAAAAAGGGGATGTTTTAATGGATTGGCAGTTAATCCTGCAGTACGCCTGGATCATTGTCGTACTCGTCGGTCTAGAAGGGCTACTTTCTGCAGACAACGCACTCGTCTTGGCGGTTATGGTCAAGCACTTGCCGCGGACGGAACAGAAGAAGGCACTATTTTACGGCTTGCTTGGAGCGTTCGTTTTCCGCTTCATCGCATTGTTCCTAATCTCATTCTTGATCAACGTCTGGCAAGTCCAGGCGCTCGGTGCGCTTTACTTGATCGGAATGAGTGCACGACATCTGTATATGACCTATAAGGCCCGCAAGCTAGAGCCGAAACAAGATCTCGCTGCTGAGGCGAAAGAAGAGACGGCTGTCACAGAGAAGCCGGTCACGAAGAAAGAATTCTGGTGGACGGTTGCTAAAGTCGAGTTTGCCGACATCGCCTTCGCGGTCGATTCGATTCTCGCAGCGGTCGCGCTCGCGGTCAGCTTGCCGCCACTCGGTCTCGGTGAAATCGGTGGGATCGACTCTGGTCAGTTCTTCGTCGTCTTGACAGGTGGACTCATCGGGGTCATCTTGATGCGTTTCGCTGCTCGAATTTTCGTCAAACTGTTGCATCAACGCCCATCACTCGAAACAGCTGCTTTCATCATCGTCGGCTGGGTCGGTGTGAAGTTGACGGTGCTCGTGCTTGAACACCCTGGCTTCAAGAAATTGATTGCCGGCACACCGTTCGAATTCATGGGTCTTCCGGACGGATTCGTCCACTCGACGGCGTGGACCGTGTTCTTCTGGTCGGTCATGGTCGGTATCGCGGTATGGGGTTGGTTCTCTTCAAAACCGACAGCCGCTGCCAAACATTAAAAAAATGGTCTCTCACCTTTGGGCGAGAGACCATTTTTCATGCTGTCACGTCTTGCTTCTCGTAAATCGGCACCCAGCCTTCGGTCGTCACGAAAATCCGGACGGCGACGACTTTGCGGTCGTCTTGGAGCGTGAAGTAGTGGCGTGTGTTCACCGGCACCGAGATGAGGTCGCCTGGGTTGAGCTCGATGTTGAAATAGCCACGTTCGGCGTCATCGATGGCGAAGATGCCATGGCCGCTGACGATGAAGCGGACCTCGTCATCTGTGTGGTGATGTTCCTTTTGGAAGTTGACGAGCAGTTCGTCCAAGTTCGGCGTCGCATCCGACAACGAGATGACGTCTGCCGTCTCATAGCCACGTCGCTCCGACACGTCGCGAATCTCGTCACGGAACGTCGACAAAATCGCTTGTTTGTCCTCGTCCGTCAACTGATAGTTCTCTTGCAGGTTTTCCGGGAGCTTTGTGATGTCCCACTGTTCGTACAGAATCCCGCGAGACTCTAAAAAGGCACTCACTTCAGTTTGATCGACGTAACGCTCTTCGGTTTGTTGGAAATAGACAGTTGCCATGGTTGGTTCCTCCTTATGAATGGACGCCTAGGGCGCGTAGTTTTAATGTATAGCTGAACAAAAATTCGTAAGCCTCTAAATAGCGTTTGGCCGCGTCCGGGGTCTCGCCCCAGACGGTGATACCATGATTGCGGATGAGAACGGCACCGGCGCTTGCGTGGATGTGAGGGGCGAAGGCGGCCGCGAGCGTCGGGATGTCCGCATGGTTTTCGATGATTGGCACGCGAACGACCGCGTCCTCGTCCCAGTAGCCGAGCGCCTTGATGATCTCTTGGCCGGTGAAGACGACTTCGCCGGTGGCAGCATGGAGCTCGGAGATGACGTTATTGTCGACCGTATGGACATGGAGCGAACACGTCGCGTCCGTCCGATTGAACACTTCAACGTGGAGCAGCGTCTCGGCGGATGGTTTTCCTGTCTGTTCGCCGATCAAGCGTCCGGCCGCATCGACGTGAACAAAGTCTTCCGGTGTTCGTTTTCGTTTATCGCGTCCGCTCGCCGTGACGAGAAATTCGAGCGGATCGTCGGAAACGCGAATCGCCAAATTCCCACTCGTTCCGGGGAACCAGTCGCGGGCGGCGAGTTCGTCTTTAATGTCGGCGAGTTCAAGCCAACGTGTCGCAAGGCTCATACGACCACCTCCTTCAAGTGATGGGTGATGTCGTCAAACGTCTCGAACGGTGCGTAACGGATGCCTGCCGCTTCGCAGAGCGTGATGAGTTGACCTCGTGCGTAGACGAAGTCGGCACGCTTCGCGACCTCGAAGTCGGTCACTGAGTCGCCGATGACGATCAAGCGGTCGGCGGGATTGACGATGCGACGAGCGAGCGTCGGCTTGCAACAGCCGCAATCGTTCGTACATTGTTCATCGCAAGCGTGTGGCCAAGCGACGGTGACCGTCTCAGCGGAGAAGTCGGCGACGTTGCAGTAGATATGCTCGGGGGCGACATGCCCGTCCAAGACCGGCTGCACGAAGAAGTCCATCCCGCCGCTGACGACGTCAAACTTCCAGCCATGGGCCCGAACTTCTTCTAAAAATGCCGGGAACCCTTGGCGGAGCGTGATGCGCTCCAACAAATAATCACGGTAGGCCGGGGCATCTGCGCTCGGCAATAGTTGAAACAGTTGACCGACACCGGAGCGAATCGAAATCCGTTGCTCGAGGACCGCATCTTTCAACTCGACCCAAGCCGGCGGGGCGAACGCCTTCATCAACGCGATAATATTGTCTTCCGCCGTGATCGTCCCGTCGAAGTCGCAGAGGATATGGACCGTCATCGTGACGCCCACGCCTTCAACGCGGTATCGAGCTCGTCCGTCTGTCCTTCGGTTTGGCCGAGAACGTGAGCGATCGCTTGTCGGAAAGCACGAGCCCCGGCGGCTGCGCCGTCCGGGTGTCCGTGAATGCCACCGCCGGCGTTGATGACGACATCCGTCCCGAAATCACGAATGATATCGGCGACGAGTCCTGGATGAATCCCGGCTGACGGGACCGGTAAAATCGGTTTCGACCAATGCGGTTCGGCGCTCTGGTCACGAATCGTGAACGCCTCGTCACGCGGTGTCGCGAGGGAGCCGTACGGAGACGGGAAGAGCGTTAAATCGGCCCCGGCGAGGCGTGGGAGTTTACCGAGTAAGAGCGAATGACTGATTGATCCGGTCAAGGCGCCGGCAAAGGCCGGATGTGCCAAGATGGGGACGCGTATGTCTGAATCGTTCGCAAGTTCGCGCAGTGCGTCGAGACCGTACGTATAGACGTTGAACAGGAGCGCTGTCGCACCTGCCTCGATAAGACGGAGCGCCTGGTCACGTAGACCGAACACGGGGCCGCTCAGCGTGATGGCGTAGAGGACACGTTTCCCGGTCGCCTCGAAGTGGGCTTGAATGACGTCCGCTCCGATCCGGGCCCGTTCGAGCGATGGGGTGAGCGGGTTGTCGTATAAAATCTCGTCGTCTTTGACGATATCGATGCCTCCGGCGAACTGATCGCGGAGTTGCTGCTCGAGAAACGCGAGGTCACGGCCGATGACACCTTTGAAGATGCTCATGACGAGCGGGCGATCATGAACACCGAGTAACTCGCGAATTCCAGTGACCCCGAACTTGGCGCCTTTGAAATGAGGGGCGAGCGTCTCGGGCAACGTCAAATCGATTAACCGAATCGAATCGTCGAGGGACAGTTTCCCGAACGTCGTCGTCAAGATGGATGAAAAGTCAGGGCTGACATTATGTAACGGGTAGCGGATTGTGAAGCGGCTCGTCGTATCCGTATGTGTGGTCGACACGACCTCACCCCGGTACGCCTGTAACTGCTCTTGCTCTAAGTGAGGCAGCTCCGTCCAAGTACCGACCGTCAGCTCGAGGGCGATTTTGTCGGCGACGGTCGCGACCGCGTCCGTTCGTTTGATTTCATATGTGGCAGTGATACTCATATGGTTCCTCCTTCCAGGCAAACAAAAAATGACCCCATGCCGAGGCAAGAGGTCATCATAAAAAATGAACTCTTATCTCTCAGCTTTCGCTGCAAGAATTAGCACCGTGCCATCTCTGGTCGGTTGCTGCGACATCATCGGGCTCGTCCCTCCGTCTGCTCTTGATAAGAATGTGATTTGAAGTTGTGAAATTTAATTGAATTTTTGCACAGAATCATCACGTCGTCAATTCCTTTTTTTCCAAAAAAAATATTTTGGGAAGTTGTTTCCATATATGCACAAAAAAAGACGGAGTTGCGTCGAGAAAATGACGTTGACAATCGTGACGTCGAGTCCGTAATATTCATCACATAAGTTCACCGAATCGAATAACACACTCTTATCGCGAGTTGGCAGAGGGAATTGGCCCGATGACGCCGCAGCAACCGACCACTAGGCACGGTGCTACATCCACCAGACGAATGTCTGACAGATGAGAGGAACAACCATTTTGGCTGTGCCTCTTTCTCGCGGAGAAAGGGGCTTTTTTTGTGGGCAACGTACAGGAAGGGGAAAACATCATGTCATATCAACCATTTACAGAACAGACCGTCGTCGAGCACGTCCGTCAATTAGGATACTTGCAAGAAGGAATCGCCGAGTGCGAGGAGATCGGGGACGGCAACTTGAATCTCGTGTTTCGGATTCGCCAAGGCGAACAGCGCCTGATCGTCAAACAAGCGCTCCCATACGCCAAAGTCGTCGGTGAGAGCTGGCCGCTCACGCTCGAGCGGGCATGGATTGAACAGTTGGCACTCCGTGAGTTTGCGACTGTCGCGCCTCGGTTCGTCCCGGCTGTCCTTGGCAGCGACCGGACACTCGCTTACACGATTATAGAAGATCTATCTGATTATGAGATTGTCCGCACCGGCTATTTGAACGGGGAGAGCTACCCGGAACTCGCCCGTCATGTCGGTGAATTTTTGGGCGAGACGCTGTTTGCGACGTCGGATTACGCAGCTGGACCGATCGCGAAGAAGCGGATTGAACGTGACTATTACAACCCGGAACTGTGTGACATCACCGAGAAGCTCATCTTCACCGATCCGTTCAAAGACGCGGAGTCGAACAACATCGAGACGGCGCTGCGAGCAGATGTCGAACGCCTTTGGCAAGACCAGGCGCTCAAGATCGAGGTGACGAAATTGAAAGTCGGGTTTGTCACGAAACATGAGGCACTCCTGCATGGAGACTTACATACGGGCAGCATCTTCGCGACTCAACAAGAGACGAAAATCATCGATCCAGAGTTCGCATTTTACGGACCGTTCGGCTTCGACCTCGGCCAAATCATCGCCCATTTGACGCTGTCGACGTTCTATGACCCGCTCAAACGCTTCGAGCGTTTCACGGACGTCTTGACGGTGTGGGAGACGTTCGAGAAGACGTTTCGGGCTAATTTTGAGCGCGCCGTCGAGCCATTCAATACGGATGGTTTCGTCGACGAGTTGTTGCGGACGGTCTTCAGCGACACGATCGGCTACGCCGGTTGCGAACTCATTCGCCGTGCCGTCGGACTGGCCGGTGTCGCCGATCTCGAGACATTGCCGGAAGCGACGCGGCTCGAACGAAAACGTGACGCGCTCGCCCTCGGGACGGCGCTCATTAAAGAACGACACAGCGTCGAATCGATTGACGACTTGGTGACACTCCTGTCGGGGGTGCGCGTATGACGGTCCAAAACATCCGTTTCCATTCACAGACAGACGAACTCATCGTATTGGACCAGACGTTGTTGCCGCATGAAGAGCGTTACGTGACAATCGAGACGCTTGAACAGGCCGAACATGCCATCGAGACGCTCCAAGTCCGCGGCGCACCGGCCATCGCTTACTTCGGGGCGTTCGTCCTCGCCAAAGAAGCGGGACGGTTAGTCGATGACCCGGACTTCACGCGTCGGCTCGACCTCGTCGGACGCCGCTTGATTGCGACCCGGCCGACAGCGGTCAATCTGCAAAACGTGATTGAATCGCTCCTTGATTTAAATGTCGGGGATGATTTTGAGGCGATTGCCGAGGAAATCAAACGCCGCGCCATCGCTTTGTACGACCGGGACGTCGATACGTACCGGGCCATCGGCGAGCATGCACTGACGGTGTTGCCGGCCGGGGGGAACGTATTGACGATTTGCAACGCCGGTGCCATCGCGACATCGCGTTACGGCACGGCGCTCGCACCGTTTTACGTCGGAAAAGAACGTGGCGTATCCTTCAACGTCTTCGCCTGTGAGACGCGACCGCTCCTGCAAGGGGCACGCCTCACCGTCTGGGAGCTCGATCGGGCCGATATCGACGTGACGCTCATCACGGACAATATGGCGGCTTGGACGATTCAGTCAAAACGAGTCGACGCCATCATCGTCGGAGCCGACCGTATCACACGGACGGGTCACGTCGCCAATAAAATCGGGACGTTGCAGCTCGCCGTCCTCGCCAAACATTACGGCATTCCGTTCTATGTCGCGGCGCCGCATTCGACGTTCGATTTGACGGCGGATGACACGATTGAAATCGAGGAGCGGAATCCGTCAGAAGTGACACATATCGGCGGTCAACCGACGGCGCCTGTCGGTATCACCGTCTTCAATCCGGCGTTCGACGTCACGACGCCCGACCTCATCACCGGACTCATCACCGAGGCGGGGGTGTTCGGACCGACAGAAGCCACCATCACACATCATGTAGGGGGAACGATTCATGTCTAAAAAACTATTGATTTTGTTATTCACATTCGTCTTGGCGCTCGTCGGTTGCACGAACGAGCAAGCGGCCCCATCGAAGCCGGTCGAGAAGACGGCAGAGACCAAGCCCGTCTCGGTCTCGAACGGGACGTTGCCGAAAGAAATCGACGTCGCCTTGATTATGCAAATGTCGATTGGGACGTTCTCGTCGCAGTATATCAATGGGGTGACGGAACAAGTCGAATCGTTCGGCGGCAACGTGAAAGTGTACAACGCTGACAACGATCTGTCGAAGATGGCGAGCTACGTCGACACGGCGACGACGCAAGGCGTCGATGTCATCTTGATTGACCATGGCCGCGCCGATGCATTGAAAGAACCGGTCCAACGCGCACTCGACAAAGGCATCCAAGTCGTCGCGTTCGACAACGATTTGACGAACGAAGGCGTAACGGTCATCGACCAGGACGACTATTCGCTCGCCTGGCGTTCGCTCAAGGCACTCGCTGAAGATTTGGACGGCGAAGGCAACATCGTCACGATTTGGGTCGGTGGCTTCACACCGATGGAACGACGCCACACGATTTACGATGCGTTCTTGAAACGCTATCCGGGCATTACGGAAGTCGCCAAGTTCGGTTCGGCGACGAACAATACGGCGCTCGACACACAGAGCCAGATGGAAGCAATTTTGAAGAAATATCCGGAAGGCGAGATTGATGCCGTATTCGCGATGTGGGACGAGTTCGCCAAAGGGGCGAGCCGTGCCATCAAACAGGCCGGACGCGATGAAATCGACGTCTATGGCATCGATTTGAGTGACGAAGACCTTCAACTCATGCAAGAGGACGGCAGCCCGTGGAAAGTGACGGCGGCGACCGACCCGGCTGAAATCGGACGCATCCAAGTCCGTTACGCGTATCAAAAATTAGCGGGTGAAGAGACGCCGTCGATTCATTCGGTCGACCCATATCTCGTCGACCGTGACGTCTTGCCGGACGAGAAAGTGACGATGGACGACCTCGGCCAATACGTCCCGAACTGGGGCGCATCAGACGCGGCCTGGTCGGACTGGATGAAAGGGACGGACTGATGTTACGGCTCGAACGCGTCACGAAACGCTATGGCGACGTCACCGTGCTCGACGATGTCAGCTTCACGCTCCGACGTGGCGAGATTCATGGATTGCTTGGATTGAACGGGGCCGGAAAGAGTACGCTCGTGAAGCTGTTGAGTGGCGCCATCATCCCGACGTCCGGGACGGTCGAGCTCGACGAAACGGCGGTCACATTCACACCGGCCGAGGCGATTCGCCGCGGGGTCATCACGGTGTCGCAAGAAGTCGATGACGCGCTCTATCTCGATTTACCGATTTATGAGAACGTCGTGCCGTGGCAGGCGGTCGAGCGGATTCGTCCTCGCGAACTAAAACAGCGAGCGGCTGCCTACTTGGAACGTGTCGGGCTAGAGATTGACGTGACCGAACCGGTCGGGCGTTTCCCGCTCAGTGTCAAACAACGTGTCTTGATTGCCCGTTCGCTCGCGAGTGATGCGGCCTACCTCTTGCTCGACGAACCGACGGCCGCCTTGTCGACGGATGATGCGGCGGCACTGCTCACATTACTGCAGTCGCTCGCAGCAGAGGACGTCGGCATTCTTCTCATCACCCATCGATCGGACGAACTGTCGCTTATCACCACGACGACGACGTTCCTCCGGGATGGGCGCATCGCTTACGAAGGGCCGTTTCAGGCGTTGTCAGAACGGGATATCCATACGTATTTGAGCGGATCCGACATGGCAGAGGCGGTAGAGAAAGCCGTTCCTGAAACCGAGATCCGGATTCAGGCAGACCTCACGTTACCGACGTTCGGGACGAGGCTTTCGTTCACGGCGTATAAAGGCGAAGTCGTCGGCATCGGCGGCGTCACCGGGAGCGGGAAGACGGAGTTGATTGAGGCGCTATTCGGTCTCTCTGGTGTCGAACAACAAGTGACGTTGGACGGGAAACCGCTCAAGATTCGTGAACCGCGTCAGGCGGTCCGGTCCGGATTTGCCCTCGTACCAGAAGAACGCCGGAAACAGGGGCTTTTCCTCGACGATTCGATTGAACGGAACGTCCTCGCGATTGAAGGGAAGGCGAACGCGATCACACATGTATTGGCCTCGCTGCGAGTGAAATACGACCAGGTCGGGCAACCGGTCCGGGAGCTGAGCGGGGGGAATCAACAGAAGATCGTCCTCAGCAAATGGCTTCTCGAGGACCGGGACGTCTATCTGCTCGACGAACCGACGAAAGGCGTCGACGTGACGGCGAAACGGGACATTTATGAACTCGTCACCCGCCTCGCCAAAGACGGGAAAACCGTCATCTTCACATCGAGCGAACCGCATGAATTAGAATTGGTCGCCAACCGGACGCTCTGGCTCGACCGCGGCCGTTGGCAACAGAAAGGAGGCGTCTAACATGGCCCAACTCGTCTTAAAACAACGCACGAAACGCTTCAGTGGCATCGGTCAATATGGGACGCTGTTCGCGATTCTCGCACTCATCGCCGTCTTCGGTGTGACGAACGACCAGTTTTTGACGTACGCGAACTTTAGCGACATCATCAAATCCGTATCAATCGTCTCCTTGCTCGCCCTCGGGGTGACGTTCTCGCTTATCGTCGGCGGATTCGACTTATCGGTCGGCTCGACGGCGAGCCTTGCAACAATCGGGGCGGCGTCAAGCCTCGTGTTACATAGTCAAGAACTGCTCGTCGCTTTGCTCGTCCCGATTGCGCTCGGTGTGCTCGTCGGGCTCTTGAACGCACTCGTGACAATCAAGTTCCGGTTACCGGACTTGCTCGCGACGCTCGCCATCATGTACGTCATCAACGGGGTCCAATTGACGTATACGAAAGGATTCTCGATTTACGACAATATGCCGATTGAAGGAGGGACGGCACCGGGACGTTTTATCCCGTCGTTCCTCTTCATCGGCCAAGGCTCGATCGGCCCAATCCCATTCGTCGCCATTTTGATGCTTCTGTTCTTCGCCGGGGCCCATCTGTTTTTGACGTATTCGAAGACGGGACGTGAGTTTTATTACGTCGGCTCGAACGTCGAGGCGGCCCGCCGCTCCGGCATCGCCGTCACACGGATTAAGCTGTACGCTTACGTGTTGAGTGGTCTGTTCGCGGCCATCGGCGGCATCATTTTGGCGTCGCGCATCGGCACCGGACAAGTATCGGCCGGCGCACCACTCTTGATGGACGCCGTCGCAGCCGCCTACATCGGCTACGCCGTCTTCGGGACCGGACGACCGAACGTCGTCGGTACGTTGATCGGTGCCATCTTGATTGGGATTTTGTTGAACGGACTGACGATGTGGGACGTGCCGTATTATGCCCAAGATATCGTCAAAGGGGCGATTTTGATTGCGGCGCTCGGTTTGTCATACATCCAAAAGAAACAGCTCACATAGGGAAAGTCCTCAGAACGGTTGGTTCTGAGGACTTTCTTGACGTTCCATCTGGATGAAGGCGAACGTGCTCCCGTTCGTCGATTGTTGAAACGAACCGGTCTGTTTGAAACCGCACGTCTCATAGACACGGATCGCCCGTACGTTGAAGGCGGCGACGGACAAGGTGATGCGATGAGGCGAGTATGTCGCTTTGACGAAGTCTAGAATCGATGTGACGAACGTCCGTCCGCTCCCGTTCCCGGTCAAATCGGGTTTCATGCCGAGGCCGATATCGACCGTTTCAGCATCCGTTTGCGCGACGCTCACGAACCCGACGAGTTCACCGTCAGACGTGATGGCGAACACCGACTGTCCACGCTGTTCGACGTCTAAAAATTCGGCCAAATCGTCCTGATCGGCCTCCATTTTGTAAAAGGAATAATCCCCTTCATAGTGCCACGTGTAGGCGATTGTTTCCGCCTGTGGCTGGGTCAGGACAGCGAATTGATGGGTCATTTGAATTTCCTCGTTTCACAAGCAAGATGTAGTGCTACACTCATCATAGCACCACCAACTTGGAAAATGAGGTGATTACATGGGAATCAAGCTAGATATGATTGGCATCGTCGTCGAAGACATGAAACGGGCGCTCGATTTTTATCGGCTGCTCGGCCTGTCGATTCCGGAAGCGATGGATGGGGAAGCGCACGTTGAGGTCGATGACGGCGGTGTCCGGCTCGCCTTTGATGCGGTCGAAGTGGCCGAATCGGTGTATGGGGAATGGAAACCGGCGACGGGGCACCGGATCGAACTCGCCTTCTTGTGCGATAGTCGAAATGAGCTAGACGCGTGCTATGAAGCGATTGTCGGGCACGGCTATGCCTCACATCGCGAACCGTGGGATGCGTTCTGGGGGCAACGTTATGCCATCGTCATCGACCCGGACGGAAACCTCATCAGTCTATTCGCCGCATGACAAAACCCTCGCCGGATGGCGAGGGTTTATTCGTCGTGTGTCTCGCCCCAAGAGCAGAGCGCCTTCATGGCTGGTTGTAGGCTGAGTGCATCATCGGTGAGCGAGTATGCGACGTGAAGCTGTTTCTCGGTCGAATAGTCGATGCGGCGGACCATGCCAAGTTGTTCGAGTTCACGGAGTTGGTCGGTCAACACTTTACGGCTGACGTCAGGGATGGCGCGTTGAATCTCTGAGAAGCGGCGCGGGCCGTTCTCGAGCGTACAGTACACCTGAGGCCGCCATTTACCGCCGATGATGTCGAGCGCCTTATTGACAGGGAACGGGGTCGTCATGTTCAATTCGCCTCGCTTTCGGGTAGTTACTTGAATGTGCGTACTTTTTTTATTGCTGCGATGAAGGTATCGTATCGTTATCCATCAAATTGAGCAAACAAAAAGGAGCGGATGACAGTGACATATCCACGTACATTCTCACATATCGGACTATCGGTCCCGAGTGTGACGGAAGCAGTTAAATTTTATGAGGACGTGATGGGCTGGTACACCATCATGCAACCATCAGACGTCGTCGAAGACGACTCGCCGATCGGTGTCATGTGCACGGACGTGTTCGGACCGGGCTGGGGCAGCTTCAGAATCGCCCACATGTCGACCGGCGATAAGATTGGCATCGAGCTGTTCGAGTTCCCGAACAATGAGAAGCCGGAGAACAATTTCGAGTTTTGGAAGACGGGTATTTTCCACTATTGCGTCCAAGACCCGGACATCGAAGGACTCGTCGAGAAAATCGTCGCCCATGGCGGAAAACAACGGATGCCAATCCGGGAATATTACCCGGGCGATAAACCGTACCGGATGGTGTATTGTGAAGACCCGTTCGGCAACCTCGTCGAAATCTACTCGCATTCCTATGAACTGACGTATTCGGAAGGAGCGTATTGAGCATGAAGGCTTGGCTACTTGATCAACCTGGATTAGAACATCTGCACATCGGTGAGGTGGAGCGACCGACACCAGATGCGGGCGAACTGCTCATCAAAGTCGAAGCGGTCGCCTTGAACCCGGTCGACTATAAAGTCGGCACGAACGGCAACCCGAACTGGTCCTATCCACACATTCTCGGCGTCGACCTGGTCGGGGAAGTCGTCGAAGTCGGTTCGAGCATCGCCAATATCATTACCGGTTCACGTGTCGCCGTCCACACGAGTCTTGGAAACAACGGCGGCTTCGCCGAGTATGCGGTCGTCGATGCGCGTGCTTGCGCCGTCGTCCCGCCGGAAGTGAGCGACGAGGCCGCTGCGGCCATCCTCTGTGCCGGCATGACAGCGTATGAGGCCATTATGCAGAAGTTGAACACACGCGACAAAGAGACGATTCTCGTCCACGCCGGAGCGGGCGGAGTCGGTGGTTACGCGATTCAACTTGCCAAAAAACTTGGGCTCAAAGTGTTCACAACCGCATCGCCGGAAAACTTTGACTGGGTCACATCGCTCGGTGCCGATGTCGCCATCGACTACAACGTCGAGGATGTGACGGAGAAAATCATGGAACTGACAGACGGTCGCGGTGTCGACTTGATTTTGAACACGGTCGGACGCGACGTGGCGACGGCCGATTTGGATCGACTCGCATTCAGCGGACAGCTCGCTTATATCGCCGGTCCACCTGACATGTCGAACATGAAAGGGTTCACGCTGTCGCCTTCGATTCATGAAGTCGCCCTCGGTGCGGCCCATGCGAGTGAGAACGAGCGGGCCATCCGTAACTTGTCCTATATGGCCGAAGAGATGATGAAGCTGCTCGAGGCGGATGAATTGAACGACCTCGTCACGGACGTCTTGCCGTTCGAACGGTTAAAAGATGGTTTGGAACAGCTACAAACACGCAAAGTGCGCGGCAAATTAATCGTCCGCATGCGCGACTAACTTGGGAGCCTCCTGTCTACGGACAGGGGGCTTGTTGTGGAGGGGATGACATGGATTTACGCACATCATATCAACAGACGTCGCATCAACTGAGCGGTCACGGGAAACGAACTGTCGGCGTCTTGCAGCAGGCGTTCACTGAGGTCGACCCGAATCAGGTGAGCGACCACTATGGGACGGGCGAGGTCATCATGCGGTTCGAGCAAAAAATGGCGCAAGAACTGGGCATGGAGGATGCAATTTTCTTCCCGAGCGGCACGATGGCACAACAGATCGCCTTACGGATTTGGGCGGACGAGACCGGAAATCGAAACGTCGCCTATCATCCGCTCTGTCACTTGGAGATTCACGAACAGGACGGGGTGAAGGAGTTGCATCACCTCGAAGCGATTTTGCTTGGGGATGACGACCGGTTGATGACGCTCGACGAAGTGAAGGCGTTACCGGATGTCGCCTGCCTGTTGATTGAGTTGCCACAACGGGAACTCGGCGGTTACTTACCGTCATTTGCTGAACTTGAGGCGATTAGTCATTTGTGCCGGGAGAGAGGGATTCGTCTGCATCTAGATGGAGCGCGCCTCCTCGAGACGCTCCCATATTATGAGAAGACAGCGGAGGAAGTATGTGCGTTGTTCGATAGCGTCTACGTCTCATTCTATAAAGGCATCGGCGGTATTGCAGGTGCCATCTTAGCGGGACCGAAACCATTCTGTGCCGAAGCGAGAGTTTGGAAACGGCGGTACGGTGGCGATTTGATTGGACTGTACCCTTACATCATCCCGGCCGACTATTACTACGAGCTACGGAAAGACCGAATGGGGACGTATGTCGAGCAGGCGAAGGAACTGGCGCGCCGCTTCAATGCGATCGACGGAGTGTGGACGACACCGGAAGTCCCGGTGACGAACATGTTCCATCTTCATCTCGAAGGGGACGACGAAGCGGTCGCGGCACGGATTCAATCCGTTCAAGAGACGACAGGGGTCGGCGTCACGGGCTATCTCGTACCACATGACGACTATTGTTCGACCGAGATCAGTATCGGGGATGCGTATGGAGAGATTGATGAACATCAACTCAATCGATTATTCGAACAATTAGAGCAATGATGAGCTAGAAAGAAGGGATATCGGTGAAACTAGATTTAGAAAAGACGGTCGATTCGCAGTACATCCAGCAACATCTCGCCAACGAGCGGACGTTCCTCGCCTGGATTCGGACGGCCATCACGGTCATCGGAATCGGCTTTCTCGTGACGAACTTCCACTACTATCGAAGTGAAAATTTGAGCGGGGCCGAGCACCAATTGATTACGGCAATCGGCATCTTGTCAATTATTTTCGGGATCGCGACGATTCTCGTCGGGACCCGGTCGTATTTGAAAAAGGTCCATACAATCAACTCTCAGCAGTTCAAGTCAGCGAAGATGAGCCTTGTCGCGCTCGCCATCGGGATGGTGTTCATTTTCACGTTGATTTTGATTGTCAGTTACTTTTTATTTTGACGACAAACAAGCACTGCTCCTCGGATGAGGCGCGGTGCTTGTTGTTATCTGGAGACGATGGCGTCGAGCCGTTCGAGTTGCGAAGAGAAGCCTTCGACGGCCCCCATCTCGACGACTTGCTGGAGCGACTCGGCGTCCGTGAATTCGGAGCGGCTGATGAACAGTGTGCCGTTCGGGATGTCGACAAACTCGTTCGTGATCGTCATGACGGGAAGTTCAGGATTGACGTGTCCGTCCGCGTCCGAGAATGCGTCCGTATAGACGATTTTTCGGTGCGGGTCGATTTCGAGGAACGTCGATTTCCCCCATGACTCCATACCGTAATAGTCACCCTGCTCCTTGTCGACACACGTCATTTTGTAATGCCATGTGCCACCTGGTTCGAACTCGAACGTACGAACCTCTGTCTTCCATCCGGCCGGTCCCCACCATGCTTCGAGGTGGGCCGGTGTCGAGAATGCCTCGAACACGAGCGCACGCGGCGCGTTAAAACTGCGTTCGACGACTAATGTGTTGCCTTCGATTTGAGACTTTACTTTTTCCATTGGAAAGACCCCTTTCTCGAGAAAGAAGATACATATATCTAATCAATGTAGTCTCTATTCCCGATTCAGGGATCTGTTCAACCTTTTCCGTCAAATAACAAATCGAGCACGGTCTCGCCAATCGGCCGTTCCTTGCCTTCGTAAGGGAAGGAGTGGATATGGATGGCCGGATTGAAGTTCAGCTCGATGATGCCATAGTCACCTTCACGCTCGAGCGACGGAATCATCATGTCGACGCCGCAAATCGTCGCGCCAATCGCTCGGGCTGACTCGACCGCGATTCGTTTGTATGAATCGGTGATCTGGTCCGTATAGTCGATACTGTCACCGCCCGTGCTGATGTTCGAGTTCTCGCGAAGGAAGACGAGTTCGCCATCGGCGAGGACACTGTCCGGCGTCTTGCCTTGTGGACGCAGGAACGCCACGACGATGTCATCGATGTCAATTTTTTCGAGCGGTGTCTTATAGCCTTTCCCGCGGAGCGGATCCCCATTCTTTTTGGCGACGAGCTCACGAATCGTCGATACGCCGTCCCCGGTCACGTTCGCCGGGACGCGGTGTAAAATGCCCGCGACCTCGTCACCGATGACGAGGAAACGATATTCTTTCCCGGGCAGGAACGTCTCGAGCAGGACGACATCGTCAAACGTAAGAGCGTGACGAAACGCCTCGAGCGCCTCCTCGAACGTCGTCCCGTCCTTGAAGATGTGAATGCCGATGCCGAAGTTCGTCGATTTTGGTTTCAAGACAATCGGCTTATTCGCGAACATAGTCCACGCGTCCTGTAAATCGGCTTCACTGCGGAGTTCGATTCCTGCCGGGACGCGGATGCCATGTTCGGCGAGCACGTGTTTCGTCACCGTCTTGTTTTCCATCATGAGTACCGACACATAGTTGTCTTTCGACGTTTTCGTCGCCTGTTTGACGTACTCGGTCTGGTTGCCGTGACGAATGCGTAGAAATTGGTCATCACGGTCGATGACCTCGACCGCATACCCACGCTTCAGGGCCGCCTTCATCAAAATCTGTGTCGACAGCTCCATGTCCGTGTAGCCGTGCATCCGGAACCGATTGGCGTAGGCATCTTGATAGAATAGTTCCGCTTGTCGGAGCGACCACTTTGTATAGCCGTCCGTCATCATGGCGGAGGTGAGGCGTGACGCGTAAGTCGCCTCGACATGGTCGATCCGATCCCGGACAGAGGCAAAGACGTCGTCGAACCCGAGTGCGTATTGGTCATTGAACGCTTCAATCTCGTCGAGCAAATCGCGAGCGTACGTCTGGAGCGCCAACGCCTCGCCATCGCGGTACAGCATGAGTGTTGGCGATAGACCTTCTTTCGCGACGCGTTGCTGGTTGTGGAACGCCTCAGCCTGCCACTCCGCAAATCGTGTCTCGTCTTTCAACGTCAAGTAGAGCAAGAAGACGTGCAAGAACTTCAAATCGGACAGGGCGATACCGGTCTTCTCGAACGGGTTCAAATCGATATTGCGAATCTCGATGTAATCGATGCCGTTCGTCTCGAGTCGTTCCAAGTCATTGCCCCCTCGTGACGTCTTCAGCCGAATCGGAGAGTAGAGCTCGCTCGGGTTGGCGATGTCACCTTGGGCGATGAAGCGGCGCACGCTCGCGGTGTAGTCCGAGAGCGTTGAATAGTCCGGATAGAGCGGCTCGACATTCGTGTAGCCGCAGTCACTATTCCGGTACGACAACGCCGTCGTATTTGAATACACATCTTCGCTGAGCGCCTGCATTTGACTGACGCAGCGTTCTTCATAGCTCGTGTGGACGGCCGGAGTCCCGCCTAACAGGTAGACGACGAGCCAGCGTGTCCGTAAATAGTTGCGGACGAGTTTTAAATACAGGTCGTTCTTGAAACGGTCGTATCGTTCGGGTGATCCTTCATAGAGGGAGGCAATCAACTCGTCTGCGAACGAAAAGTTGAAATGGATGCCCGAGATGAGCTGTTTTTTCGCCCCGTATTTTTGGAGCAAATGCTCTCGATAGCGACCGGCCTCAAGGCCTGAACTTCCAAAATCTGCGAGCGGGATGACCCCGCCGTCCGGAAGCGCGCACGGCATCGATTGCGGCCAAAGCCGTTCGTCACCGATATTCAGTGCCGTGATATCGTACAGCGTCTGTAAGAAGTCGTGCGCCGCCTCGACGGTAGGGAACGTCGGGGTGATCAGCTCGATCTGACTTTCCGAGAAGTCGGTCGTAATATATGGGTGCGTCGCCTTGTCTCCGAGTGCTTTCGGGTGCTTCGTAACGGCGAGCGTGCCATCGGGTGTCACGCGGAGCATTTCACGCTCGATGGCGAAGCGCCCGTGCAACAATTGTTTAGTTAGTTGATTAAATCGCTTCTGCAAGAGAACTCACTTCCTTTTTCATTAGTCGGACATAGAGGGCAGAGACGAGCCCTTTGATGATGCTCGAGAGGGCGATGCTCCACCAGATGGCATCGATACCGAGATAAGGCTCGAGGGCAAGCGCGAGCGGAATGCGGGCGAAGGTGAAGACGATTGAAATCGTCGCCGGAATTTTCGGTAGCCCGAGTCCCGAGAAGTAGCCGTTCCCAATCATCTCAAGTGAGGCGAAGATGAGCGAAATCCCGATGATCCGTAAATAGTTCGCACCGATGTCAATCGTTGTCGGGTCATCGACGAACAGTCCAATCAGGACGTCTGGGACGAAGAGGAAGACGAGTGTGATCAACCCGGTATACAAGATGCCGAGCCGTGTCGTCACCCGATACCCCTCATGGACCCGGTCCACTTTGCGGGCGCCGAGATTTTGCCCTGTGTAACTCGCGATGGCACCGTTCAATCCGCCGATCATCATATAGGCGATCGACTCGATTTGAAGCCCGATGCGCTGGGCCGCGATTGCCTCGGTCCCGTATGAACCGATCATGCGGGCGAGGAAAATACTGATGACGGTGAACAAGACACGTTGGGTCGCCATCGGGAAGCCGAGGCGAAGAATTTCTCTATAGTCTGTGCGATTCGGTTCGACCGTCTCCTCCCAATCGAACAAGACGCGGGCCCGATGCCAGAAGAAGCCGAACATGACGACGTTCGCGACGAGCGTCGCCAGACCGGCTCCGACGACGCCGAGTCCGAGTGGATAGATGAAGAGCGGCGACAGAATCATATTGAGCGTGACCCCGGTCGCGTTGATGCGCATCGCCGTCGTCGTATTGCCATAAGCGCTGAACAATCGGGCGAACAACAAGTTGAAGAACGAGAAGATGAGCATCGGTGCACTGACGAGCAAATAACTGTACGCCAACTGCTCGACAGCCGGTGCGTCCATGTTCAAAAAGCCGATAAGCGACTGGCCGAATGCGGCGAGGACGGTGACGAATAACAGGCCGAGACCAAGGTTCATCCGCCTCCCGGCCCGGACGTAGCGCTGAATCAACGCCTGATCCCGCCGTCCGACGGCTTGCGACACTTTGATGCCGGCGCCGACGACGATAAGGGATTGAATCGCCTGACCGAGCATGATATAAAAGCTGGCCGCGCCGATGCTGGCGACGGCGTCGCTACCGAGCGCACCGACCCAGAGCATATCGACGAGACTATACGTGAACTGTAAAAGCGAACTGCCGACGAGCGGGAGGGCGAGCGCCACGATGACGCGTTGAACCTGACCGGTCGTCAAATCGATGGTTTTCACGATGAAAGACCCCTTCAATACATTTAGTATATAACCGTTTAGTTATATATAAGCACGACGTGACTGAATTCGCAATCGTAGGGAATGACTCGACGAAAAATCGACACAAAAAAAGGAATTCGATGTGAATTCCTTAATGGGTATAGGCGCGGATCCAAGTCATCATATAAACGAGTGTCGAGATGATCAGTGTCGAGGCGAGTGCATAAATCGGATAGGCGGGGAGCACGTTCTCGAACAGCGGATAAAACATGAATGACGCCATGAGGAGCGGCACAGTAATCCCGAACGAGACGTAGGCTGCTTTCGTCGCTTTCGCCGTGATGATCTGCTCGCGTTCGTCGATTTCGCTAAATTCCGTCATCCGGACCGACCATTGGCCAAAGCTTAAGTTTTGGTTCGGGCGTGTCTTGAACGAATAGATTGTCCAAATGATAAAGAAGCCGACTAACAGCAAGAGCGGCAATAAGTTAAACTCAATTTCGAATCGGTCGGTCTCGATGACGGTCGACACGTCAGACAAGAACGAGCTGAACAGAAATGCCATCAGGACGTACAAGATGATGCTGGAGATGGATTGGATGACGACGTGTTTCAATTTGTTTCCTCCTCGATTGTGAAAATAGATTCGACCGGTTCCTCGAATACGCGGGCGATTTGCATCGCCAGCAGAAGCGACGGCGTGTAGCTCCCTTTTTCGAGCGAGATGATCGTCTGTCTCGTCACACCGACTTTGGCCGCCAAGTCACCTTGGGTCAATTGATGCCGGGCCCGCAACTCTTTGACGCGATTGATTAATGGCATGCCGCCACCTCATTTCTTGTTTCTATCTTTAGTGTAAAGTAAACTTTACTTAATGTAAAGCTAACTTTACTTATTTGTGGATGGTACAATATAATCAAAGTTGAAAGGAGAGAAGTCGGATGAAGGCGATTTTAGGACAACATCACGTATCGGCGATGACAGGGGACGCGTTGAAGAACTTGCGATTCTATACGGAGGTACTCGGGATGCGACTTGTCAAAAAGACGGTCAACCAAGACGATCCATCGATGTATCACTTGTTTTACGCAGATGAATCGGGGACACCGGGGACGGATTTGACGTTCTTCGAGCTGCCTTTTCTCGGGCAAACGTATAAAGGGTCGAGCAGCATCTCGCGGACGGCGCTTCGGGTGCCGGACGGGGCATTGTCGTACTGGCTTGAGCGATTTTCCGAATTCGGTGTACTCCATGATCCGTTAGAGGATGTGCTCGGTCGTCCGACGCTTTACTTCGAGGACGAGGAGGGGCAACGGCTCTGTCTCGTCGAGGGCGGGTCAGGGACGCCGTGGAAAAACGGATTGGTGCCGACAGACGTCGCCGTCTTCGGCCTCGGATTTAGCGAGTGGACGGTGCGGCGAATTGAGAAGACGGAGCGGGTGCTGACGGACGTGCTCGGTTATCGCTTCGCGTCTGAGTTCGAACGGAACGGTCAATCGGTTCGTGTGTTCGAGACGGGGGATGGCGGTGTGGCGACAGAGATTCATCTCGTCGATCGTCCCGATTTGCCGTCGGAGCGACCGGGCCGGGGCAGTGTTCACCACGTCGCGATCCGCGTCGAGGATGACGACGAGATGGCGCGTTGGGTCGAGCGGCTCGATTCTTTCGGCATCAGTCATTCGGGCCTGATCGACCGTTATTATTTTAAATCGATTTACTTCCGCGAACCGAGCGGGATTTTGGTGGAACTCGCGACGGATGGCCCTGGATTTGCGACGGACGAACCAGTCGAGACGCTCGGAGAACGTTTGGCGCTACCACCGTTTCTTGAGCCACGACGAGCCGAGATTGAGGCCAAATTAAAACCGCTATAACAGACAAACCCGACGGACTATTTCAGTCCGTCGGGTTTTGTATGCCTAGCAACATAGCCAGTTCGTTCGTCCGGTTGGCGACGAGGTCGGCAATCGTATAGCGATCGAGCACATGCAGGAACGCGAGCATCGCCTCGTTCAAGACGCTCCGCAAATCGCATGCGGGTGCGATGACACATCGTCCTTCGCCGAAACATTCGACGAGCTCGAACGGTTCCATCGTCCGGACGACGTCGCCGACGTTGATGTCCTCCATCGGTCGGGCGAGCCGGAAGCCGCCACCACGGCCGCGCACCGATTCGAGATACCCATGCTTGCCGAGCTCATAGACGACTTTCATGACGTGGTTCTTTGAAATCTGATATTGGTCCGCCACTTCTTGAATCGTCACAAGACGATGGGAGAACGTGGCGCTATACATGAGTGTTCGGAGTGCGTAATCGCACGTTTGCGTGAGCCGCATGTTGTTTCACCTCTTATCCGTTCATTGTACAAGACATCGTCTGAAAGCGCGATGATGGAAGATGTGAAAAAAGCGTGGCGGATTCAAGGCGGAAATTTGAACTTATATTTAAACAAGTATTTTATATATTGCTTTTGAAGTGACTTACCTCACATAATGAACATGAACTTTCAAAAAGGGGGAAACAAAATGTTAGATCAACAAACCATGGATATCGTCAAAGCAACCGCACCGGTCTTGAAAGACCACGGTGTCGCTATCACGAGTCACTTCTATAAGCGCATGTTCGAAAACAACCCAGAAGTCCGTCAATTCTTCAACCATACGAACCAAAAACGCGGTCGTCAGCCAGAGGCGCTCGCCAACGCTGTCTATGCGGCAGCCGTCCATATCGATCGTCTCGAAGCGATCCTTCCGGCCATCCAACCGGCACTTCATAAACATAAGAGCTTGAACATCCGGCCAGAACATTATCCGATTGTCGGACAAAACTTACTCGGCGCGATTCAAGACGTGCTCGGTGAAGCAGCGACGCCGGATATCATCGACGCTTGGGCGAAAGCATACGGTGTCATCGCCGACGTCTTCATCTCGCTTGAGAAACAAATGTACGATGATGCACCATGGATCGGTTTCAAACCGTTCACGGTTGCTGAAGTGATTGAAGACACACCGGAAGTGAAACGATTCCACATCAAAGCGAACGACGGCGTCGTCGGGATGGCCATCCCAGGTCAATACATCTCGGTTCAAGCCCGTATTGCTGGGGAAGACATCTTGCACCATCGCCAATATAGCGTCGTCGAGACGACAGAAGACGGCTACTGGATTGCTCCGAAGGCGGAAGGTCTCGTCTCAAACTGGCTCCATGAGCAGACGGTCGGTACGGAGATTCCAGTGAGTGCCCCAGCTGGCGAATTCGTGCTCGAAGCATCGGATCGTCCGCTCACACTCGTCGCTGGCGGGATTGGCATCACACCGCTCTTTAACATGGCGAAAACGGCACTCGGTCAAGGCCGTTCGGTCACGTTGCTCCATGCTGTCCGCAGCACGAACCTCCGTCCGCTCGGTGAAGAGCTCGATGAACTTGTGAACGCTGGTCTCCAGCTCATCACACACGTCGATGACGTATCAGGTTGCATGAGTGCGACACAACTCGAAGCACTTGATGTCGAGGGACACGACGTCTACACGTGCGGTCCGACCGCGATGATGGAGACGGTCGTCCAAACGATTCCACAAGCCCGTTACGAGTTCTTCGGTCCATCGGCCGTACTTTCACGCGCTTAATTACCGTTTAGGAATAGAGAATACAAAAACCGCAGACCAAGGCTGGTCTGCGGTTTTTCATAGGTCGATCGAGTCAATGACTTGCTCATTTTGGTCTAACGTTTGAATCGTCCAATCTTCTTGAGGGACGTTATGTAATTTCAAGATATGATATTTAGAAAACGTATCCTCTTCGGGACGATTGAGGACGTGTTCTCCTTGCATACGCTCTCCGATGATGCGGAGAGAAGCCACTTTTTGAGGGTTGTTGTGGAGACGCACCCCCCAATAATAAGTGCCTTCATGTTCAAGCTCGATATAGTCGAACGGAGCTGCATCGACTGTCTCGACAGTTGTGGCACTATACCCGTCACCACTCATTTCGGCGAGTCCAAGCATTGTCTCGTCCTCATTTGTGAACAGGGCGAGGTTTGATTCATCAAATTGATCGTATGTGTAGGCGTGAAACCCGTCATCAGCCAAATAGCGATCAAGCTTTCGATTCTCTAAAAATGTAGGTCCGTTTTGTATCAAGGCGATAAGTGCGATACAAGCTAGCAACACTCCGATAATTTTTCGTTTGAACATTTGTCTCTTCCTTTCTATAGAAACAGCCCATGCCTCAATCCTGAGCGCATGGGCTGTTTGATTAGTACGTCAAGCTCGCGGCGACGATGATGCCGACGACGAGTGAGGCGGAGAAAAGGCTGATCCCGATGGCGAGGTTGCCGTTCTCAACTTCTTTCTCTAAGTTCACGCCTGGTGTCAGGACGTATTCAAATGTCCAGAAGGCGAGCACTTGGGCAAGTATCCCGACGAGTCCCCAGATGAAGGCGTCGAGCAGGTTGACGCTGTTCGCCCACACCGTGTAGATGACGATGGCGAGTCCGATTGCTTTCCCCCAAAGTTTCAAGGCGACGGCGACGTTACCTTCTTTAATCAATTTACGTTCCGAATACTTCGTCGTAAGGGCGAAGACGACGAGTCCGGCTAAAATCAGGCCAAACCCTGTGCCGAGGTGAGCGAGGAAGCTCAAGATGGAATCGAGCGTGATGAACGTCATAAGTTATTCTCCTTTGTTGTGCCGATGGCTAAGTAGTAAGACTGGTTATTCGTAATCATGCTGCCGGCGCGGACGCCGAGGGCGGACGGATGGCCGTTCAAGCAAAAACAGCCGACCATGTAGTGCGTCTCGAGCGGACCGTTGACCGTGTTCGTCAGATGGGTCGGCAGCTCGATGAACTGTTGATACACCGCCGTCTCGTCCGCGTACGTCTGGAGTGTCTCTTTATGAAACGGGACGCCGGCTTGGTCGTAGAGGATGACCGAGTCGCCTTCCCGGCCGAAGGCGGGCTTTTGCACGTACGCGCTCTGGCCGATAAACGGATCAGGCTCGAGATACGTCGGTAAAAAATATGTCTCGATGATGGAACGTTCCGCTTCGTCGAAATATGTATCGGCCTCATACAGTTCCCAAATGAGCGCTTGGACGCCTTTGGACTGCATGAGAAACGCCGAGAGCGGATTGAGTACCGAGACGTGTTTGGCTGCGTTCAGTTCGAGCAGGCGGATGCCGATCAAATCACCATTGGGTGCCCGGTCGTCGACCAGATACTCGATTGGATACGTCTGACGATATAACACGTCGACTTTTTCCCCGGACGGTGTGAAGACGCCGTCCGCATTGACGAGCAATCGGTCGAGCGGGACGAATTCGGACGGTAAATCGAGCGTCTCTTGAAGGAAGCGCGTCGTCCATTTGTCCTCGATATTGTCGTCATGGGCCGTGAAGACGATTTTCGGTGTCCCGTCCCGACCGAGTCGTTGCCACGCTGCGATGACGGCTTTTCGAAGTTCGGCCTTGAGCTCTTCGGTCGACGCCGCGTTCGGGTCGTCGAGCCCGAATTCTGTCGTCACATAGCCGTTCACGTCGAACAGTTCTTTGATGAACGTCGGTGTATCGGCATTGAATTCCATCAACTTGAGGGTGCCGTCTTTTACGATCCAGTCATAGCGACCGATAATCGTCTCTTGCGGCAGCGCCTTGTCGCGCAGGAACGGTAGGCTCGTCTCAGGGTAACCGAGCAAGCGGAGAGTATCGTCCGGGAGGGTGCGCAATAGGCGGTTCGTCTTACGGAAAATCGCATCGACGTCACGCGTCGCTTTCCGAATCTGCCCCACCGCGTCCGTAGACATGGTAAGACAGTCGTAAAGGGCGTACTCCTCGTCGTTCAAGTCAGGCCAAAAGAAAGGGATTTGGCCAAACAGTGCGTCTCGCTTCATCCCCCAAAGCCGCCTTTTGAACCGCTACCGAGTCCCGAGTTGGAGCCTGAGTTTGATTTGTTCGGGGTGATGCTGCTGGCGCCACCGTTCGAGCGGTAATTTTTATATGCCGAGGAGTTTTTCAATGCACTCTTTGAATTGAACAGGCTACCGAGTAAGAAGAAGCTCCCGAAGTGAGGGGAGCGATCATCGTCACAGTAATATGACTCCGTCTCATCATCCCAGTCCCAATCGTCGCATTCATAGCCGGTCGGTTCTTCCGGTAACGTCGCTTGTTCTGTTTCGTCGGTGCCGCAAGCGGCTAACGATGCGGTCAAGACAGCAGCCGACAGACCGCTCAAGATTTTTTTGCTTGTCTTCATGTTGATTCCTCCAATGTATAACCTGTAGGGGTGACGTAAATGACATAGACGCCACGATCTTCGTCCGTCTCGGCCGAGTCGCGCTCATATTCTTTGCCGGCGACGTACAAATACTGACTGCCGAGCATGGCGAGTGCGTCGAGATGCCGATCGACGTAATACGCCTCGAGCATCGGGTTGTCGAACCGGTCGTCGAGCGTCCGGATCTCGACTTTAATGTCGGTCGTCTCGTGCTTGTCGACGGGGCCTTCCGTGTAGCGGTCGATGTAAATCAAGAAATATTGCTCGCCTTCAAGCGCCGATGAGCGCTGTTTGTAGGTCATGCCGTCCTTGACGAAAAATTCGCATTCGCGGCGGGCGAGTACTTCATCGAGGCCGAGCGATGTATAATGGTAGAGTGGCTCGAATGAAAGTTCATTTTTATAAAGTCGATATTCCAAAACGATTGAGTTCATGACGTCGTCCTTTCTTTTTTCTTTCTATACGGAACCGAACGTAAGGTGGTTTCGTAAATCAAGTAAGTTGTCTCTAGTATATAGGAAAAGGAGGGGTTTTTCTGTGCATATCTTTTTTCGTGTCTGGCGCGGGTTATCGAAATTATCGTTTTTGAACGTCGTCCTGGCATCGCTCGTCATCATCTTGACGGGTACCGTCCTCGGGTTTGTGCTCGAGCCGGAGACGTTCCCGTCGATGTTCGACTCATTCTGGTGGACGATGACGACGCTCACGACCGTCGGATACGGTGACTTTTTCCCGACATCGGTCGCGGGACGTTGGCTCGGGATTTTCTTGTTCCTGTTCGGGATCGGGATTATCGGGGCGTTGATTGGAAAACTCGTTGAAGTCGGTGCGACGTTTCAACGGTTAAAACGGGAGGGGAAGTTAGTGTATCGAGGAGAAGGGCATTACGTCTATATCGGCTGGTCGCCGAAGACGAAAAAGGCAATTGATGAAGTGCTCGTCTATGAGCCAAAGGCTGAGATCGTCTTGATTGATCAGTTGAAGGAAGAACCGTACGACCACGACAACGTCCACTTCGTCCACGGTGACGCGTCGGATGAGGCCGTACTCTTGCAGGCCAATATTTTAAAGGCGCGCCGGGTCGCCATCTTCGCGGATGCCCGCATCACGGAGACACTCCTCGCCGACGGGAAATCATTGCTCATCGCGTCAGCGGTCGAAGCGCTCTCGTCTGAACGCGGCGTCGATTTGCATACGGTCGTCGAGGTGTGCGAAGAGCGGAACATCTCGAAATTCAAACACGTCCGAATCGACGACTTTATTCTCGCGAACGACTCGGTGTCACTCCTCATGGCGAAAGCGACGCTGCAGCCGGGGACGACATCGATTTTCCGTCAGCTGCTTAGTAAACAGTCAGGCGGCAACATCCAGGCGCTCGCACCGAAACCGGAATGGACGACCATCCGGGACGCTGCGGAAAGCTTGTTGCATCAAGGCGTCACGTTAATCGCCGTCAACGACCGTCTCGATTACGCGACGGTGCTCGATACACCGCTTCAGGCGAGCGATATGCTTTACATCGTCTGTCACGATGACTCGTGGGAGCGACTGAACCAAGGAGGAATTTGATGTATAACGGAACGTTTATCCGCAAAATGACACGCATGCAGAACGTGCAACGATGGGACGAGTATGCACCGCATTATCATGACAATGCGGCAAGCCACAGTTTCCGCGTCGCTGTCTTCAGCTTAATCGCGGCATATTACGAAGAGAACAAAGGACGGGACGTCAACTTGCTCGACGTGCTCGGCAAGGCGCTGTTCCATGATATGAACGAAGTGCAGACCGGTCCAATCATGCACCGGACGAAAAAAGAACCGACGCTCAAAGAACATATCGAACGGATGGAGCGGACGGCGAGTCTCGGACTCGTCGAGTTGTTGTCGCAGTCGCTCCGGCCGCATTTTTATCGTTTCCTCGTCGAGGCGGAGGACAACTCATTCGAAGGACGGCTCGTCGATGGAATCGATTCGTTCGACGCGATGCTGTTCGTCCGCCGGGAAGTCGGACACGGCTCGCCCCATTTCGTCGCGAAGCTTGAAGAGATGAAAGCAGCCCTGCGCGATCATCCGCTCGAATCAGTCCGCTGGCTCTATGAACAAGTCGAGGCCGAGACCGACGTGGCGACGTTCATCGAGAACGTCATGCGGATGGACAGTGTAAGACGGTGGAAAGGCCGTTTCAATACAATCGACGATAACGACGCCATCCATGGATTCAGGGCGGCCGCGCTCGGGCTGTTCAGCGGCTTGTTGGAGCGCGAGAAATATGACGTCGACGTCGATGTCGCCGAATTGACGGCCCGCCTTCTCTGTCACGACCTCGTCGAAGGGGTGACCGGGGACGTGCTCGGCCCGGTGAAACATTCGACCGCCGAGACCGGTGCGGCGTTCGAGGCATACGAACGAGCCGAGAGCGAGGCGCTCTTGTCGCTCCTCCCGGACTATATGCAGCCGGCGTTCCGTCGCTATATGGCCGATTCGAAAGATGACACGTATGAAGGGATGCTCGTCGATATGATGGACAAACTCGATGCGCTCATCAAGATGAACATGGAGCGGAAGATGAACGGGGCTGAGTACGAGGTCACGTATCGGGAACAACTTCGTAAAGTGCAGATGCGCTACGAGAACCCGAGCATGTTGTTCTTCTTGGCGTATATCTTGCACGATTTAGATTACGTCACTAGTTAACAAGGTCGCAGACGAACTGTCTGCGGCTTTTTTATATCATTTATTGACATATATCATTAAACGATATATATTTAGAGTAAGATATATCAATGAATGATATAGGAGGTGGCGGGATGCCACGTAACGACACAATCGAGCTCGGAGAATTGACCGACAGCATGCTCTATATCCTGCTCGCCTTGACCGAGGCGCGTCACGGCTATTTGATTATGCAGTTCGTCGAGGAGTTGACGAACGGACGAATCAAAATCGGACCGGCGTCGATGTACACCATCATCAAGAAGCTCGTGAACGCGCAACTGATTGATCCGATTGACGGGGACGGAAAGCAGAAACGCTATGTGATTACGCGTCAAGGCCGTGCCCTCGTGGCGGAAGACTTGAAACGGCGGCAAGCGATCGTTGACGATGCACGCTTCATTTTAGACGGGGAGGGACACCGATGAAACGGAAATATATGTCGAGTTGGGGATTGGCGTTCGCCGAAGAGCGGGAAATGAAAAAGCTAGGGGAGATGGCAGCTCGTGGCTGGCATTTAGAGAAGTTCGCTCCACTCGGCTATACGCTCGTCGAAGGGGAACCGATGGACGTGCGCTATAGTCTCGATTATCGCAAACAACCGGACGAGGATTACTTTGAGCTGTTCGCCGCGAGCGGATGGGAACATGTCACGTCGACCGGCGATGAGATTCATGTGTTCAAAGGCAGTCCGGACGCGACGCCTCTTTATACGGATCGCCAGACGACCCAAGAGAAATATGGGCAAGTCGAGCGTGCGATGGGGCGGGGTGCGCTCATCTGCTTGCTGTTATCACTTGGATTTGTGTTCATGCTCCAATTGGATTGGCCGCAGACGGCGGAAGCCATCATTTTGGTGTTACAGACGCTTGTCGTCATCGGGCTCGTCTTCACAGGACTCCCGTATCTCGGTTTCCTCGTGAAGCGAAAACGTTTGGAACGGAATGAATGACTAGGCGGATGGCACAAGCCATCCGTTTTGTTTTGGTCGACTGAACTATTCAAGAAAAAAATAGTTAGGCGCAGAGAACTGTTTTATGGAAATCCTCTATTCAACCAAAATAGAATCGGGCATGATAATTAATGAAAGCGCTTGCATTCATTTTGAAGAGGAGGAACGGGCATGGGTAAAAGACGGAAAGGGTTAGCGATGACGGCTGGTGTCACCGCGATTGCACTGCTCGCCGGGCAACCGGTCGCACAGGCGGCGACGCCGCAAAACGGTACGATGATGCAGTACTTTGAATGGTACGTCCCGAACGACGGGCTGCATTGGAACCGACTATCGAACGACTCGCAGCACTTGAAAGACATCGGGGTGACGACGGTGTGGATTCCGCCGGCGTACAAAGGCACGTCACAGAACGATGTCGGGTATGGGGCGTACGATTTATACGATCTCGGCGAATTCAACCAAAAAGGGACGACCCGGACGAAGTACGGGACGAAAGCGCAGCTCCAGACCGCCATCTCGAACTTGCGCGGTAAAGGGATCGGCGTGTACGGCGACGTCGTCATGAATCATAAGGGCGGGGCCGACTATACCGAATCCGTTCAGGCGATCGAGGTCAATCCGTCGAACCGGAACCAAGAGACGTCCGGCGAGTACGGCATCTCGGCCTGGACCGGGTTCAACTTCGCGGGGCGCAACAATACATACTCGCCTTTCAAATGGCGCTGGTACCATTTTGACGGTACCGATTGGGATCAGTCACGCAGCTTGAGCCGCATCTATAAGTTCAAGAGCACGGGCAAGGCGTGGGACACGGACGTGTCGAACGAGAACGGCAACTACGACTACCTCATGTACGCGGACGTTGACTTCGAGCATCCCGAGGTCCGCCAAGAGATGAAGAACTGGGGCAAATGGTACGCCGACTCGCTCGGGCTCGACGGTTTCCGGTTGGATGCGGTCAAACATATCAGCCACTCGTACTTGAAGGAGTGGGTGACGAGCGTGCGCCAGACGACCGGGAAAGAGATGTTCACGGTCGCCGAGTATTGGAAGAACGACCTCGGTGCCATCAACGACTATCTGTATAAGACGGGCTACACGCACTCCGTCTTCGATGTGCCGCTCCATTACAACTTCCAAGCGGCCGGTAACGGCGGCGGGTATTACGATATGCGCAACATCTTGAAAGGCACCGTCACCGAACAGCATCCGTCGCTGTCCGTGACGATTGTCGATAACCACGACTCACAGCCGGGCCAGTCGCTCGAGTCGACGGTCGCCAACTGGTTCAAACCGCTCGCCTACGCGACGATCATGACGCGCGGTCAGGGTTATCCGGCCCTCTTCTATGGAGACTATTACGGCACGAAAGGGACGACGAACCGCGAAATCCCGAACATGTCGGGCACGCTCCAACCGATTTTGAAGGCACGAAAAGACTTCGCCTACGGGACGCAGCATGACTACCTCGATCATCAGGACGTCATCGGCTGGACACGTGAAGGTGTGACCGACCGTGCCAAATCGGGTCTCGCGACGATTCTATCGGACGGTCCGGGCGGCTCGAAGTGGATGTACGTCGGCAAACAGAACGCCGGCGAGGTATGGAAAGACATGACGAACAACAACGCCCGTCTCGTCACGATCAATGCTGACGGCTGGGGTCAGTTCTTCGTCAACGGAGGCTCGGTCTCGATTTATACGCAACAATAACGAAAACACCCGATCGAAGTGAGGTGATCCTCTCTTCGATCGGGTGTTGTTTGAATTTAGCGTTTCCAGACCCACTCGTCACTCTCATATTTGGCGACGAGCTCCTGAATCTCTTGTTGCTGCGCCTCGGTGAACGTCAGCGGTTCGAACGTCAAGTCGAACGCGTCACGGAACCCGTCCGTGAACGCCGCCGCGACCTCGTCGAAGGCGACCGGTCGACCGAGCGTCTCGTTCAAGGAGACGGCCTTGTCACCAAAGCGGGCTTTGGCCTCCGCCTTCGCATCGGCCTCGAGATTGAAGCAGTCGAACAAGACGTCATCGTCAATCGACAATGGGATTGAGCCGTGTTGCAGGACGGCACCTTGGTGGCGCACTTGGGCGCTCCCGGCAATCTTTTTCCCGTCGACGGCGAGCTCATAGTACGAGGCGGCGTCAAAACAGACGGCCGACTTCGGTTTTCGAAGCGCCTCACGGTCGGCCTCGGTCAACGGCACCGAGAACTCGGCCGGGACGCCGAGTGCGTGATACCCGCGACGCACCCCTTCGGTCAGGAGGCGATAGCTCTCGATGACGTTCGTCGGCAAGGATGGCATCGTCTCAGGGAGAATGACGCTATACGTCAGCTCGTCCGCGTGCAAGACGGCCCGTCCGCCGGTCAAACGACGGACGACCGGGATCCCATTTAAAGCGAGCGCGTCGCGGTCGAGATCGCGCGTCGCCCGTTGGAAGCGCCCGACGCTGATGGCGTGCGGGGCCCAGGCGTAAAAACGGAGTGTCGGTTTTACGTCACCGCGCGCGACCCAGCCGGCGATGGCCTCATCGATAGCCATATTCTCGGCTGGGGACAGCGGGGCGGTATGAAGCAAATGCCATGTCGTTCCAATCATAAACGTCTCTTCTTTCTCTTAGTCGATTGGCAACATCGTGTGACGACGTGCCTTGTGGACTTGTTCGTCCGCGTGATACGAGGAACGTACAAGCGGTCCGGCCTCACAGTGGGAGAAGCCTTTCGCCAACGCGATCTCTTTCAGCTCGGCGAACTCATCTGGATGGTAGTAGCGCTCGACGTCGAGGTGCTTCTTCGTCGGCTGCAAGTATTGGCCGAGCGTGAGGATGTCAACGTGATGGGCCCGGAGGTCGTCCATCGCTTGAATCAACTCTTCCTTCGTCTCGCCGAGTCCGACCATGATGGACGACTTCGTCGGGATGTCCGGGTTCAGTTCTTTCGACCGTTTTAAAAATTCGAGCGTCCGGTCGTACGTCGCTTTGGCGCGGACTCTCGGTGTCAAACGACGGACCGTCTCCAAGTTATGGTTCATGATGTCTGGGCCGGCATCGATGAGCGTCTGGAGCGCCGAGAAGTCACCCATCATATCGGACGGGAGCACTTCGATTGACGTCTCCGGGTTCATGGCACGGACGGCGCGGACCGTCTCGGCGAATACCGTCGCTCCGTAGTCGTTCAAGTCGTCGCGGGCGACGGCCGTGATGACGACGTGCTTCAGGTTCATGAGGCGGACCGACTCGGCAACGCGTTTCGGTTCTTCCCAGTCGAGTTCGTTCGGCTTGCCCGTCGTAACCGCGCAGAAGCGGCAGGCGCGGGTGCAGATGCTTCCAAGAATCATGAACGTCGCGGTGCGGCGGACGGCCCAGCATTCATGGATGTTCGGACATTTCGCCTCTTCACAGACGGTATGTAGATTTTTCTCGCGCATCATCTTTTTGAGACCGGTGTATGTCTCGTTCGTGTTCAGTTTAATCTTTAACCATTCCGGCTTTCGTTTCAGTTCCCCTCGTGCCAAGATGATTTCCCCCTTTTTGAAAGTTAACCCCTAACAAAAAGAGTTTACCAAAGATGAGGACGAATTCGAACCAGCGAAATTATTGGCTTTGCCAATACAGCTTGGATGTGTGTCAAAACAGAATATATATTTCAAAATGGTTACGCTTTCATGTGAAGTGTTGTTTCCCATTTTTTGAATTGCTATACTGACGTTGACCACCTGAATAAGGACCATATGTAACTGATACGATCAGGCATGGGGTGAACGAGCGTTGGTGAGGCAACGCTTCTTCCTCCATGCCTTTTTGTTTGGGGGTCGGGGAAACTTTCAAAAAGGAGTGGGGAACATGAACAAAGCATTGAACTGGACGGCGACACTGGGGCTAACGACAGCGCTACTCGTCTCATCGGTCCCGATGGCGACTGCGGTCGTAGCGGAGGAGACGTCAGCAACGTCGATTGAGCAGCGTGTGGACGCCAAGCTCGCGTCGATGACGCTTGAACAAAAGCTCGGTCAAATGATCATGCCAGACTTCCGATTATGGAACGGGGCGAACCATACGGCACTCGCGACAGATGTGGCGCGCGTCGTCGATCGGTTTGACCTCGGGGGTGTCATCTTGTTCGCGGAAAACGTGACCGAGACCGAACAGACGACGAAACTCGTCCACGACCTCCAAGAAGTCGTCAAACAAGACGAAAGCAACGACGTACCGCTCTTCATCACGATTGACCAAGAGGGTGGAATCGTGACACGTCTCGGAACGGGCACGAACTTGCCGGGTAACATGGCGCTCGGGGCGACACGGAGCAGCCAGTACGCATACGACGCGGGGAATATTATCGGTTCGGAGTTGAACGCTCTCGGGGTGAACGTCAACTTCGGTCCGGTGCTAGACGTCAACAACAACCCGGCCAACCCGGTCATCGGCGTACGCTCGTTCTCGAGCGACCCAGAACTCGTCGGCGAGCTCGGCTCGGCGATGACACAAGGGATCCAAGACCAGGGCGTCGCCGCGACGGCGAAGCATTTCCCAGGTCATGGTGACACGGCGGTCGACTCGCATTACGGACTTCCGATCGTCGACAAATCGCTCGAAGATTTGCGCGGTCTCGAACTGTTGCCGTTCAAACGAGCCATCACCGAAGGCATCGATATGATCATGACGGCACACATCGGGATGCCACAAATCGAGGATGAGGTCGTCAACTCGCCGCGCGGCACATTCCCGCTCCCGGCGACGCTCTCGGACGACGTCATCACGGGCGTGTTACGGGAAGACATGGGATATGACGGGATCGTCATCACGGACGCTTTGAACATGCAGGCGATTGCCGATAACTTCACGGAAGCCGAAGCGGTCATCAAGACGTTCGATGCGGGCGTGGATATCGCGCTCATGCCGACGATTTTACGGTCGAACGCGGACGTCGTGAAGCTCGAGACGATCTTTGAAGACGTCATAGCAGCCGTCGACGATGGACGCCTGTCAGAAGAGAAGATTGATGCAGCGGTCGAGCGGATTTTGACGCTCAAAGCGGAACGCGGCATTTGGCAAGAATCGGTCGACACGACGACGCTTGAGGCGAAACTCGCTGAGGCGAATGCGGTCGTCGGCAGTGCCGAACATAAAGCGAAAGAACGTGAAATCGCCGAGGCGGCCGTCACGCTCGTGAAAAACGATGACAAGACGCTTCCGTTCAAACCGAAAAAAGGTGAGACGGTCCTCGTCTTGTCACCGGCGAAAGACCAGACGGACAGCATGATCAAGACGATCAAGTCGCTCGAGAAGAACGCCGGCAACATGAAAGACGTGAACGTCATCGCCGCGAACTATACGGCATCGACGAAGCACTTGGATCAAAACCCGGCATTGAAAGAAAAACTCGACGCGGCCGACTATATCATCGTCGGCTCGAACGTGAACAACAGCGCCAAGCTGAAATCGACGTCGGCTGACAACTACGTGCCGGCCGAAGTGTTCCGTTACGCCAACGAGACGGGCAAGAAGTCAGTCTTGCTCAGCCTGCGTAACCCGTACGATGTGGCGGTTCAGCCGGATGCACCGGCCCAGCTCATCATCTACGGCTTCAAAGGTGACCCGAACGGACCGGATTCAGAGGCGGGCAATGCCAAATCGGCAGGACCGAACCTCCCGGCCGGCATTCGCGCCATCTTTGGTGAAGTGAAACCGACGGGCAAACTCCCGGTCGACGTACCGACGTTTGAGAACGGCGTGTTCGGAGATGACTTGCACCTCGAGTTTGGTGACGGATTCCGTAACTGGAACAAGTAAACTAAAACCGCGAGCGCCCCATGAGGGTGCTCGCGGTTTTTCGTTTGATTGTCACGCCTCGAAATAGCCGACGACGAGAAGGCCTGGGCCTGTGTGCGCCCCGATGGCCGAACCGACGATCGTCTTCGTGACGCTCGCCGGGTTCACATGTTCCCGTAACAACGCCTCGAACTGATCGGCTTTGACCGGGTCGTCCCCGTGACCGATGAAGATATGCCCACCCTCGACGAGCGGTTTCGACTCGGTCATCCACTCGACGATGCGGCGTAACACTTTCTTGTGACCGCGCACCTTCTCGATTGGGACGAGTTTGCCGTCTTCGACTGTCAAAAGCGGTAAAATTGTCAACAAATCCCCGATGAACGCGCTCGCTTTCGAGACACGGCCGCCGCGCATCAAATACTCGAGCGATTCGACCGTGAACAAATGCCGGATTTTGCCGACGAGCGACGTCGCGTAGGCGACCGTCTCTTCATACGTATGGTCTTGGCCATACTCGGCGACCGTCTTGACGAACAGCCCTTGGCCGACGGACGCGGCACGCGTATCGAGAATATGGAACGTGCTGTTCGGGTATTCTTCTTTAAGTAGGTTGCCGACCATGACGGCCGTCTGGTATGTACCCGAGAGCTCGCCCGAGAAAGCGAGATACAGGAACGGGATTTCTGATTCGAGATGTTGGCGGAAACAATGCTCAAGTCGGGCCGCCTCGATTTGGAACGTCTTCGGTGTCTTGCCGTTCCGCATCGCGTCGTACACGTCTTTCGGTTGAATCGTTTCCCCGTCTAAAAATTCCTCGTTGTCGATGATGACGCCGAGTGGCAATACCTCGAGGCCGTACTCGATAACTTGGTCTTGGGTCAAATCGGCTCCGGTATCGGTTATGATTTTAAACATGCGGTCACTCCTCTGCTAATTGTTGTTCAATGTCGCGAATCGGTTCGTTGCGTTTCCACATCCGGTCGAGTTGGGTCGCGAGCGTCGTTTGTTCGTTCTCATCGAGCGTGCCAGGTATGAGCCGGCTCATGCCACCGAGGACGGTGTAGGCGCGACGCAACACGTCATCGACAGTGAGCGGGATTCCTAGCAAATCCTCGAGTGACGCCATCGTCTCAGGGACAATGGCCGGATAGGTAAAGCGCGTCGCTTCACCTTGGATGGCTTGCGCATAAAAGTCACGGATGAGCGCGGCCCGTTCACTTCCGCTCTTGCGGACGCTCAAGTAAATCTGGACGGCGACGCCGCCACGGACGCGGCGCTGGGAAATGCCGGCGAACTTCTTGCCGTCAATCGACAAATCGAAGCTGCCCGGGCAGTATGAGCCGACGATTTCGCCAGGCACGATCTCGTTCGTCACATCTTGGAACATGAGTTGGATGAGTGACGTCATCGCCTCGTAGCCGCTATCGATTTGAATCCCGTCTTTCTCGGGTAAAATCAAAGATAAGTTCAACACGTCCGCGTCTAAGACGACGGCCAGTCCTCCTGAATTGCGGACGACAGGACGGAAGCCGTGTTCATGAAGCAAACGGATGCCATCTGCCAAGTGGGGCAGACGGGCGTCTTGAATCCCGAGCACGACCGTGTTTAGATGAACCCAGGCCCGCAGGACGGCACCTGACGTCGCGGTCGAGGCACAGAGCGTATCGTCCGTCGCGAACGATTGCTCGGCTTGGAACGCCGGACCGAGCGAAGACTGGTCAATGACACGGTAGGTCGGTTGTCGTAATAATGGATGGGTCATATACATAATTCCTTTTCAATAAATAATTTCCTTCCCATTATAACATGGGAGGAACCACGCGCTAGAAGTCGAATCCAATCATTAATGAAACGTAGGGGGCAACGTCATGTATACGTCACGAGGTCAATTGTCAGGATCGAAAGTGTTCAAAGATCCGGTTCATCGATATATATACGTCTATGATCATCTCGTCTGGGAATTGATCAATACGAAAGAGTTTCAACGGTTACGTCGCATCAAGCAGCTCGGGACGTCGTTTTTGACGTTCCACGGGGCCGAGCATACGCGTTTCCATCATTCGCTCGGCGTCTACGAAATCGCCCGACAGCTAATCGATCAGTTCCATGAGTATCCGGAGTGGGATGACCGCAACCGGGAGTTGTTGCTCGCGGCGGCGCTGCTGCACGATGTCGGACACGGTCCGTTCTCGCACGCGTTCGAGCACGTCTTCGCCGTCCGTCACGAGGTGTGGACCGAACGCATCATCCTCGGGGACACGGAAGTGAACAAAGTGCTGTCCGAGATGGGGGTCGGCTTCCCGGAAGAAGTGGCGGCCATCATCAATAAGACACACCCGAACCGACTGCTCGTCAATATCCTCAGTTCGCAACTCGACGTCGATCGGATGGACTATCTGCTCCGTGACGCCCATTTCGCCGGTGTCAGTTACGGTAAGTTCGACCTTGAGCGCATGCTTCGGGTGTTGCGTCCCGATGAGGACCAAGTCGTCGTCAAACAGTCGGGCATGCATACGATTGAGGACTATATCATGCGGCGCTATCAAATGTATTGGCAAGTCTATTTGCACCCGGCGACGCGGTCGAGCGACCTGTTGCTCAAAGCCGTGCTCGAGCGGGCGCAAGAGCTGTACGAGTCGGGCTACGCCTTCGAGATGACGCCGAAGCATTTCTTGCCGATTTTCAATCATGAGGACATGACGCTCGAGCATTACTTGAAGCTCGATGAGACGATCGTCTATTTCTATTTCCAAGAATGGATGGACGAGGCGGACCCGATTTTGGCCGATCTCGCGAGCCGGTTCGTCAACCGCCGCCTGTTGAAGTATAAGAATTTCCCGGAAGCGAACCGCGTCCGCTACATGGACCGCTTGCGTTCGACGATGGAGTCAATCGGGTTGCCGACCCGCTACTACTTACTCGAGGACCAGCTCAGTCAACTGCCGTACGACTTGTATAAAGGGCATGGCAAATACGAAGGCATCTACTTGCAAATGAACGACGGCGACCGTCGCGAAATCTCAGAAGTATCGATGCTCGTCCAATCGATTTTGAACTCGCGCCAGTCAGACGAGAAAATCTATTATCCTGAGGACGTGCTCCTCAATTTGAAAGATTATGCGTCAGAAAAAACATGGATGTTGTCAACGTTACGGGGAGAGTGAATCGTTGAAAAGGAAGTGACACCATGGGAGTTGGCACATTGGTCGGCGGGGTCGGGATCTTCTTGCTCGGGATGATGCTGTTGACGGATACGTTGAAAAACATGGCCGGGGAAAGGCTCCGGCAACGCTTGAACCTGTTGGCAGAGGGACCGGTTTCAGGTGCGTTTCTCGGGGCTACAATGACGACACTCTTCCAGTCGTCGACCGTGACGACGCTCATGACGATCAGTTTCGTCAGCGCCGGTCTGTTGACGTTCACCCAAGCGCTCACACTCGTCATCGGAGCGAACGCGGGCAGCGCGACGACCGGATGGATTGTGGCGCTCTTAGGTTATAACGTGGATATTCGCGAACTGTTGCTCCCGCTCATCGGGGTCGGTATGGCGCTACGTTTGATCGGACGGCGCGTCAAGCGCATCGGTATGCTCATGGTCGGACTCGGTCTGATTTTCGTTGGCATCGGGACACTTCAAGAGGCGATGCGCGACGTCGTCACGTTCTCATTCGCCGGTTGGGAAGCGGACACACCGTTGCATCAACTCGCACTGCTTGGGACAGGATTACTGATGACCGTCCTATTACAGTCTTCGAGCATTGGTCTCGTCTTGACGATGACGGCGCTCGCGACCGATACGGTGACGCTCGCCCAAGCCTGTCTGCTCGTGCTTGGACAAAGCGCCGGGACGAGTCTCGTCGTCGCCATCGGGTCGATCGGAGGCTGGAAGTCGGCCCGCCGCATCGTCTTGGCGCACGTGCTCGTCCACGGCTCGATTTTACTCATCGGCTGGCTGACGTTCCCGCTCTTGTTCGGTGTCGTGAACGGTGTGGCCGATCGCCTCAATTGGAACGAACTGTTGCGGCTCGCCTTGTTCCACACCTCGTTCCATTTGCTCGGGGTGTTCACGTTCCTGCCGTTCCATCAGGCGTTCAGTCGTCAGTTGCTCAAGTGGATCCCGAGCCGGGCGGAAAAGCTGACCCGGTTCCTCGACCCGAATATGGCCCGCATCCCGACGGTCGCGCTCGAGGCGGCCCGGCGCTCGTTGATTGAGATTGAGCGCTATTTAGCCAAAGAGACGCAACTGTTGCTGAACGAGGCACGTAAACGCGACGACGAGCTTCAACTCGTCGAGAAGACGCTCGGCGACGTCCGTGTCTTTTTGAGCACGATTCAATTGGAAGAAGGGCGAGGACGCAACGACTACGGCCAACATCTGTCGCTGCTCCATACAATCGACCACTTGGAGCGGTGGCTGTTCGTCATGCGTGAAGTCGACCCGGTCGACGCGCTCCGCGATACGGACTTCCTGGTCGCGCGTCAGCTCGTCTTGCATGAACTCGACATGGTCGAGACGCTTAACCATCACACGCCCCCGGAAGAGTCGCGGCAGTGGAAGACGGCCTCGAAACAGCTCGCTGAATATCGAAAAGCGCATCGGGCCGAACTGCTCGAGGAGACGGCGGCGAATCAGCTCGAGATGGACCAGACGATTCAAAAAGTCCAGGCGCTCCTCTGGCTCGACCGGATCGGCTATCACGTTTGGCGCGCGACGCGTCATCTGATTAAACCGACCGTCCCGAGTGAGCGATTTGAAGTGAATCTGGAAGATTGAAAAACGACCGCCCTCCAAGATGGAAGGGCGGTCGCTGTGTTTACTTCTTATCTGCGTGCATGACGCCGGCTTGGCCGTAGTGCGTCGCGTCCATCTCTTCGATGAAGACGGTGATGTTTTCTTTCGGGGCGTTCGTCGTCTCGGAGACGGCGTCTGTCACCTTTTCAATCAACGCACGTTTTTGTTCGACCGTGCGACCTGGGAGCATTTTAACCGTTACGTATGGCATCACATTTCCTCCTTTTAGTTCGTTCCCTTTCATTCTAGTGAAAGGTGAGGCAAGTGGAAAGCAGAAAATCGATTGGGCGGACGGTACAAATAAAAAATGCAGGTGCGAAATATGTGAAAACGGGGTAAGGAACAAGACAGACTAGTCGTAGGAGGAACAGGCGGATGAAATGGAAGGGTAGACAAGCAAGTCGAAACGTCGAGGATCGACGGGGGCAACGTGTCGGAGGGAAAGGCATCGCAGGAATCGGTGGGGGCTTTGGTCTCATCTTAGTCATCGTCTTCACACTGCTCAACGGGGGCAATCCGGGCGATATCGTCAACAACATCGGACTCGGAGAACCGGAACAGTCCTCTGGAACGTATGAAGGCTCGGCGCGGGAAGAAGAGATGGCCGACTTCGTGTCGGTCGTGCTAAGGGATACCGAAGAAGTGTGGACCGATATTTTTGCGGAGAACGGATTGACGTATCGGGAGCCGACGCTCGTCATCTATAAAGATCAAGTCGAATCGGCGTGCGGGATTGCCGGATCGGCTGTCGGACCGTTCTACTGTCCGGGTGATCAGAAGTTGTATATCGATTTGAGTTTCTATGATGACCTGAGTCAACAGTTCAATGCACCGGGTGACTTCGCGATGGCGTACGTCGTCGCCCACGAGGTCGGTCACCACGTCCAGACGTTGCTCGGCACGACGGACGAGATTATGCCGCTCCGAAACGAGATGAGTGAGACACAGTTCAACAAATATTTGGTCCGCTTCGAACTCCAGGCCGATTATTATGCAGGCGTTTGGGCCCACCACGCTCAAGGGATGGGTTACCTCGAGTCCGGCGACGTCGAAGAAGCGATGAATGCGGCGCACCAAATAGGGGATGACACCCTTCAGAAACAGGCGCGCGGCTATGTGACACCGGATTCGTTCACGCACGGGACGTCCGAACAACGGAAACGTTGGTTCGATAAAGGGTTCCAAAACGGGACGATTCAAGGCGGCGATACGTTCAACGCTAAAAACTTATAACCATGAGGTCAAGCGATGGCTTGACCTTTTTCCATGTCCAAGTTGGCTTGTGAAGAAAGAATCCGCTATCATGGAAACAGAAACTAGAAGTAGGAAGGGGATGACCCGATGGAATCCTTACTCAAAAAAATCGAATTCGCCAAAAGCGAGATGACGTCCGTGGAGAAAAAAATCGCCGACTATATTTTATCCCACTCGACGCTCGTTCCGAATATGACGACGAAAGAGCTCGCTCAAAAGACGGACGTGTCCGAGGCGAGTATCGTTCGCTTTGCGCGTGTCGTCGGAATCGATAGCTTCAAGGCGTTCAAACTCGCCCTCGTCAAAGACTTGGCGATCACCGAGACGACGCTCACCGATTTCAACGTGTTGCAGCAGAAAGACACACCTTACGATTCGTTTCAAAAAGTCATCCATGTGAACAAAATGGCCATCGAGGCATGTGCCGAGGCGATGGACAAGCGTGAGCTCGAGCATGCGATCGATACGTTCGCCCGAGCGAACCGGGTCGTGTTTTATGGGGTCGGCGGTTCGTCGACGGCCGCCTATGACGCGCAATATAAATTCACAAAGCTCGGATATGCGGCCCAGACATCGCAAGATTTCCATTACATGTTGTCTCTCATTCCGCATCTCGGCCCGAACGACGTTTTCGTCGCCATCAGTACGTCGGGTCGGACGAAAGACGTACTCGAACTCGTCCGCTTCGCCAAGAAAAAAGGGGTGCCGGTCGTCGCCATCACGGACCTCGATAAATCTCCGCTCTATCGAGAAGCGGATGTCCGACTATGCACGCCGAGCGTCGAACGTGATTTCCGGATTGCGAGCATCGCTTCACGGATGACACAGTTGACGATTATCGACACACTTTATATGGGGCTGTTGCACCGAAAAGGCGAGGGATTGATTGATCGCTACGCCGAGGCACGTGACGAGATGGTGAAGTTGCGCCGATGATTCACGTCTATGACCCAACGTGGCGCGATGCGGTGGCGGCGTTCCTCTTACAACAACGGTCGTTCGCGGAATTGAACGGACAGGCGCCCGAAACGTTCCGCGATGAAAACGTGGCCGATTTTGAGACGGAGGAGACCGTCAGCCTCGTCTTTGAGGACGGGGATGTCATCGCCGTCGCCGACTTGTTGAAGCAACACCCGGTCGACGGCTCGCTTTGGCTCGGCCTGTTCGTCGTCGATGAACGGCTGCACGGCACCGGGATTGCGACGCGGTTGTATGAACAGCTCGAACAAACATATATGCGTCCGTTCCAGACGGTGTTCCGACTCGGGGTATTACCTCACAATGAGCGGGCGCGCCGCTTTTGGGAGCGGCAAGGCTATGTGTATGAAAAAGATTCCATCACGGCACGCGGCGATCACGTCCACGTGCTGAAAAAAGTCATCAGCTAAGGCGCTCGGTCCAATAGGGCCGGGCGCTTTTCTATAGATGTATACACGTATAAAAATCTACATGTATACGCCTGACCTATAATGAAATTTTATTTCCTTATTTTTTTAAATAAGTTTGACTTTTAATTTCAAGTTAGTACAATAAAATTAGAGAGAAGAAAGGATGGTGGCGATGTTAGACAAACTGGCTACTGAAAGACGAAATGAACGAACGATGCACTTGGACGAGATGGCGGTCGAGGAGTTCCTTGCAGTGATGAATGAGGAAGATCAATCGGTCCCACACGTCATTCAAGAAGAACTGTCGGTCATTGCCGAAGTGACGAAGCGTGCCATCGCATCCTTCAAACAAGGCGGACGTTTGATTTACATCGGCGCAGGGACGAGCGGACGGCTCGGAATCTTAGACGCGGCGGAATGTGTGCCGACGTTTGGCGTGTCACCGGACATGGTCGTCGGACTCATCGCAGGTGGCGAACGGGCGTTGATTAAAGCGGTCGAGGGAGCAGAGGATAGCAAGGATTTGGCGGTCAATGATTTGAAAGCGCTTCACTTGAATGCATTCGACACCGTCATCGGGATTGCCGCGAGCGGACGGACACCGTACGTCATCGGTGGACTCGATTACGCCCGCGAGGTCGGCGCGACGACAGCCGCGCTATCGTGTAACAAAGGTTCAAAAATCAGCGAACACGCCGAGTTCAAAATCGAAGTCGAGACGGGACCAGAAGTATTGACCGGATCGACCCGATTGAAAGCAGGGACGGCGCAAAAACTCGTCCTCAACATGATCTCGACGGCGTCGATGATTGGGGTAGGGAAAGTGTATCAAAACTTGATGGTCGACGTGCAGCCGACGAACGAAAAGTTGGAAGTGCGGGCCAAACGGATGATTGCGGAAGCGACAGGGGTCGACGAACAGACGGCCGCGCGTTATTTCGATTCATCCGGTGGTCACGTCAAGACGGCGATTGTCATGATTTTAGCCGACGTCCCGCATGCGGAGGCAGTCGAGCGATTAGAGCGTGCGAACGGATTCGTCCGTGACGCATTATAAGGGGGATTCGAGATGAAGAAAGAAGAGGTTCTTGCACATGCGATATTAGAGCATGTCGGGGGGAAAGATAACATTCGTCAACTCGCGCACTGTATGACACGTGTGCGTTTAGCGCTCAAAGATCCGACGAAAGCGGATCTCACTGCATTGAAACAAATCGATGGTGTCATGGGTGTCATCGATGACGAGACGTTGCAAATCGTCGTTGGCCCGGGGACGGTCAACCGCGTGGCGGACCATCTCAGTCGTGAGACGGGGCTCGCCATCGGGGAAGAGTCGGTCGATGCGAATTTGACGCCGGACGAACGGGCGGCCATCGAACGTCAAAAAGTGAAAGACAAACAGAAGTCGCCGTTCAAGCGCTTCTTGCGTCGCTTAGGGAACATCTTTATTCCGCTCATTCCAGGGCTTGTCGCTTCAGGTATCATTAACGGGGGAGCCAACTTCGCGAAGAACGCCGGCGTTGACCCGACCGAAACGTGGATGCAAATCCTCTTATTGCTCGGTAGCACAGTGTTCGCGTATCTCGCCATCCTCGTCGGTTGGAACACGGCCAAAGAGTTCGGCGGGACGCCGGTACTCGGTGCCATCGCCGGGGGGATTCTCTTCAACCCGGTGCTCGCGGACATCACCATTTATGGGGAACCGCTCGTTGTCGGGCGGGGTGGACTGTTCGGGGTCATCTTTGCCGCTTGGCTCATGACGTACATCGAGAAACACGTTCGTCGCTTCATGCCGACGGCGGTCGATATCATCTTTACACCGCTTCTCACGGTCCTCGTCGTCGGTTTCACGGCGCTCTATGCAATCATGCCGGTCGCAGGCATCTTGTCAGACGGGATCATGCAAGGATTGAACGCCGTGCTTGAAGTCGGTGGACCGGTAGCAGGGGCTGTCCTTGCTGGATTCTTCTTGCCGCTCGTCATGGTCGGGTTGCACCACGGACTCACACCGATTCACTTGGAACTCTTGAACACGGTCGGTAACACGGCACTCTTGCCAATCCTGGCGATGGCAGGGGCTGGACAAGTCGGGGCGGCGCTCGCGATTTTCGTGAAGACGCGCAACCAACGTCTCCGTAACATCATTAAAGGGGCCATTCCGGTCGGATTCCTTGGAATCGGCGAGCCGCTCCTTTACGGGGTCACACTCCCGCTTGGCCGTCCGTTCCTGACGGCTTGTATGGGGGCCGCGGTCGGAGGTGCCTTCCAAGCGACGATGAAGACGGCAGCACTCGGGATTGGGGTCTCGGGTCTCTCGCTTACGCCGCTCATCGACAACGGCATGTACTTGACGTACATCGCAGGTCTTGTCATTTCGTATACGGCTGGCTTCATCTTCACGTATTTCTTCGGCTTCAAAGAAGAAATGGCAGACGGGATTTAACAACTGAGGCGGCTCTTTGGAGTCGCCTTTTCATTTGATGAGGAGGAATTTCTGATGAAGGGATTATCGGTTTATTTGAGCGAACCGCTCACACCGCAGTTCAAGATATGGGTCGGACGCATGCGCGAGATTGGCTTCACCTCGATGTTCACGTCACTGCATATCCCCGAGGACGACACGTCGGTGTATACGGAACGGCTTCGTGACCTCGGGACGCTCGCACGAGAACTCGACATGGAACTGTTTGCGGATATCGCACCGACGTCGCTCGCCGCGCTCGGCAAGACGTGGGACGATGCCCATACACTTCTCGATTGGGGCGTGACGGGGCTGCGCGTCGATTACGGCGTGACGCCGAAACAAGTCGCCGACTTGTCGACCCGAATGACGGTCGCCTTGAACGCGAGCACGCTGTCTGAAGCGGAACTCATAGAGATGAAGCAACACGGCCTCGTGACGGACAACGTCGAGGCGTGGCACAACTTCTATCCGCGCCCGGAGACGGGGCTCAATCGTAACTGGTTCGATGCCAAGAACGATTGGCTGAAGCGGCAAGGGTTGAGCGTCCAGGCGTTCATCCCTGGTGACGGGACACTCCGAGGACCGCTGTTCGAACGGCTGCCGACGCTCGAGGACCATCGCCTGTTGTCGACGTTCGCCTGCTACATGGACCTCATGGATTCAGTCGATCGCATCTTAATCGGCGATCCGGGACTCACCGATGAGACGATTGAACAGTTCGCCTCACACGCCGACAAAATGCTCGTTCTTCGGGCCGAAGCGGAGACGACGATTGAGGCCGCCTTCTATCGTGTCCAGACGAACCGGATGGACCCGGCACGTGACGTCGTCCGTTCGGTCGAATCGAGGGGCTATGGACGTCCGGGGGACCGCTTGCTCGAGCCGATGGCAGCAAGACCGCGTCCGCTCGGAACGATCACGGTCGATAATGCGAAGTACGGGCGCTATGCCGGTGAGCTGCAAATCACAAAACGCGATTTGGTGGCAGACGATCGGATCAACGTCCTTGGGCGCGTCATCGAGGCAGACCGGCCGCTCATCCAATCGATCGGACCGGGCACGAAGTTTCGAATCGAGTGGTGTTGACGTTCCGGATTGCCACATTCCCTCGTCTTTGTGTACAGTAGAGAGGGAGGGAATGCCATGAAAGAGATTAATTTTAACATCGTCGCTGACGATTCGACCGATGGCCACGGCGGTTTTGGGGTCGGTTCGCTCAGTTTGAACAATATGTCTCCCGTCATCATCGATGTCGAGGCGGGGACCGCGGTCATCGATATGGGGGCCATGCATGCCAAATCGGCGATCGAGAAACGCATCAAATTTTTGACGGATCCAGAAGCGGTGCCGAACGGCAAACCGTATTGGATTGTCTGGGTCACGGTCGGACGAAAGCCAGAAGGGTTCTATTACGGCGGTGTCGCAGCTTGTGACATGTCGATCGACCTCGAGGCACGGCGCGGCTATAAACTGTTGCCGTATCACGTCAACCAGATGGACAAGTCGCTCAAAGGCCGCATCTTGATTGACATGATGGATGCACCGTCACGCGACGTGCTCGCTGCCTTTTTGAAAGAACATCGTCCTGAAATCTGGGAACAATCGACCGAACTTCAAACCGAGCTTGAGCGTTTGAGCGCCGAGTGAAAAGATTGGACCGTTTCGGTCTCCAATCTTTTTTGTTTTCATGTGCCCCGATTTGGGAACATGAATTTGTTATCATGTTGTGATTTCACCGTAATTGTATGAATATTCAGCATTATGCTATACTAAACGCACTTGTGTAAAAGAGAAAGGGTGACACGATGAGTGAAACTAAGAAAATTATGATTGGGCTACTGTTGGGGGTAGCCGTCGGTTTAGCATTAGCAGGATTACCGGGCAATATTTATGATATGGCCAATACGTATGTCCTCTCGCCAGTCGGAACCGTATTTTTGAACTTAATTAAAATGTTAGTCGTCCCGATCGTCTTCTTCTCGATCATTCTTGGTGTCATGGGTCTCGGTGACCCGAAAGAACTCGGTCGTGTCGGAACGAAATCATTGCTCTTCTTCTTGACGACGACGGCGCTCGCTATCGTCTTGGCGATGGGTGTCGCTTATGTCATCCAACCAGGAGAACGTGGAGATTTCCCGACGACGGGATTAGAGTTTGATGCGTCAGGTTCGGAAGAATCTTCGAATATCGTGCAGACGTTCGTCAACATGATTCCAACGAACCCGGTTCAAGCACTTGCCGAAGGCAATATGCTTCAAATTATCGTCTTCGCGGCACTCATCGGATTCGCGATGATTGCGCTCGGTGAAAAAGCGCGCACATGGCGCCGATTCGTCAAACAAGGTGACCGCATCATGATGTACTTGATTCATTTGGTCATGAAACTTGCGCCGTACGGTGCGTTCGCTTTGATTGCCTCAGCCATCGGTGGCATTGGATTAGAGGCTGTCCAAGCGATGGCATGGTATATGATTGCCGTCGTCTTGACGTTGGCGCTCCATTCAGTCATCGTCTATGGCGGTGCAGTGGCGTTGCTCGGGAAAATGAATCCCGTCTTCTTCTTTAAAAACTTCTATGAGGCGATGACGTTCGCATTCTCGACGTCTTCATCGAATGCGACACTCCCGGTGTCGATGGAAGTGGCTCAAACGAAACTCGGTGTCCCGCGCTCGATTTCGTCGTTCGTCCAACCGCTCGGTGCGACGGTCAACATGGACGGAACGGCCATCATGCAAGGGGTCGCAACGATTTTCATCGCGCAAGTGTTCAATGCTGATTTGACGATGACAGAGCTCTTGACGGTCGTCATCACAGCGGTACTCGCCTCAATCGGGACGGCGGGCGTACCAGGTGTCGGACTTGTCATGCTCGCGCTCGTTTTACAATCCGTCAACTTACCGGTCGAAGGGATTGCCCTGATCATCGGTGTCGACCGGATCCTCGATATGCTCCGGACGTCGGTCAATATTACAGGGGACGCCGCTTGTGCGGTCGTCGTCTCGAAACTCGAAGAGAAACATCTTCCTCCAGTCGACGAAGACTCGTGGGATGAAGTGGACGCAAAATAACCTAAAGGCTGACCCGGTTCATACCGGGCCAGCCTTTTCAAATGAAGTGAGGTTTTAATGAATGGAATGGGAAGTTCTGCCGATCCCGTTGTTTGTCGTGGTCAGCATCATCTTAAACAGCATCATCGCCATCGCGGGCGTGTTGCCGAGCGCCTTTTTGACGGCGCTGAATGTTCAACTGTTAGGGTTCGGACCAGGGGTCGCCGTCTCCATCGTCGGTGAGGCCGTCGGCGCCGTGCTCAGCTTTATCCTGTATCGGCAGGCACTCCATCGCTACACGTCACCGGACGGAAAGCGGCTGCGGCGTCTCCGTGAGGCCGAAAGGGTCGAGGCTTGGTTCCTCGTCCTCGGGCTCCGGCTGTTACCGTTCGTGCCGTCTGGTCTCGTCACGCTGTCGGCCGCCTTCAGCAGGATGTCGCTCCCCTCGTTCGCTGTAGCGAGCACGATTGGAAAAGTCCCGGCGCTCTTGATTGAGGCACTCGCCGTCACGGCCATCCTGACCGTAGCGAGCGGGTGGCAACTCGTTCTCGTCGCCGTTCTCGCCGTTTTATACGTCGTGTGGTGTTTGTCTCAGAGAAGCGGCGAGAAGATATGACAGAACGCTTCGACGAAGCGTTTGCCGTTCGATTTCTTACGTAGCATCGACCAGTCGACGAGAATTGATTCATCGAAGTCGTTCAAGAACGCTTCGTGCAACTCTTGAATGGATGACGTCTCGAACTGGGCGATGGTCATCTCATGGTTCAAATACATGCTCCGAAAATCAAAGTTAGCCGTCCCGACGAGCGCAATCTTGCCATCGATGAGGACGGTTTTTGCGTGGATGAAATGACGATTGTATTTATAAATCCGGATATTCCGTTTGAGCAATTGCTCAAAATAATACTCGGTCGCATGAAAGCTGAACCATTCGTCTCCTTTTCCAGGCACGACGATTCGGACGTCGATGCCGCGCTTGCCGGCGACTTCTAACAGCGCGAGCATTTCGGGAGGCGGAATCAAGTAAGGGGTCGTCATCCAAATCGATTCTTTCGCCTGCATCAACAGAGCCATGAGCCCGTCTCGAATCGTCACATCTTTCCCTGGTGATGTGACGAGCAGTTGCGTCGCCCCGTTTTCTTGTTGCGGCTCATCGATAAAGTATTCCGGTAAGTGTTTGCTGTCGGCAAACAAGTCCCACGTCTCTTTGTCTTCCTCATGACCGGCATACAGCCAATTCTCGACGAACAGGCGCTGCAATTCCCGGACGAGCGGCCCTTCGAGACGCAGATGGGTATCGCGCCAAAATCCGAGCTTTTTATGTTTGCCCAAATATTCATCTCCGACGTTCAGGCCACCCGTGTAAGCGATTCGTCCATCGATGACGATCAACTTCTGATGATTGCGGAAGTTGGCATTAAAGACGAGGAGCGGGTGGACGACCGGGTCGAACGCCTCGACGTGGACACGGGACTCGCGGAGCGGTTCGATGAAATCTTCATTGATTTCCTGACTGCCGAGCCCGTCATACAAGAACCGGACGGTGACGTTCTCATTCGAGCGCTTGATCAAGGCGTCGCGGATTTTGAGCGAAATCTCATCGGTCCGAAACAGGTAATATTGGACATGGATGTGATGCGTCGCTTGCTCGATGTCGTGGAGCACCGCTTCGAACTTGGCCTCCCCGTTGACGAGCAGTTTCGTCGAAGTGTGGCCGTCCGCACCGGTCGCCCCTAGTTTTTCGAGCGTGCGCGTGAGCGGATACCGATCGGACACGTCGTTGGACGTCTCGATGCGTTCCGCTTCAATCGCTTGCCGGAACATGCGAATCTCGGTCGAAGTCCGCTTAATCCGACGATGGCGTCGCGGCGTCCGTCCGAACAATACCCAGGCGAGGGCGCCGAGGAACGGGATGAACAGGACGGCGAGTAGCCAAGCGAGTTTGGCCTGAGGTTGGACCTGGTCGAATAAAATATACCAGCCGACGAGGAGCGGCGCCACGATGGCGAGACCGATCAAGAATGGAATCAATCCGTCCACGGAATAGAGGACGAGGAGAAGGAGGAGGCCGAGTACAATCATGGTGAGGAGTTGCCAGACGCGTCGTTTCAACACGTACACCTTCTTTCTGTTCAGTTGTCATCACTGAATTCATTCCACCGTTTACACATTGTTAATCTAAAATTACGTTTCACGATATGGGCGAAGGGAATTATCGTAACTGTACGACATAACGTAAAAGGGGTGTTAGCGATGAAGAAAAAAGGTGCATTGGCCGCGTCGCTCTTAGCGACAGGCATCATTCTCGGGGCTTGCGGGGGAGCAGACGAAGAACCGATGAACAATGAAGATACGGAAATGCAAGAAGATATGGATGAGGAAGAAGACGATTAAAAAAACGGCCTAGAGCGGATGCTCTAGGCCTTCGTTGCGTCAAAGCGAATACGGGGACGGTTTGCCAAAGTAATAGCCTTGGGCGAGGTCGAATCCGAGTTCACGACAGACGTCGACTTCTTCGGCGCGTTCGATGCCTTCGGCCAGAATCGTGATGTCCATCGATTTGGTCAATTGACGTACGTTTTTCAAGAATGTCCGTTTTTCGGCGTCTTGATCGCAAAACGAGATGTACGACCGGTCGATTTTGACATAGTCTGGTTCGAGGCGTTTCAACATATCGAGCGTCGAGAAACCGGCCCCGACATCGTCGAGGGCGACTTTCATGCCGCGCTTCTTATATGTAGAGAACACGTGCTGCAAGTGGGCCACGTCTTGCACTTTCTCCGTCTCGACGACTTCAAAGATGAAACGGTCGGGACTGAGTCCGTATTGATCGATAATCTCGAACGTGTGTTGCAGACAATAGTCCGGGTTATAAATCGTCGACGGCAAGAAGTTGATGAACGTCTTCTCGTGCGGGGCGACGGCATGATAGGTCGCCTTAATCGCCTCGGCGCGAGCGCGCTGGTCGAGTTTGGAATGCAGGCCGAAACGGTTGGCCGCGCGGAACAGTTCTCCGGGAGAGACGTTATTGCGACTGCGGAGTAACGCTTCGTAACCGAATCGTTCACCGGTATCGAGATGGACGATTGGTTGCAGATGGCTCTCGAATTCACCGTGTTGAATGAGTTCGATCGTATCACGGTTGGCGATTTGTTCGAGCAGATTACTCGCCGAGATGATTGCAGTTTGACGTTTCGTCACTTGATCAACGCAATAGACGTCCTCCTCGACGGTGGAGAGGTGTGCGCTTAATTCATCTAACGATTCATACGGATGGAACGTGTCGTTGACGACGACAAGGCCGCGCTCAAAGAACGGGATGTTCGTGGAGCAGGCGGTACAGGGAGACCACATGTACATTCCTCCTTTCCAAGAGATAAAGTTGGTTCTATTTAGTTTATCGGATAAAACTCACATAAAACTCACACGACGGGACAAATAAATAAAAAAATCGTGCAAAATGCGGGCAGTTTTTGTATACTTCCTATCGTATGAATAAGAAGCGCCTCAAAACGCCACTCGCATACGAACAACTTTTTGAACAGAAAGGGGTTCTATCGATGGACCAAAAATTAAAATTATGGTTTACGGAGCACCAGACAGAAGATTACGGAATCACGTTCCGTGTAAACCACGTTTATGAGAGCGAACAAACGGAGTTTCAACGACTAGAAATGGTCGAAACGGACGAGTTCGGAACAATGTTGTTGCTTGACGGAATGGTCATGACGACGGATAAGGACGAATTCGTCTATCACGAGATGGTGGCTCACGTCCCACTCTTTACGCACCCGAATCCGAAGCATGTGCTCGTAGTCGGCGGCGGAGACGGCGGCGTCATCCGTGAGATTATGAAACACCCATCAGTCGAAAAAGCAGTTCTCGTCGACATCGACGGGAAAGTCATTGAATATTCGAAGAAATACTTACCAAACATCGCAGGCGAACTCGACAACCCACGCGTTGAAGTCATCGTCGGCGACGGCTTCATGCATATCGCTGAGTCTGAGAACGAGTACGACGTCATCATGGTCGACTCGACAGAACCAGTCGGCCCAGCGGCCAACTTGTTCACGAAAGGATTCTACGCCGGAATCTCGAGAGCGCTCAAAGCCGATGGAATCTTCGTCGCGCAGACGGACAACCCATGGTTCACGCCAGAGCTCATCCAGACAGTCCAACGTGACGTGAAAGAAATCTTCCCGATCACGAAGCTCTACACTGCGAACGTACCGACGTACCCGAGCGGCATGTGGACGTTCACAATCGGTTCGAAGCAGTATGATCCGGAAGCAGTGGCTCCGGAGCGTTTCCATGACATCGAGACGAAGTACTACACGCCGAAGCTTCACAATGCGGCCTTCGTCCTGCCTAAATTCGTGGAGGACTTGACGAAATGATTAAACGTTTCGATGAAGCCTATTCAGGCAAAGTGTTCATCGCGAGCCTGCCAGAAGTCGCAGACGCGAAGACGGTCCTTTACGGGATGCCGATGGACTGGACGGTCAGTTTCCGTCCGGGTTCACGTTTCGGCCCGAACCGGATCCGTGAAGTCTCAATCGGGCTTGAAGAGTACAGCCCGTACTTGGATGGGGACTTGAGTGAAGCCGCCGTCTATGACGCCGGTGACATCCCGCTTCCGTTCGGGAACGCACAAAAGTCGCTCGACATGATCGAGTCGTTCGTCAAAGACGTCATCCAAGCAGGCAAGTTCCCGCTCGGTATGGGTGGGGAACACCTCGTCACTTGGCCGGTCATCAAGGCGATGCACGATGCATACGGCGACGATTTCGTCATTCTTCACTTCGATGCGCACACGGACCTCCGTGACGAATACGAAGGCGAGCCGTTGTCGCACTCGACACCGCTCAAAAAAGCGGCCAACTTGATTGGGCCATCGAACTGTTACTCGTTCGGAATTCGTTCTGGGATGAAAGAAGAGTTCGACTGGGTCAAAGAAGTCGGCTATAACATGTATAAATATGAAGTGATCGAACCGCTCAAACGCGTGTTGCCGACGCTCGCCGGGAAGAAAGTATACGTCACGATCGACATCGACGTCCTCGACCCATCGGCAGCGCCGGGAACGGGCACGCAAGAGATCGGCGGCATCACGACGAAAGAGTTGCTTGAAGCGGTCCACGCTATCGCGAACGCCGACGTCGACGTTATCGGGGCCGACCTCGTCGAAGTGTCACCGGCGTACGATCAGTCGGACATGACGGCCATCGCCGCCGCGAAGATCCTTCGCGAGATGATGATCGGGTTCGTGAAGTAACGATGCCGAAAAAAGGTCAGCTCGAGATGGAGCTGAGTGCTCGCATCACCCAATGGGAGAAAGAGTATCTCGGACGCGGTTCCTTGACGTGTAAAGCAGATTTGCTCCGCGACCTGGCGATCGTGACGCTCCAAGGCGTCTTGACCCCGGCCGAGTACGAACTGGCCGCCAAATCGGCCGGACGCGAGCAATTGAAGAAGTACCGCAACAACCTCGTCGAATCCGGTCGGCCTCAGCTCGAGGCCATCGTGCACGACGTACTCGGGCGGCGACTCGTTTCGCTCCATACGGACATCAGCACGAAGACAGGGGAACGCCTCATCGTCTTTCGCCTCGATGCGCCATGGGAGAATGGGATTGACAAGCCGTGACGACGTTTTTACACTAGAAGCAGAGACGGTTCAGGATTGGTGGTGTCCGCGAGACATCCCCGTCGTCCTGAACCGGAGCTGACTAACTACACATCCGACAGTTGTCGGCTAGACGGAGCGAACGCGTTCGAGCCGTCGGCATGCAGCGCACACCTTTCTTTGGTGTGCGCTTTTGTCGTCTAGGAGGAAATGTATGGAACTATTGACGTTTTTATTGACGAGCGCCCCGGTGCTCCTATTCGTGACCGGTGTGATTGCCGCTCTCGGAAAATCGAATTTACGAATCCCGGAGTCGCTCAGCATCACGCTCAACTTGTACTTACTGCTCGCCATCGGGTTGAAAGGGGGAATCGGTCTCGCCTCGGTGTCGATGGACGAGTTGGCACTCCCACTGGCAGTGACGCTCGTCGTCGGCATCATCTTGCCGCTCGTCGCCTTTGGAATCGGCTCGCTACTCAAATTCACGTTCCCGGAACGGATCGCCATGGCGGCCACGTTTGGCTCGGTCTCGCTCGTGACATATGTCGCCGCGACGGCCCAGCTCGAACGTCTTGGTATCGTCTATGAACCGTTCATGACGACGCTCGTCGTCATGCTCGAGATTCCGGGTCTCGTCGTCGCGCTGTTGCTCTACAATCAGAGCCGTGTCCTCGGGATTACGGCGGCCCCGACTCAATCGCTCACGGTCATCCGCGACAGTCTGCTTTCAAAGAGCATTCTGCTGTTGTTGGCCGGTCTCGTCGTCGGAATTGTCACACCGGATACATCAGCGCTCGAACCGTTTTTCATCGACTTGTTCCCGGGCGTCTTGCTCTTGTTCCTGCTCAGCCTGGGCGTCAAGGTCGGTCATCAGTTGAAGGCGGTGCCGTCCTATGGCCTCAAGTTTTTAGTCATTGGCATGACGTTTCCTCTCGTCGGGGCCGTCATCGGTTACATCGCGGCCGGGATGGCCGGACTGTCGGACGGGGGAACGATTCTCTTCATGACGCTCGCCGCGAGTGGGTCGTATATCGCCGCCCCGGCCATGCTTCAGGCGTCGGTGCCCGAAGCGGAACCGTCGTTTTATTTGACGCTCGCCCTCGCTGTCACGTTCCCGTTCAATCTGCTCGTCGGCATTCCATTGTTCATTTCTATCGTCACCTGAAAACAGGCCTGGTCTCCATTCGAGACCAGGCCTGTTTTCATTGATTCACTTTTTGTTCTTCCATACATTTCAACGCTGCCGTCCAGCTGCCGAATAGGGCGTTGATGGTCGACGTGCTCGGCACGTTGCGCCCTTCGGCCCATTTCCGATAATGGAGGATGCTGAAGTGTGATAACTCTTGTTTAGCAACGCGGAGCGCCTCGATGACGTCCTCTTCATCCCATTTCCGCTTCGGCGGGGCGATATCGAGGACGAATAAGGCGTAGCTCCATGACCCGTACTTCCGGGCGATGGTTGCGACCGTCGGATAGCCGCGCTCTTGGGCCCAGATGGCGTAATGCTGAGATGTGAGACGTTCGAGTTCCTCGGACGCTTCAATCAACGCTTGGATAATTCGTTCTTCATTGTTTTTCGCCGCGGTCGTCTGAAGTTTGGCTTCCCGGAGCGCGTTTGACCAAGAGCCGAACCGGCTGCTGATTAACGTCAGCGACGGGGAACGTGTTACTTTCGACCACTCCCGATACGTTTGGCTCGTGAAGAGCGAAAGTTCCTCAGCGGCTTGATTCAATGCCTGAAGGATATCCTCATCTGAATAGTAATGGAACGACATTTGAATTTGGGCGGCGACGAGTGCTTCGCGCCAAGACCCGAACTGGTGGATAACGGTGGAAAGGGACGGTACGTTTTTGGTTTGCGACCAAACGCTGTACCGTTTTGAATCGAGCTCGGCATGTTCTTGAGCAGCTAACTGCAACGCTTGTACGATTTGAGGGCGTGTCCATTTTTTCATCTTGGTGTCTCTCCTTTGGAGGGAGACGCAGCGAGCGTCTCGGAAGGTCTCTTGGTGTGAATGAACAGCTTGTATTGGTTGAAGAGTCAACGAGCTAGTCAAAAAGAATGCGTGCGATCGATGTTTCCCTCCTTACATGATGTTTTAGACGAAATTCAAGATAATGTAAACGATACCCAATTCGGGTTATGTATATTTCCATTTCCCGTTTGTCCGACAATTATTCATTATGTGAAAGAAATCATGATAATAATTTCGTGAACTTCTTTGTTGCCATCCGTGTCGTTCATGAGAAAAAGCTTGTTTTATCTTTAAATTTGTCGAGAAGAGTCGGGTAGTTTACTAGCATCGACGCATCTTTTGCGCATTCCAACCCACACCACGAACGAACAACTCAGACTCTTGGAGGTGCGAACTACCATGGCAACACTTGTGAACGTGTATCGGAAGAACCAACGGAATTTGCTGTTCTTATGTCTCGACATCTTAATCGTCTCATTTGTCCTCTATGTGACGTTCGAATTGCTGTTCTCGACGCTCACGTCGTACGCAGCGCTCGAATCGAGCGAAATGTTGACGATGGTCGGTATCAAAATCATCAGCTTCAGTCTCGTCGGGACGGTGTTAAAAATCCATCGCATCGACTGGCGCTACGCCTCGGTCCATGAGATGAAACAAGTCGCCATCGCTTTACTGAGCAGTGACTTGGTGTTGTACGCCTACAACCAGTTCCACTTCGGGGCAGGGCTCGGCATGATGATTGCCGTCCAAGGGTTGCTCGCCTTCAACTTGATTTTATTCACGCGATTCTTGGCTCGTAACCACGTCTTCGATGTGTTCAAACCACACTCCAACCACCCCGGACGAAAAGCGCTCATCATCGGCGCCGGTGATTCGGGCCAGTTGATCGTCCGTGAGTTAAAAGAACATCGCACGACCGTCCTCTGCGTCGTCGGACTGCTCGATGACGATCCACATCTTCAATCGCTTTACGTGCACGGGGTGCCGGTGCTCGGGATGACGGACGATTTAGAGCGAATCATCCAAGAGCATGGGATTGAAGTCGTGATTTTGGCCATCCCGAGCCTGTCCTATGCGCGACGCCTGGCCTTGCTCAAACGGATTGAGAAGACGGGCGCAGAATCCCATGCGTTACCGATGATTTCGGAGCTCGCGACCGGGAAGGTGTCCATCAGTGAAATCCGTGAAGTGAAAATCGAGGACTTGCTCGGCCGAGAGCCGGTCCAGTTGGACATATCTGGAATATCTAGTCATGTGGAAGGCGCGACGGTACTCGTCACAGGTGCCGGTGGATCGATCGGTTCGGAACTGTGCCGCCAGCTCATCAAATTCGCCCCGGCTGAAATGATTCTCCTCGGTCACGGCGAGAACAGTATTTATTTGATTGAACGAGAGTTGCGCGAACTCGGGATGGAGACGGTGCTTCATCCCGTCATCGGGGACGTGCAGGACGAGGCCCGGCTTGAAGAGGTGTTCCGGATGTATAAACCGGACATCGTCTATCACGCCGCCGCCCACAAACACGTTCCTCTCATGGAGGGCAACCCGCTCGAAGCCGTCAAAAACAATATTTACGGAACGAAACATATGGTCGACGTCGCGGCCCGGCATAAAGTAAATCGCTTCATCATGATCTCGACGGATAAGGCGGTCAACCCGACAAATGTGATGGGTTCGACGAAACGCATCGCCGAGATGGTCGTTCAAGAGAAGGCACGTGCCAGCGACACGATTTTCGCGGTCGTGCGCTTCGGGAATGTCCTCGGCAGCCGCGGCTCGGTCGTCCCGCTGTTTAAAGAACAAATTTTACGCGGGGGACCGGTCACCGTCACCGACGCCGAGATGACCCGTTACTTCATGACCATTCCGGAAGCGAGTCGCCTCGTCATTCAAGCGAGCGTCTTAGCGCGAGGCGGTGAAGTGTTCGTGCTCGATATGGGTGACCCGGTCAAAATCATCGATTTGGCGAAAAAGATGATCGAGTTGAGCGGCTTCACGACCGACCAAATCGGCATCGAGGTTACAGGGATTCGCCCCGGTGAGAAGTTGTACGAAGAACTGTTGGCTGAAAGTGAGCTCGGTCCGGAAGCGAACGTCTTCCCGAAAATCTTCGTCGGTCAGACCCGCCCGTTCAAAACCGTCTCCTCCGTCTTGCATCTGATTGAAACGTTCCGCGATGACCGTGACGCGTTGATGTATCTGTTGCTGTTCATCGCCAACAGTGACGACCTCGACCGAGACATCGAACGGCTGTTCACACACGGAGTGAAACGAATGCGTCCTCATATCGCCGCGTCACGTCTCGCCGATGGGAACTGAACGCCACTATGAGCGAGGAGGGGAGAACGATGGTCGATCAAACAGTGCTCATCGTCGGCGTCGCCAGTTTTCAAGGGTTCCATCTGGCACGTCGACTGTTACAAGAAGGGTTTGATGTCGTCGGCATCGATGATGAGGGACGACACAAGACGAGAATCGCCAAACAACGTCTCTACGTCTTGACGCACCCGCAGTTTCAATTGATTCGTACAACACTCGCGAACAAGACGGTCATGCGTAGCATGTTGAATCGACATGACCCGCATCACATCATCTTATGTTCGACCCGTACCGTCGACGACCCGCTCGAACGTTATGAGCTGATGAAGCGATATATCGCACTGCATACGAAACGTGTGCCGCTCAAGTCGTTCATCACGTTTGACCTCCCGATACAGGAAGTGAACGAAGAAGGTCCCGCCATCCATCTTTTCACGGAAGACGTCTTCGGCCCTTGGGACGATGCCACGACACTCGTATCCAAAGCAATCGTCGCCGTCGACCGCGGGGTTCGTCTCTCCGGCTATTATGCGACGGATATCATCAACGTCTCCTATATCGACGACGTCGTCGAGTCGGTCGTTCGACTATTGCGTTTGGTTCAAACGGGGCTGTCGCCCGTCGGTTACTTTCAAATCCCGGCCTCGGACTACGTGAACGTTCAAACGTTACTGTCCGATGTCGGCCATATCCTCAACAAGTCAGCCAAGACGTCGCTACCGATGCGGGCATCGGTGCTTCGCCAGTCGGACACCCCGACGCTCGATACGTTGATCGGCTTCAGCCCGAGCACATCGTTATTTGAAGGGCTCGAGCAAGTCGTCGACTGGTATATCTCGTATAAAAACATGATGAAGGAGGGCATCAAATGAACATCTTATTATCGAAGCCGCATATGTCCGGACGTGAGATGGCTTATATCGAAGAGGCGTTCGCGAGCAATTGGATTGCACCGCTCGGCCCGAACGTCAATGCGTTTGAAGCGGAAGTGGCTGCATATGCGGACCATCCTCACGCCTTGGCGACAAGTTCGGGCACGGCCGCCCTCCATTTAGCACTACTTACTCTCGGTGTCGGGACAAATGACACAGTCTTCTGTCAATCGCTCACGTTCGTGGCATCGGTCAACCCGATCCGTTATGTCGGGGCGATCCCGGTCTTTATCGATTCGGAAACGACGACGTGGAACATGTCGCCGGACGCGCTCCGGAAAGCGTTCGTCCAAGCGGCGACGAAAGGGAAACTTCCGAAAGCAGTCATCGTCGTGCATCTCTATGGCGTCGTCGCGAAAATAGGTGAGATTCGCCACATTTGCCGCGAGTATGGTGTCCCGCTGATTGAAGATGCGGCCGAATCACTTGGGTCGACATGGCACGGGCAGATGACGGGCACGATCGGCGACATCGGCTTCTATTCGTTCAACGGCAACAAAATCATCACGACCTCAGGCGGCGGCATGCTCATGGTGCCGAATGCGGAAACGAAACAGTTAGCGCTCAAGTTGGCCACGCAAGCCCGGGAAGACGCGCCGCATTATGAGCATGAACAAGTCGGTTACAACTATCGATTGAGCAATGTCTCGGCCGGTATTGGTCGGGGACAGCTCGAAGTGATTGAACAGCGTGTCCAAGCGAGACGTCGCGTCTTCGCCCGCTACGAGCGCATGTTCCGGCAACTGGGGACGACGTATCAACAAGAGGTCCCGTATTCGCGGGCCAACCGTTGGCTCACGGCCATGCAATTGGACCAAACCGAATTGCATCGTGACACGTTGATGCAGCGGCTCGCCACGGCCGGGATTGAATCGCGTCCTGTCTGGAAGCCGATGCACTTACAGCCCGTCTTCCGCGATGCGGAATACGTGTCGGTCGACGGAGAAGACGTCAGTCGCCGACTCTTCGAAAACGGCATCTGTCTTCCGTCAGGGTCTGATTTGACGCTCGGAGAACAACAGCAAGTCATCCAGACGGTACTCGATACACGTACAATCGTGACCGAACAAAGTGTCTGAGGAGGACGAACGATGAACCGGGAAGCAGAGATTATCCAGTCGCTTCGAGCCGCTGCATCTCTGACTCCGACCCTCACTGTCAAACAATATCAGCTCTGGAGCCGAGACCGAGACGTCCCGACGTTCCTCGACGTTCTCAATTTTTATGGGTCATGGACCGGCGCATTAAAAGCGGCCGGGCTCGTCGAATCCCGCAAACAGTATACCCAACAAGAACTCATCGCAGCGCTTCGGCTCGCACTTGAACAGGAAGGGAGATTGACGAGCACCCACTATCAACAATGGGCCAAAGGTCAAGTCGCCCCTTCCCTAGGTGATATTATTTCCCACTTCGGGTCTTGGAGTCTGGCCGTGAAAACGGTTGAGCGTTTAGAAGAACTCCATTTTACCGTCCAACCAGAACGTGAAAAAGCAGAAATCGTCCAATCGTTACTCGAAGCAAGCCGGGTCGTGGTCCCATTCAACGCCGTCACTTATCAGAAATGGGCCAAACAACATAAACGACCGAGTGTTGCCAAAATATCGCGGCGGTATGGCTCTTGGAAACGGGCACTCGCCGAGTTGGAGCTTCGTGAGTCGTGTGATGGAAAGAAGTGAACATGGAGGAGGAATCGCGATGAACGGAGCATTTGTCATCTCGTTAGATTTCGAATTGAACTGCGACATCTTGGAAGGAGGGAAACGCCATGGGCCGACCAATCGTGTTACTTGTCGGGGAACATCGCACATCCGCCTACGTCTATCAGGCGATTCGCAATCTAGGGGTGACCCATGTGATTCGAGAAGATGGTCCGAGCGAGCATCGACCCGAATCGCTCAACCATTGGCTGACACACGCTTATGTCCGGTCGATGGCGCCTCTCATGCGCGTATCCAGCCGGGCCCGGATTCGAGAATTGAAAGGTCGCTATCCGTTGAATGACGAGCCGATTCCGTTCCATCACATCCTGCGGGTCACTTCGTTAAACGATGCGAAGACGACGATGTGGCTCGATCGTCTCGACCCACAACTGATCGTCACCCATGAGACGGGACCGATTGACCCGAGTGTCCTCGCTCGATTCGATTGTCCGGTGCTGACGGTCAAACCGACGATCGCCGAAGGGCAGATTGAGGCATACTGGGCGTTTCGGGCCAAACCGGACGTCTGTGAGGCACGAATCGAACAGTGGACCGAGCGGGGCTGGTCTGTGGTCGACCGGGCCGTGCTCTATATCGGTGGGACGGATAACTTTGCCACGTACCCGTATTTACAGCTCACGACAGCGCTCCCGCTCCTGAGACGGCAAATCGAGTTGCTGTTAAAGGAAGATGTCTATGACCGCCGAACGGCGAAATAACGGCCAAAGCGCGATGCTTTGGCCGTTTAGCTTTGGGTGATGCAATAGTGTTGGATGGCGTCGTTATAGTAGACGGCAAGTCCTGGGGCGTACTTGTCATAGAATGCGGTGAAACGCTCGTCCATGACGTACATCTGTCCGAGTCCGCTGAACATGTCGAGCGAGCAGTCATAAAACTGGTCGTTGATGAACATGTGGTTCGCCTGGACGGCCGCTTGGACACGTGGGTCTTCGACCGGGACACCGGCCGTGAACAAGTCGACCAGCGGTTTGACGAGATCGACTTGCTGTTGACTGAGAGCTTCCCAGTCTTCTTTCGAGCGCTTGTCGGCGCGCGTACGTGACGTCTTGTACGCCTCGCTCTCGCCCCAACGCTCCACGACCTCGGGTTCGTGTTTCGCTTCATGGGCTTTCAGTTCGTCAAACGACAGGCCGTTGAACAACGATTTGTCTTCCATTGGAATTCCTCCTCTCAGTGAGGTGAGCGTCGATTCCGCCGTCTCGGCGAGTGTCGCGAAATAGGCGGCCTTCGCGCGCAGGGCGGTCACCTGCTCCTCGAGGGCACGGGTCCGATCGAATGGTTCGGCTTCGAGCAACGCCTGAATCGTCTCGAGTGGAAAGTCGAGCGAGCGATATAGCAGAATCGACTGTAAACGCACGGCGTCATGTGACGAGTAACGGCGATACCCTTTGGCGTCACGCTCGGCAACAAGTAGACCGACCGCATCATAGTGCCGTAGCGTCCGTGTGGTCGTGCCGGCGAGTGTGGCGAGCTGTTGAATCGTATACATGTCCTCACCTCCTTGGATTCAGCGTACACGTTGACGTCGCGTCAAGGTCAAGCCTTTGTTTCAAATAAGGAAAAGCCATCCCGTTCGCCGACATACCGGAAGCCGAAGCGGGGATAATAGGCGTTCAAAAAGGAATTCGTGGCGACGCAGTCGAGGCGAATCCGGTCCGACGTTGCTGCGAGTGCATGACGCATCAGCTGTTCGCCGATTTGTTGGCCTTTCATTCGGTCGTCGACGACGAGCCGATGTAAATAGACGGCCCCCCGGGAATCGTCCCATAAATTCTCATCCCAAGCCGTCGGCGGAATCAAACTGACCGACCCGGTGATGGTTCCATTTGTTTCATATACATACACGGTCCCGTTCGTGACGTCATGAGTCACAAAATCGGTCCGGCTCGGTTCCAAATATTTCACCCATTGCGTTTTTCCGGCTGCCTGAAAAGCTTGGGCTTTCTGCAAAATTAGTTGATCAATTGCCGAAAGATCGGCCTGTGTGGCCAAACGAATCATATAAGTCGCCTCACTTTCATTTCATTTCAAATTCGTGTAGGGTACACGGTGAGTAAGCTGTTGAAACACTCTTTGTATTGATTTCGAATTTTTGATAAGATAAACGTAGTGCATCGTGCAAACGATTGCGCTAATGCGATATAGAGAGAACAGCACTGATATTAGTATATAGGATGCGCAGTGAGTTTAGGGATAAGGGAGTATCATTGAGACATGCAACTTTTACAACGTGACCAACACACACAAACGAAAACACTGAAACGAAACTGGTGGAAAGAAGCCGTCGCTTATCAAATCTACCCGCGCAGCTTCTACGATGCGAACGGCGATGGAATCGGCGACATCCAAGGCATCATCGATAAGCTCGACTATTTAAAAGACCTCGGCGTCGACGTCATCTGGATTTGTCCGATGTATAAGTCGCCGAATGATGACAACGGCTATGACATTAGCGACTATCAGGACATCATGGACGAGTTCGGATCGATGGAAGACTTCGATCGACTGTTGACGGAAGTCCATGCACGCGGCATGAAGTTGTTGCTCGACCTCGTCGTCAACCATACGTCGGACGAGCACCCATGGTTCATCGAATCGAAGAGCTCGAAAGACAATCCGAAGCGTGACTGGTACATTTGGCGTGACGGCAAACCCGACGGCTCGAAACCGAACAACTGGGAGTCAATCTTTGGCGGGTCGGCCTGGGAGTTCGATGAGACGACGGAGCAATACTTCTTGCACGTCTTCTCGAAGAAACAACCGGACCTGAACTGGGAGAACGCCGAGATGCGCCAGACGATCTATAACATGATCAACTGGTGGCTCGACAAAGGCATCGACGGCTTCCGTGTCGATGCAATCAGCCACATCCGCAAACATCCATCGTTCGGCGATTTGCCGAACCCAGAAGGCCTCGACTTCGTGCCATCGTTCGAGATGCACATGAACGTCGATGGGATTCACGGTTATTTGGAAGAGCTTCGCGACGAGACGTTCAACAAGCACGACATCATGACGGTCGGGGAAGCGAACGGCGTGTCGCCTGACGACGCCCACCTTTGGGTCGGCGAGAAGGAAGGCAAGATGAACATGGTGTTCCAATTCGAACACATGGGTCTCTGGCGTGAAGACGCCGAGTCGAAGCTCGACGTCGTCCACTTGAAGAACGTCCTGACGAAATGGCAAAAAGGTCTCGAAGAAGACGGCTGGAACGCCCTCTATGTCGAGAACCACGATCAGACACGGACCGTGTCGTCATGGGGTGATGACGAGCGCTATTGGAAAGAGAGCGCGAAATCGATTGCGATGATGTATTTCCTCATGCAAGGGACGCCGTTCATCTATCAAGGCCAAGAGATCGGCATGACGAACGTGAAGTTCGACTCGATCGACCAGTACGACGATATCGCGACACGCAACCGCTATTACATCGGTCTCGAACATGGCAAGAGCCATGAGGAGATGATGGATATCACGTGGAACTCGTCACGTGATAACACGCGCACACCGATGCAGTGGAGCGATGCCCCGAACGCGGGCTTCACGTTCGCCGAGACGCCTTGGTTCGGCATCAACCCGAACTACACGGACATCAACGTCGACGCCCAGCTCGAAGACGACGACTCGATTCTCAACTTCTATAAAGAGATGATTCGTCTTCGCAAGCAAGACGAGACGTTCGTTTACGGGACGTATGACATCGTCTTGCCGGAGCACCCGGAGATTTACGCGTACACGCGCACGCTCGGTGACTCGCAATACCTCGTCATGACGAACTTGACGGGCAAAGAAGCCATCTTTGCGACGGAGCTCACGCTTCGCTCGGAAGACGTCGTCTTGCAAAACATGCCGCTCGAGCCGCATGATGAGACGACACTCGTCCACTTGAAGCCGTTCGAGGGGCGCGTCTATAAAATGAGTTAATCGAAGACAGGGACATTCCCTGTCTTTTTTTTTGCGTACAGGGAAATGACGAGAGAGCACGAATTCATATATAGACAAGACGAGGAGGGGTTGAAATGAGACTGTTACTGACATCGGCCGGGATTAAAAATGACCGGATTAAACAAGCGTTACTCGAGTTGTTAGGGAAACCGATTGAGGAGTGTACCGCCCTGTGCATCCCGACCGCGATTTACGCGTTGCCGGGTGGGACGAATCACGCGTGGAACTTTTTCAACGGTGATTTCTCGACGCCGATATGTGAGTTAGGGTGGAAGTCGGTCGGGGTCCTCGAATTGAGTGCCCTCCCAAGCCTTGATGAAACGGTGTGGAGACCGGCGTTCGACGAGGCGGATGTGTTGTTGGTCAACGGAGGCGACCCTCTGTTCTTGCATTATTGGATGCAGCAGTCCGGTGTCGCGCAGCTGTTACCGGATTGGAATGGCGTCTATGTCGGTTTGAGTGCCGGCAGCATGGTCATGACCCCGCGCATCGGGGAGGCGTTTGTCGGTTGGCAGGCACCGGGCGAGCAGGGCGATAAGACACTAGGGTATGTCGATTTCTCGATTTTCCCTCACCTCGATCATGAGATGTTGCCGGAGAACACGTCCGAGCATGCGACCGAATGGGCAGGCATGTTGGCTGGGCCGAGCTACGCCATCGATGACGAGACGGCGATTCGAGTCGTCGACGGGCGTGTAGACGTGATTTCGGAAGGTAATTGGCTGAAGTTTTAACGGAACGAACGGCCGCGGATGATCACATCCGCGGTCTTTTGCTTGAAGCGGACTTCTTGCACGAACATAATATAAAATTGATCGGGCCCGACGTGTGAAGCGCGTGCGAACCGGGAAAGAAAAAGTTACCGATTCCGGACCGTTCGCGTGATATGGTACGATGGGACAGCGGAAAGGGGAATCATCATGGCAATTGAACCGAAACGCGTACGTGTGCGCCAAAAGACGACGATCAGTGAGATCGCGGAACCGATCGAGCTGCAAGCCGAGGGGCTCTATTATGAATTGAAGACCGGCTTCATCTTGACGTTCGATCAAGAACGGGAAGACGGTGTCGTTCCGACGACAATCAAATATACGACAGGCCGGCTCGCGCTCATCTGTAAAGGACCGATCGAGATGAATCATTCCTTTATTGAAGGACGTTTGACGCAAAGCCTATATAAAAACCCATATATGTCGATGACGATGGCGACGACGACAGAGCGACTCGATGTCGCGGACGGCCGTTGCCGCTTCGTCTACGAGTTATCGATGAACGAAGACGTGGCGGGAAATTATGACGTCGACGTCACATGGACGTTTGAAGGAGGAGAGTTCGCATGAATTTTGCAGAACGCGTGAAAAAGATTGAAGAGATGTTGAACGAGGATTGGTTCGAGATGCTCGAAACGAACGAGGACGAGTATGAAGAGTGGCGTGGCCGCCTCGAGGACCATGCTGAGCAGGTCGTCGGGCACTATGACAACGAGACCGGTGTCGATATGGACTCGGTCGACAAGTTGCTCCAGTTGAACGATGAGTTCCCGCTTCTTTATGGAGAAGATACGGTCCGGCTTTACGTCGCGTTGATCGAGGCGCGGCCGGAAGACAAGTCGGTGTACGAACGCTATATCGATTATTTGGCGGCCATCGGTGACGCGACACATGAGGAATTTTTACGGTTCCACACGCTCGTCGAGGCTGGCCGTTTAGACGAGGCCCGTACACTCGCCCCACAGATGCCAAAACGACTAGGATTAGAAGACTGACCCGCAATCGATTGCGGGTTTTTTGCTAGATGATTCTATGAAAAAAGGCGACATCTCGTCACAGGAACGTCTGTTTTCAACGTGAATCGGCTTCGTTATGATGAAGAAAGACCAATCAATTAGGGGGACGTCAGATGCTACAGCTCGTCAAAACAACGATGGCGCAACAAGCGCAAGTACTCGAATTTTTACAGGAGTGGCGGGAGCGGGAAGAGACGATCGTCCCGAACGCGGTCGACCGCGACGCGTCTGACTTTGCGTCGTACGTTAAACAGATTCGTGATAAAGAGGTACGGGTGAACAACGTCAGTTGGGTGCCGAGTACGACGTATTGGCTGACGGACGGGAACGAGTTGCTCGGGGCGGCGAATATCCGTCACGAATTGAATGACAACCTCCTCAACTTTGGGGGACATATCGGGTACGGCATCAAGCCGAGCGCACGTGGACGCGGTCTGGCAACGAAACAGCTCGAGCTCGCGCTCGAGAAAGCGAAAGAACTCGGGATCGAGCGGGCGTTGATTACGTGTGACCGGACGAACGTGGCGTCACGCCAAGTCATCTTGAATAACGGAGGAATACCGGACACACCGTTCACAACGGAAGGCGGGAAAATCGTCGAGCGGTTTTGGATTGAACTGAAAGGATGACGTGAGATGGCGAATTGGATCGTGGTCTATTTAGCACTGATCAATTTTTGGGGAATCTATCTGTTTCCACGAGACCGGGTACCGTCTCAAAAATGGTTCTCGTTTTCGAGCGGGATCGCCATCACGTACTTTTTCATGTATCTCTTGCCGTCTTTGAACAAGCGGCAAGACACGCTGCGGGTCGAATGGCTCGACCTGGCCTTGCCGTCGGAGATTTATGTCATCAGCTTGCTCGGCTTCACCGTCTTTTATGGGACGATGCGTGTCGTTCGAACGCCACACTTCAAAGACGAGACGATTGATCAGAACGTGTCGTATTGGCTCCAAGTGACGCTGTTGACGGCATATATGTCGTTCTCGGCTTACGTCGTTACGGCATCATCCGTCACGTTCGTCGCCCGCAGCTTCTACGCAACGGCGCTCGGCGTCCACTTCCTCGCTGTCGGTCACGACTTGTATCGCCATTACGGGGAACGCTACCTTCGGCAAGGACGTTATTTGTTGAGCGGCGGCATCCTCATCGGCGGTTTCTTTTCCCGTTTCATCGATCTCGCCTCGCACGTCGAGGCCATCTTGTTCGCGTTTGTCGCCGGGGCGATGATTCTGAATATCGTCAAGTTCGAACTTCCAGCCGACCGCAACCTCCACTTCCGGACGTTCGTCCTCGCGGTAGTCGGGTATGGCGGCATCCTCTTATTCTTGAAGCATGTGCTCAATTTTTGACCCCTTCGATAAAAATGAATGACTGTTCATTCATTGTTTGATATACTGAATTCAAGATTGAATCCGTTTTCATAAGGGGGAGTTTTGGGGATGTCTACATTTTTAATCGTCAACTGGATTCTATTCTTGCTCGTCCTCGGCTATGGACTGTATTTGTTCGCCTCGCTGGTCTATCAGCGCTATACGTTCATCAAGCTCGGGAAGCAGGCAGAGTGGAGCCAAACGAATAAGGAACGGCTCGAACAGGTCATGATCAACGTGTTCGGCCAAAAGAAATTGTTAAAAGACAAGAAGAGCGGCATCATTCACGTCATGATGTTCTATGGGTTCATCCTCGTCCAGTTCGGGGCCATCGACTTCATCTGGAAAGGGCTTGCTGTCGGGACACGTTTCCCGCACATCCCGCTCGGTCCGCTCTATCCAATTTTCACGTTCATGCAAGAAATCGTCATGCTCATGATTCTTGTCGCGGTCGTTTGGGGATTCTACCGCCGTTACATCGAGAAGCTCGTGCGCTTGAAACGAAACTTCTTGGCCGGCCTCGCCCTCATCTTCATCGGTGGGCTGATGGTATCGGTCTTGTTCGGGAACGGGTTCTACCTCGTCTATAAGGAAGAACTTCCGATGTGGGGTGAACCGGTCGCAACGCTCATCGGTTCGGCGTTCGCATGGGTACCGGGAGGGATTGCCTTCGCCTTGTTCGTCGTCTTCTGGTGGCTTCATCTCTTGTTCTTGCTCAGCTTCATGATTTATATCCCGCAAGGCAAGCACGCCCACTTGATCGCCGGGACGCTCAACGTCTGGCTCGGACGGACGCACCAGGTCGGTCGTCTCGCTCCGGTCGATTTCTCGGCGATGGAAGAAGCCGAGGAGTCGGACGAAGAAGTCGTCTTCGGGGTCAATAAAATCGAAGACTTCAACCAAAAACAACTCGTCGATTTGTATGCCTGTGTCGAGTGCGGACGCTGTACGAACGTCTGCCCGGCGACCGGGACCGGTAAGATGCTGTCGCCGATGGACCTCATCGTCAAGCTGCGCGACCATATGAACATGAAAGGGGCCGCCGTCACCCGGAAGTCACCGTGGGCACCGGCGCTCTTGTTCCAAAACACGCAAGGGGCCGAGATTGCCGCCGCGGCCCAAGACGGACATATGCTCGTCGCCGATGAGTTGATCGGCAACGTCATCACTGAAGAAGAGATTTGGGCATGTACGACGTGCCGCAACTGTGAGGACCAATGTCCGGTCATGAACGAGCACGTCGACAAGATTATCGATTTGCGCCGTTACCTCGTCATGATGGAAGGCAAGATGGATCCAGAAGCGCAGCGTACGGTCGCCAATATCGAACGTCAAGGCAACCCGTGGGGGATGAACCGGAAAGAGCGTGAGAATTGGCGCAAAGACCGGGAAGAACTCGTCATCCCGACGGCGAAAGAGAAGAAAAAGGCCGGCGAAGAGTTTGAATTCCTCTTCTGGGTCGGAGCGATGGGCTCATACGACAGCCGTAGCCAAAAAGTCGCGCAAAGCTTTGCGAGCGTCTTGAACAAGGCCGGCGTCTCGTTCGCCATCCTTGGTAACGAAGAGAAGAACTCAGGGGATACGCCACGCCGCATCGGGAACGAGCTGTTGTTCCAAGAGCTCGCCGAAGCGAACATCAAACTGTTCGAGAAGTATGGGGTCACGAAAATCGTCACGGTCGACCCGCACGCGTATAACACGTTCAAAAACGAGTATCCGGACTTTGGACTCACGGGTGTGAAAGTGTATCACCATACCGAGCTCCTCGCCGAGCTGCTCGATACGGGCCGTGTCAAACCGGACTTCTCCGTGAACGAGCGTGTCGTCTATCACGATTCATGTTATCTCGGGCGCTATAACGGTATTTACGACGCCCCGCGTTTCGTCTTGGAACGCATTCCAGGTGTTGAACTTGTCGAGGCGGAGCGGAACCGTGAGAACGGCATGTGCTGCGGCGCCGGCGGCGGTCTCATGTGGCAAGAAGAGAAAGTCGGAACGCGCGTAAATGTGGCCCGGACCGAGCAGTTGCTCGAGACGAAACCGACGGTCATTGGATCGGCGTGTCCGTACTGCTTGACGATGCTCTCGGACGGAACGAAGGCGAAAGAAGTCGATGAGACGGTCGGTACGTTCGACGTCGTTGAACTGCTCGATCGCTCACTTGCTCCAATCGAAGTACCTGAACCACTCGTTCAATAAAAAACAAGGCACGGTCCGCGGACCGTGCCTTGTTCTGTCGTCAGTGCATCTCGGAAGTGGCCAATAAGGAAGACGTCAGGTGTGATAGTCCTTGTGTCGTCTCATTGATGGCCGAAATCGTCTCGACCATTTGGCCGAGGTCTTGCTTGTTCCGTTCGAACGACAGGACGTAATTGCCCATCTCGTCTTTGACGGTCGAGAAGCCAGCTTTGACGGCACCGAGTTGACGCATTGCCTCGTCGTTCGTTCGATGCATCTGTCCCATTTGATCGAGCAGGGCGGCGATGTTCGCTTCATTCTCATGGATGAGGACGTTGATTTGACTGCTCAGCTGTTTTGCATTCTCGGCAAGCGTCCTCACTTCGGTCGCGACGACGGCGAAGCCTTTGCCGTGCTCACCGGCTCGGGCCGCTTCGATTGATGCGTTCAAGGCGAGCAAGTTTGTCTGGTTGGCAATCTGTTCGATGCTCCGAGTCATGCTGACGATTTCTTGCGAGCCGTCCTTGAGCGCGGTGATGCGATCGAGCGAGGCGTCGACGTACGTCGCTGACTGTTTGAACTCGGATTCCATCTGTTCGATTTGCTCGCCGTTCGTATGCGTCAAGCTCATCAAGTGACGGCTCATCTTCTCCGTCTGCTCGGTCTCGGACAACACTTGATGGGCTCGCTTGCTCGTCTCGGACATGGCGTGACCGGTCTGCTCCATCGTCGTCGCGACTTCCGTGCTGACGCGACTGACATCGTTCAATAGCGTCGCTCGGGCGACGTTTGCCGATTCAATCTCATCGAGACGCGCATCGACGTACTGCTCAGTGACGATTTGGGCGTCCAAGTTCATCGCATGGGACAATGCGAGGAGCGATTCGGTCAATGTGGCCGGGTCGTGTTGGTACGTCTCGACGATTTTTGGGACGAGCAACGTGTTGAAGGCAGAATAGGTCGCGAGGAACCAGACGACCGGTACAGCATAGTGGTGATGCGTCTGGCCCATCCGTTTACGCATCGCAAGGAACTTGTCATCGATGTTTCCGGTCAATAGACTACGGAAATAGTCAGCAAACACTTTTTTAAGTCGCTCCCGTGTCGACGAGGCGTTGGCGATTTGGACCATCTCAGACTGCAACATCAAGTGGTCGAGGACGTTTTCAAGGACATCGTCTAACACGGATTCGACGAGCGGGGCCATGTCTTGAAGTCGCTTCACTTGCGACGTCGTATAACCCATATAATGGGTGCGCCCGTTCAAATTTTGATCGGTCGGCCGTGCGGTCTTCGCCACATCAGGGAAGCCGATCGATGCGGTGTAGGCGGTAGGTTTTGATTTACGGAACAGTGCCATGTTTCATTCTCCTTTTTCTCGTACAGCTAAAATAGCTTTCTTTTCTATATCGGCAAAAATGTGAAAAAACTGAGGAGCTGATGTGTGATTCGAGAGGTTCTCGAATGGAAGGTAGCGGGAAAGAAGGAAAGGAGAGCGATTCGATCATTTTCTAGAAATGAGGTATCTTTAATGAAAAACACGGTCGTGTTATTGACGATTGTCAGTGCCCTCAGCAGTCAAATCTTGCCTCAAATTTTATTTTTGTCCATCATGGCGGTCGAAGACGGCGTCGGACGATTAATCCCGTTCATGATTTTTTACGTGGCGAGTATGTCGGGACTGCTTCTATGGGTGTACATCATTGGTCGCCTTGGCTCGAAACAGACATTCTTACTGGCGCTGACCGTCTTGGTGACCGGACTCATCTGCTTTTTGCTGCCGTTTGGCTGGGCGATCGAATTGAGCGCTTTTCTTGTCGGTGTCGGATCGATCGGTGTCGGGTCGATTATGACGACGATTTTGTCACAGCTGAAGGAACTGTCCACCACAGACGAGTCGACGGATCAGAAAGGGAGTTCGCTCCCGCTCGTACTCGCACTCGTTGCCTGGATCATCATTTTCTCTTATGTGCTGACTCGATCATATGACGAGGCTGTCATCCTCTTCCTCGTCAGTCTGATCCTGCCTTGGCTGTTCGTGAGAAAGTTGCCGCTCGAGAAAACGGCGACGTGGGCATGGGCGACAGGGAAGTTCGTGCTTGCCTTCATCACCGTCACCGTGTTCACGTTGGTGAGCCGTCTCCTCAGCCTGTTGGAAGGGGCGAGCGGGTATGTGGAAATCTTTTTATTGATGATTATTTTGCTCGGCTACGTCGGGTGGGTATTGTTCCAGGAGCGGACGAGAACGTACGTCAGTGCCACCCGGACGCGCCAAGTTCAACTGCTCGCGTTCGTCGTCGGGTTGTTCGGCGGCTGGACGTTGATTGGCGCCGTATTCATCAGTCTGGTCCTATATTCGTTTCAAGTGCTCTTGTTCTATGTGTTCATGCCGTTCTTGGCGGGCGTCATCGGCTGGATATTATTGAACCGTGTGTTCGACGTGGCGCGTCATCCTTACTACGTCCTGCTCGTCACGTCGCTGCTATTCTTCCTCGGTTTCTTGGAGCCGATCGTGTTTATTCCGGTCCTGTTTGTGAGTGGGTACGTCCAGACGATGTACGCGAGTGCGGGTCACGTCTATCTATATGCATCGTATGGGGACAATAAAGAGTTCGCCTCGCTGCTCTTGCAACTATGGAAACGGTTCGGGATGGTCGTCGCTTATTCCGCGCTCATGGTTGGATTGCTCGGCTAAGGTCTATATACCGGCCAGTCCGTCAATGCAGAGTTGTCCTTTAAAATCCCGCGTGGTTGGATGCTCGGGGTGCTCGGTTTGACGTGGATCTTCAACGTCGGATTGATTACGCTGTATTGGTTGCGCATCCAAAAAACCGTTGAAACTTCAAAATAATTTCCTCTAGCTTTTTCATATCGGTTTTGTTTATAATGAGGAGTGATGTTTAACTAGTGACGGAAAAGGAGTGTCCTTTAATGAATAAATCGTTGATCGATTTCGTTTACGAAATTCTTCAAAAGACTGGCGAGCAACCAGTGTCATTTGATGAGATTCGTGAGCTGATCAGACAAAACTATACGTTCGCAAGTGAAGAGGAAGAGCTCGAGAAAATCGCGCAACTCTACACGGACATGAACATCGACGGACTATTCGTCAACTTGGGAGCTAACCGTTGGGCGCTTCGTGTTTGGTATCCGTTCGATAAGTCAGACGAAGATCTCGTCATCGAAGCACGCCAACGCGGTGAGCTCGATGAGTTCGAAGAAGAGATCGATGAGACGGATGAAGGCATCGTCGACATTGAAGACGACCTTGACGTCTTTGCAAAAGGTGAAGATTTTGACGCATCTGAGTTCGATGCCGAGGATGAAGCCGAAAAAGTGGAAGGCCTTGACGAGTTCGAGGACGAAGACTTGGACGACGACCTCGACTTAGAAGACGAGGATGATTTATAAGAGACCGCAAAAAGCCGGGCATTTGTCCCGGCTAGGCGTGTCTCTTTTTCTTTTTTGACAGTTGAAAAAAAGAAAAAATAATGACTTGACGACTGCATCGTCTCTGACGTAAATTAGTCATGGGCTAGTTTAGCACGTAACGATGCAGCAAAAGTGTCCTCCATTTCAGTGGGGGCACTTTTGCTTTTTTTGTTTTTTCGTTTCCCGTTGTGGCATTTAAGAGAGGAGAATGATGATGACAAAGTATATTTTCGTAACAGGTGGGGTAGTATCTTCACTCGGTAAAGGGATCACAGCCGCTTCACTCGCACGTCTACTCAAAAACCGAGGTTTGAACGTGACGATTCAGAAGTTTGACCCGTATATCAATATCGACCCAGGAACGATGAGCCCGTACCAGCACGGAGAGGTGTTCGTCACAGATGACGGCGCTGAGACGGACCTTGACCTCGGTCACTACGAGCGCTTCATCGACATCAACTTGTCGCAAAACGCCAACGTGACGTCAGGTCGCATCTACTCGACGGTCTTGAAAAAAGAACGCCGTGGCGATTATAACGGGGGTACGGTCCAAGTCATTCCACACATCACGAACGAGATTAAAGACCGCGTCTTCCGCGCCGGTCGCGAGACGAACGCGGATGTCGTCATCACAGAGATTGGTGGAACAGTCGGGGACATCGAGTCGCTTCCGTTCATCGAGGCCATTCGTCAAGTGAAGAACGACATCGGCAAAGAGAACGTCATGTACGTCCACTGTACGCTCGTCCCTTACCTTCGCGCTGCCGGTGAGATGAAGACGAAACCGACGCAACACAGCGTCAAAGAGCTCCGTAGTTACGGGATTCAGCCGGATATCATTGTCCTCCGTACCGAGCACGACATCCCAGAAGAGATGCGTGAAAAGATCGCCTTGTTCTGTGACACGCGTAAAGAAGCGGTCATCGAGGCACAAGATGCGTCGACGCTTTACGAAGTGCCGCTCAACCTTCAAAAGCAAGGAATGGACCAACTCGTCAACGATTACTTCGGCTTCAACACGCCGGCCGCTGACATGACGGCTTGGAAAGAGCTTGTACACACGGTCACGCACCTCGAGAAGAAAGTCAAAATCGCTCTCGTCGGAAAATACGTCGAACTTCGTGACGCGTACATCTCGGTCGCGGAATCACTCAAGCACGCCGGTTACGCCTTCAACGCCGACATCGATATCGATTGGGTCAACGCTGAAGAGGTGACGGCAGAGAACGTCGAGACGCTTCTCGGAGACGCAGACGGTATTCTCGTCCCAGGCGGATTTGGAGAACGCGGCATTGAAGGGAAAATCGAAGCGACGCGTTATGCGCGTGAGAACAACGTCCCATTCTTCGGGATTTGCCTCGGCATGCAGCTCGCGACGGTCGAGTTCGCCCGTAACGTCTTGAAGCTCGACGGTGCCCACTCGGCCGAAATCGATCCGACGACGAACTATCCGATTATTGATTTGCTTCCAGAACAAAAAGATATCGAGGACCTCGGTGGCACGCTCCGTCTCGGCCTCTATCCATGTAAGCTCGAGCCAGGCACGAAAGCGCACGCCGCCTACAACCAAGAGCTCGTCTATGAGCGCCATCGTCACCGTTACGAGTTCAACAACGAGTACCGTGAAGCGTTCGAGGCAGAAGGGTTCAAGTTCTCAGGAACGAGCCCGGACGGCCGTCTCGTCGAAATCATCGAGATTCCAGAGCACAAGTGGTTCGTCGCGTCACAGTTCCACCCAGAACTCATTTCGCGTCCAGAGCGTCCGCAACGCTTGTTCCACGATTTCATCCAAGCCTCACTCGGCGAGTGAGTGGCAGGTCACAGTCTATGACTGTGGCCTTTTTTCTCGGGCAAAAGGCTGATGTGCGCAACAGCTTCAGGTGGATACATGTTGCCCGAAATCCGGGTACACTAATAGTAGAACAGGGAGAGGGCGATGCGACATGCGAGAACGAACTATGATTTATGCAGGATACGGGGGAGCGCTCGTCACGCTCAGCCTGTTGCCGTTCGTCGTCTTGCCGACGCTATTATTGCCGTATCAACTCGGGTGGACCGGGATTGTATTGCTCGCACTGTCGATTGGTCTATTGCGGTCGATTCGTGAGGGCTCGAATACGTACTTGAAACAAATGCTAAAAGTCACGTTCACGTTATTCTTGTTGTTCGTCTTCGTATACTACGTCTCGTTCGGACTCGTCTTGTACGACTCGTACGGGCTCGAGCGGTTGCTCGAACAGTATGGCGACCAGGCGATGTGGGTGTTCGCCGCCTTCAGCTTCCTGCAGCCGATCGCGCTCCCGGTCCCAGAGGCGGTCAGTGTCCCGATTGGCAGTGTCGCCCTTGGGCCGCTCCGGGCGGCCTTAATCGGGAGCGTCGCGACGACGCTCGGCATCCTCGTCATGTACGGGCTCGCTCGGTTCGGACGGGAGCGGGTGATGCGGCTTATCGACGCCGACAAGCTCGCGACGTATGACCGATACGTGGACAAGTACGGGCTCGGTGTGTTGCTCGTCTTGTTCATCATCCCGATTTTGCCCGATGAGGTCATCTGTCTCGCGGCCGGGTTCAGCCGGGTGCCATTCCCGCGATTCGTTTTGATTGCCATCGGCGCGAAGCTCGTCACGTCGTTCGGCCTCGCCTATTCGGTCTCGCTCGGCGAACTGTTTATCACCGGTGCGAGTCCGTTCGCCGTCGTCTCGGTCACGGCGAGCCTATTGCTCGTCATCTTGGCGCTCGTCTGGCGCAAACGGAAAAAAGGGAATTCGAACTGACATCGCGAAACCGTCAAGAGCACAGTTAGAGAGGAAGACGTTATGGTTCGCGATGAAGAATTAGTGATTCGACCGATTGCGTCACGCGACTTGGATCGGTTATGGGAATTGATGTATAAGGACGAGGCGCCGGAATTCAAGAAATGGGACGCGCCGTATTTTGAACATCGGGCGCACACGTATGAGGTGTACTGTCAGAATGCGGGCGAACACGTCGGCCGTGACGACATGCGGGTCATCGAGGTCGATGGGACCGTCTACGGGACGGTTTCCTTCTATTATGAAGACGCCGGACAGAATTGGCTCGAGGTCGGGATCATCCTCCATCAAGCCGACCGCTGGAATCGTGGCATCGGCACGCGGGCGCTCAAGCTGTGGGTCGGCCATCTGTTTCAGACGTTGCCGACGGTCCGGGTCGGATTGACGACGTGGTCGGGCAATGAGCGGATGATGAAAGTGGCCGAGAAAATCGGCATGCGACTCGAAGGTCGGATTCGTCAGGTGCGCGTCGTCGACGACGTGCGTTACGACTCGATTCGCATGGGTTTGTTGCGAGAAGAATGGATGACAGAAAGCGCTAAGTCTCGGTAGAGGCTTAGCGCTTTTCACGTGTGGAACAATTGGCGGTATTGGAGCGGGGTCATTTGTTTGTACGTCTTGAACGTGTTGATATAGGCCGTGCACGAGGCGAAGCGATATTTCTCACCGATGGTACAAATCGGCAAATTCGTTCCGAGCAAATCGGCGATGGACGCATCGATGCGGCGGCGCCGGATTCGTTCGGGTACACTCTCGCCGACTTCCTGTTTGAACAGGGCCGACAAATAATTGTTTGATAACCCGATTTGTTGGGCGATCCACGGGAGCGATAGTTCTGGCTCTTTCAAATGCTCTTCAATCAAATGGATGGTCGTCGTGACGTTCGGGTTCGTCGACACGGGAGGGGATAGAAACGCCATCATCTTCGTCAAATGGTCGACGATGACGGGAATGGCATAGATAAAGTCGAGTGTCGTCGTCAGTTCATCGATTAAGATGAGAAGAGCGCTCGTATAATTGAGCGCGGTCTGGACGTTTGGGTTATCGACTGGAATCAGACGGATGACGTGATAGACGAGGCCGCGGTAGTAGAAACGGACACTCATATACTCATCGGAGACCGGAAGTTTCAATAGGTCGAGCGTCAGCGTCTCGAGCAGCTGTTCGGCCCGAATCGGATGGGCGCTGCGGAGCGCACTCACAATGTGTTGATCGAGCGTATAAAAGTTATCCACATGCTGAAAATCATCGAACAAATTTTTGTCACGATGCAGATGATTCAGAAATTGGCGTTTGATTTTGTTTTCCACCGGATGAGTCACTTCTTTCGTCGTACGATCGGGAACCGTTTATTTATTTCGTGGAACGTTCCGTTTAGTCACTTGCTTTAATTCGGCGATTTCGCGAGCGAGCGCTTCTTCACGGGAACGTGCGGATGATTCGAGGTGGTGTTCGAGTTCCTTACTTTTTTGTCGATACGTTTCAGCGACTTCTTTCGTACGCTGTTGATGCTGATTGAGTTGTTTGTTGTACGCATCGAGATCAATTGGCTTTTTCGTCATACATCATATGCCCCTTTCAAAAGACGGTCAAACAGACAGGCGCGGTGCAAGCGAGGCTTGGCCCGCAGTTTCATCGAGGAAACGGTTCCTGTCCTTAGCTTACGAAGGGGGTGAAAGGTTGGAAAGTTAGGTCAACACGAAAGAAGTGGTGAAAAAGATGAAAAATGTGACGAAATTGTGTCCGTAGCATATCCCATTTCTCACACTACTCGATGAATTGCACAAACCACAAAAAAACCGCAGACATGAAGTCTGCGGTTGAAGGCTTATTTGACGGCTTGGTCTTTGATTGGGAACCAGCCGGCACGTGTTGTGATGGCGTTCCAGAGCGGAGCCGGGACGGCGAGTTCGGCTTGTTTGTTCAAGTCGAGTTCGGTCTCGATTTCGTCTTCACGACCGTCTTTCACTTTCTCGAGCCAATCCGGGTCGATGATGAGTTCGCGGCCGAGCGCGGCGAGGTCGATGACGTTCAGTGCGTCTTCGACTTGACCTGGGCGCTGGAGCTGTCCGACTCCGATGAGCGGGACGGCACCGTTGATGCGTTTAGCGATGCGATCAATCGACCGCTCCGTCACGTTCTCGTTCCGCATTGAACCGATATTGAAGTTCCAGAGCGAGGCGTGGAGGTAGTCGAGATTTTCTTCGAGCAACATATCGATCAATACGTCCGTATCGTCGAGCGTGATGCCTGGCTCTTCGACTTCTTCAGGCGAGAAGCGGTAGCCGATTAAGAAATTGTCCGCGCCTTCAGCTGCACGTTTGACCGAGCGAATGACTTCACGCGGGAATGTGAGGCGTGCGTTTACGTCGCCACCGAAGCAATCGTCGCGTCGATTCGAGTGAGGTGAGAAGAATTGTTGAATCAAATACGTGTTCGCCCCGTGAATCTCGACGCCGTCAAAACCGGCCTCAATGGCACGACGTGTCGCTTCGCCGAACGCCTCGATGATGGCTTCGACTTCTTCAGTCTCAAGGGCGCGTGGTGTGGCGGCACCTTCACGGACCGGTGCGATGGCGCTGGCGCTTACTGGTTGTTCGTTCGGAACGAGTTCCGGAGGAGACATGCGTCCTGCATGGAAGATTTGAAGAATCGCTTTCGCGCCTTCCGCTCTCAAACTTTCAGCGAGCTGACGAAGCCCAGGGATGAACTTGTCGTCATTCACACCGAAGGCGTTCGGGAACCCTTTGCCGTCTTCGGTCACGTAAGCACACGCCGTGATGGCGAGGCCGACGTTCTTCGCTCGCTTGCGGTAATAGGCGAGTTCGTGTTCCGACACTTCACCCGTCGGTTCTGACGAATAATGGGTCATCGGCGCAAGTACGAGCCGATTGTGGAGCTCGACGCCGTTTTTGAATTGGAAAGGTTGTAACATGCGTTTCATAAAAAAACTCCTCCTTGTTGGTGATACCTTGAAGTCTAGTCTTCTCATTTTGAAATTGCGAGCGGGACGCTTTCTGAGGAGCAGGTTGCACACTCCGTGAGCGGGTCGATGGTTGAATGCTAGAAAATGGGGTATAATACAGGAGAAAAGTTGATAACCGGTTGGAGACTACAGAGAGACCACGACATGGGGGGCGAAGCCTTGTTTTGTTGTGGTCTCTTTTCGCATACATCGAACCGGATTCATTATAGGAGGGGACAAGATGGAAATCAGAAATTTCTCAGCAAAAGAACGTGCCAAACGATATGAACAGTTAACGGGTGAACGTCACGACGTGCTCGTCGTCGGCGGAGGAATCACCGGTGCCGGAATCGCGCTCGATGCCGCGTCTCGCGGAATGAAGACGGCCGTGCTCGAAATGCAAGACTTCGCAGCCGGAACATCGAGCCGTTCGACGAAACTCGTCCACGGAGGGTTGCGCTACTTGAAACAGTTCGAAGTCGCGCTCGTCGCCGAAGTCGGAAAAGAACGCGCCATCGTCTATGAGAACGGGCCACACGTCACGACGCCAGAACGCATGCTGTTGCCGATGCATAAAGGCGGCACGTTCGGACCGCTCTCCACAGCGGTCGGCTTGATGGTGTACGATTTCTTAGCGGGCGTCAAACGCGCCGAGCGACGTTTGATGTTGAAGCCAGATGAAGTCATTCAAAAAGCGCCGCTCGTCAAAAAAGACGGTCTTGTCGGTGGCGGTTATTACGTCGAATATCGGACAGATGATGCCCGTATGACGATTGAAGTCGCGAAAGAGGCGGCCAACCACGGCGCTCTCCTCTTGAACTATTCGAAAGTGACTGGTCTAATCTATGAGCAAGGCAAAGTCGTCGGCGTCCACGTTGAAGACCAAATCGACGGCAAGACGTACGAAGTTTATGCGAAGAAAGTCATCAACGCGACCGGACCTTGGGTCGACGTGCTCCGCGAACAGGACGGCTCGAACAAAGGGAAGATGCTCCGTTTGACGAAAGGGATTCACCTCGTCATTGACCAGTCGAAATTCCCGCTCAAACAAGCCATCTATTTCGATACACCGGACGGCCGGATGGTGTTCGCGATTCCGCGTGACGGCAAAGCGTACGTCGGGACGACAGACACGTTCTTCGATAAGGATAAAGCTCATCCACGCATGACGACCGAGGACCGCGACTATATTTTAGAGGCGATCCATTATATGTTCCCAGACGTGAACGTGACGGCAGATGACGTCGAGTCGAGCTGGGCCGGGATTCGTCCGCTCATCTATGAAGAAGGCAAAGACCCGTCTGAAATCTCACGGAAAGATGAGGTTTGGCAGTCGGAAAGCGGCTTAATCACGATTGCCGGTGGGAAGTTGACCGGTTATCGCAAGATGTCAGAGACGGTCGTCGATTTGGTGGCGAAACTGCTCAAGCAAGAAGAAGGCATCGTCTTCCTCGCTTCGCGCACGAAACATATGCCGATGTCGGGCGGCCATGTCGGCGGTTCGAAAGGGTTCGATGACTTCTTGACGAAGAAGAAAGCTGAACTGAAAAACCTTGGTCTCGATGACGTCAAAGCCGAGCAGCTCGTTCGTCTCTACGGATCGAACATCGATCGTGTCATCGAACGGATGGACTCGAACGCGTACGACCTTCCAGAGTACGTCTATGCACAACTCATGTATGGCATCGAAGAAGAGTCGGTCGTTCGGGCCATCGACTTCCTCGTCCGCCGGACCGGAGCGATGTTCTTCGACATCGACTTCGTCCGCAACTATAAAGACGGCGTGCTCCGTTGCATGGCCGATGTCTTCAAATGGTCGGATGCTCGTCTCGCTGAAGAGCGGGCCGAGGTCGAGAAAGAGATTGATCTCGCGGTCGTCCCTGTCACGGTCGACTAACGAAATAAAAGGAACCTCGCCGCGGCGAGGTTCCTTTTCATATGCCTAATTCTTCATAATACGCCATGATGCGTTCGTCGAGCGCCTCGACGACGTCCGGTTCGCCGAACAAATACAGATAAAGATACGTGCCGTCCTCACGATTCACTTCTGTTTCGAGGGTCAGCGTGGTTGGTCGTCCTTCGAAGATAACATTGATTGTGCCGAGCGTGTGCACGTTCGCTTCGTCGAGTTCCGGATTAGAAGCCAGCTTTTTAATGCGGGCGATGTCACTGTCTGCGATGGGCTCATCGAACGTCTCGGATAAGACGGCGAACGTCTCCGGCAAGTCCTCGAGACCGGTCTCGATGGCCGCGGCGAGCGGTATCTCTTCTTGTTCTTCTCCAAAGACGTTCACCATGAGTGCGACCATGCTTCCAATCGCCAAGACGAACAACACGTATAACAAATATGGTTTCATGATTTCGCTCCTGTTCGTTTCATGTTTTCAGTATATCAGCGCACCGGGTGTTTAGAAATAGGGAGACAATGGTATTGAAAAAGATGGAAAAGAGAAAGGCGGGGGAGTTACGATGAAACGAGCATGGGCAATCGGTGGCGTCGTCCTCATCTTATTTCTCGGTTGGCAGTTCGTCGATACGAATCGGCTGTTTGCCGACGTCTACTATACGAAAGTGCCGAGCGGAAACGTCACCGATCAAGAAAAGACATATACGTATGAAACGATTGGCTATGATGAAGATGGCAAGAAACGACCAATCACGTTCGAGGCACCGATTCGGCTGGCCGAAGGCGATTTTTTGAAACTGTATGTGAAAGACGAGCAGACGGTGACGGCCTACGAGCCGGTACCTGAGTCGGAAGTACCGGCCCAGTTGAAGGACGAACAGACCGAGGAGCCGGTATCGATACCGTTGCCTTGATTTCAAAATAGGTCCGTCGCCAAACGAAATCGGATTTGGTATGGTTAGACTAGTGCAAATTATGGAGAGAAGGTAGATGGATGTCACGGATGTTGATCGCAGACGACCAAGATGGGATTCGGTTGATGTTGGCGCAAGTGTTCCAAAACCTCGGCATCGAGGTCGACACGGCGAACGACGGACAGAACGCTTGGGAAAAGCTCGAACAGAACGGATACGATTTAGTATTGCTCGATATGAACATGCCGCGCATGTTCGGCCATGAAGTACTACGAAACATGCGCCAACGAGACATCGACACCCCGGTCATGATTATGACCGCGTTCGGGGAAAAATCGACGCTCGAAGAAGTGCAACGACTTGGCATTACCGCGCAATTTGAAAAGCCGTTCGATATTTATCGGATGATTGAAAAAGTGAAGGAAGTCCTCAAAATCACGTAATTCGTCACGAAGATGACATATGTAAACGCTTGCGCAGAGCCATTTCTATGCCCGAATAGCATAGGCACAAGTTTCGACGTGTGTTATAATGGGAACGAATTGCACGGGGGCATTTTTCCCAAAGTGCACAATAGCGAACAGACAGGAGGATGTCATTATGCCATTAGTATCAATGACAGAAATGCTTAACAAAGCATTCGAAGGCAAGTATGCAGTAGGCCAATTCAACATCAACAACCTCGAGTGGACGCAAGCGATTCTTCGCGCTGCGGAAGACGAGAAATCACCAGTTATCCTCGGTGTATCAGAAGGTGCAGCGAAGTACATGGGTGGCTTCACAACAGTTGTTAAAATGACTGAAGGTCTCATGCACGACTACAACATCACTGTTCCAGTTGCAATCCACCTCGACCACGGTTCATCTTTCGACAAGTGTAAAGCAGCGATTGACGCTGGTTTCACGTCTGTTATGATCGACGGTTCACACCACCCGATTGAAGAGAACATCGAAATGACGAAACAAGTCGTTGAATACGCACACGCTAAAGGTGCTTCAGTTGAAGCGGAAGTCGGCACAGTCGGCGGCGAAGAAGATGGCGTTGTTGGCGGCGTACAATACGCTGACCTCGACGAGTGCGTACGCGTCGTGAAAGAAGCGAAAGTTGACGCTCTTGCGGCAGCACTCGGTTCTGTACACGGAGAATACCAAGGCGAGCCTAAACTCGGCTTCAAAGAGATGGAAGAAATCGCAGAAGCGACTAAAACTCCACTCGTTCTTCACGGCGGTTCAGGTATTCCTGAGCACCAAATCAAAAAAGCAATCGAGCTCGGTCACAGCAAAATCAACGTTAACACAGAGTGCCAACAAGAATGGACTCGTGCCGTACGTGAGAAGCTCAACACGGACTCGAAAGTATATGACCCACGTAAAGTCATCGGCCCTGGTGTCGAAGCGATCTACAACGTCGTTACTGGCAAAATGCGTGAGTTCGGTTCAAGCAACCAAGCATAATCCTGTCACATCAGTCGGTTCTCCCTGTGAGAACCGGCTTTTTTTATGGAATGCTGCTCGTCGGATCGATGTTCGCCATCGCCGCCTTGACGTAAAGGGTGTAGCAATTCCATGACAATTTCCTCATAATAAGAAGTGTAAGCGATCACAACACCATTCGAGGAGGAATTGTACATGCGTTTTTTCATTGATACGGCAAACGTGGAAGACATCAAGAAAGCTCATCAGATGGGCGTCATCGGGGGCGTGACGACGAATCCATCGCTCGTCGCCAAAGAAGGCGTCGATTTCCATACACGGCTACGCGAAATCTGTGAGATCGTCGGGGATCTCTCAGTCAGCGCGGAAGTTATTGCGCTCGACGCAGCGGGTATGGTGGAAGAAGGAAAGGAACTTGCGGCCATCGCGCCGAATATTACTGTCAAGGTACCGATGACGCCAGCAGGGATGGAAGCGGTCAATACGTTTTCACAGCTCGGCATCAAGACGAACGTGACGCTCATCTTTAACGCCAACCAAGCGCTACTCGCGGCTCGGGCCGGCGCGTCATACGTCTCGCCATTCATCGGTCGTTTGGACGATATCGGTCAAGATGGTCTCGACCTCGTCGAGACGATTGCCAATATCTTTGCCATCCATGGCATCGATACAGAAATCATCGCAGCTTCCGTTCGCCATCCGGTCCACGCGACGAAGGCGGCTCTCCTTGGAGCCGACATCGCCACGGTACCATACAAAGTCATCGAACAGATGATGAAACATCCGCTCACTGACAAAGGGATCGAGCAATTCTTAGCGGATTGGAACAACGCTCAATCCAAATAAGTTTGTCGCAGAAAGGTTTGATCATCGTGGAAATTCTCCATATCGTAGGACAGCAAAAACTTGAAGGAACAGTTGACATTAGCGGGGCCAAACAGAGCGCCTTGCCTTGTCTCGTCGCAGCACTTTTGACGGAAGAACCGGTGACGATTGAGAACGTCCCCGTCATCGAGGACGTCGAAGTGATGCTCAGTCTATTACAAGAACTCGGCGTCGCGATTGAACGGGACGGGGAGCGGATGACGCTTCATGCGAAAGATGCCGTCGCCATGCCGCTGCTCGGCTCAGAGACGCGTAAAGTCCGAGCCGCTGTCTATTTGCTCGGGGTGTTTGCGGCTCGTTTTGGGAAAGGGGCCGTCGGACTTCCCGGTGGATATGCGATTGGTCCACGACCGATCGATTTACATTTGAAAGCACTCGAACGTCTCGGCATTAAAGTCGAGAACGAGTCGGGACTTTATCATGTGAACGCCGAAAAATTGGAAGGAAATCGAATTTATCTCGATCTCCGTTCGTTCGGGGCGACAGTGAGCGCCATGCTCGCGGCCGTGCTCGCTGATGGGACGACCGTCATCGAGAACGCGGCCATCGATCCGGAAATCGTCGACGTCGCGACGATGCTCACTTCGATGGGGGCCCACGTCATCGGGGCGGGCACCGACGAGATTCGCATCAAAGGGGTCGACAAGCTCCATGGCTGTACACACACGCTCATTCCCGATCGGTTAGAGGCTGGGACGTTCATGATTTATGGCGCCGTCGCGGGTGAAGTGACGGTACGAAACGTCATTCCGACGCACTTAGAAGGCGTCATTCAAAAACTACTGGATTACGGGGCCGACGTCGAAGTCGGGGAAGAGACGATCACGGTGCGGGCGAACGCCTTTAAACCGATTGATATCCGTGTCTTCCACTATTCGGGGTATCCGACCGACCTGCAGCCGATCATGTCGGCCGCACTGTTGAAAGCGGACGGGACGAGTATCGTCACCGACAAGCTGTACGCCCAACGGTTCCGCCATATCGCAGAAATGCGGCGCATGAATGCACAGATTACGCTCGAGGACGCTTCGGCCGTCATTCGCGGCGGGACAACGCTTGCCAATGCGGAAATGGAATGTGCAGACGCACGGAGTGGGGCAGCCCTCGCCTTAGCTGGGCTTCAAGCGAGTGGCGAATCCACGGTGATCCATGCGGAAAAATTGAACGATTCATATGTCGATTTCGTCGGCAAACTAAAACAACTCGGCGCACTCGTCTGGGTCGATGAGGTGTCCGAGTAAAAAGGGGAGAATTCGGGTGGAACGTAGTTTATCAATGGAATTGGTCCGAGTCACAGAAGCGGCAGCGCTATCTTCGGCTCGTTGGATGGGTAAAGGCTTGAAAGAAGAGGCGGACGACGCGGCGACGACCGCGATGCGTGAAGTATTTGATACGATTCCGATGAAAGGGGTCGTTGTCATCGGGGAAGGCGAGATGGACGAGGCACCGATGCTCTATATCGGTGAAAAAGTCGGGAACGGCTATGGCTCACGCCTCGACGTCGCTGTCGATCCACTCGAAGGGACGAGTATCGTCGCGACGGGAACGTGGGGAGCGCTTGCCGTTCTCGCTGTCGCTGACGCCGGTGACCTTCTTCACGCGCCGGACATGTACATGGATAAGATTGCCGTCGGTCCGGAAGCGGCCGGATTGATCAGTCTCGACAACTCGATTGAAGAGAATATCGCCATCGTCGCCAAGGCGAAGAACAAGAACGTCGAAGACGTCGTCGTCACGATTTTACATCGTGATCGTCACGAAGAGATGATTCAACGTGTCCGCGCGACGGGTGCCCGCATCAAGTTGATTCCCGATGGAGACGTGGCCGCGGCCATTAACACGGCGTTCCCGAAAACAGGTGTCGATTTGTTGCTCGGTTCGGGTGGTGCGCCGGAAGGCGTCATCGCGGCCGTCGCGATGAAATGTCTCGGCGGTGACTTCCAAGGTCGTCTGCTTCCTGAAGACGAAGCCCAAGAGAAGCGTTGCCAAGACATGGGCATCGCCGATACGGGCCGGATTTTGCTGTTGGACGACCTCGTCAAAGGTGAAGATTGCATCTTCGCGGCGACGGGCGTGACGGACGGGGAACTCCTCCGCGGCGTCCAGTTCACCGGGCAAGGCGGTCAGACACACTCGGTCGTCATGCGAGCCAAGTCAGGAACGGTCCGCTTCGTCGAAGGCATCCACTCCTTGAAGAAAAAACCGAAAATGGTCATGAAACCTTGATTCTCCTGAACCGTGGACACTTCCGTCCGCGGTTCTTTTTTGATGTGTCGTTTCATATTTAATATACATCGAGAACGGGAATGAATAGGGAGGAGGTGTGTGTCATGATTGAAGTGGAATCACTCGTCAAAACGTTCGGGGACGTGCCGGCCGTCGATGGCATCTCGTTCTCGGTGCAAGAAGGAGAGATTTTCGCCTTCCTTGGACCGAACGGGGCTGGCAAGTCGACGACCGTGCAAATGTTGACGACGCTCGTCCGGCCGACCGAAGGGAAGGCGCGGGTGAACGGATTTGATGTCGTCAAACAAGAGAAAGACGTCCGCCTATCGATTGGCGTCGCCCTGCAAGAGACCGGAATCGATAAAGTATTGACCGGGCGGGAACTGCTCGTCTTGCAAGGACGGTTGTTCAAGATGACGAAACAAGAGGCGGAGACGCGCGCCGAGGAACTGCTGCGTGTCGTCTCGCTCACGGAAGCGGCCGATCGGAGAAGTGGCACATATTCGGGCGGGATGCGGCGTCGGCTCGATTTAGCGCTCACGCTCGTCCATCGACCGACCGTCTTGTTTTTAGATGAACCGACGACCGGGCTCGACCCGGCGAGCCGCATCGAGATTTGGAACGAGGTGAGACGGCTCAACGAGGAGTTCGGCACGACGATTTTTTTGACGACCCAGTACTTAGAAGAGGCGGACGAATTGGCCGACCGGATCGCCATCATCAATCATGGAAAAATCGTCAGTGAAGGGACAGCGGAAGCGTTGAAACGACTCGTCGGCGGCGAGACGATTGCGATGACGTTCCACAGCAATCAAGAAGCATCTGCAGCCGCTGCGTTATTCGGTCATGCGGCGACCGGGCAACACGTGGCATTCGAGCTCGTCAATCATACGCTGATGGAAGTCGTGCGCCAGCTCGATGAACGGTCGCTTCAACCGGAACGTCTGACCGTGAAGCAACCGTCGCTCGACGACGTCTTTTTGAAAGTGACCGGCGAGTCATACGAAGGAGGCGTGCCCGATGTGGACTGAAACATGGCTCTTCACGAAACGGAGCCTCATTACGACGATTCGGAATCCGTTTTCGTTCATCCCGAACTTGATTATTTCCGTCTTCTTCCTACTCGTTTACACGAGCGGATTGTCGAGCGTCGCGTCGCTTCCTCAGTTTGATGGGAGCGCCTATTTGAACTTCATCTTGCCAGTCTCCATCGTGTCCGGGGCGGTCGGTGGCGCCGGGGGGACGGGACAAGCGCTCGTCCGTGATATCGAGAGCGGCTACTTCGCCCGCTTGCTTCTGACTCCGGCGACGCGGACGGCGATCGTGCTCGGCCCGATGATTGCGGGGATGTTGCAACTGCTCGTCCAGACGCTCCTCATTTTCGGGGTGGCGTTCTTGCTCGGTTTGTCGATTCCGGTCGGTCTGCCTGGCTTCTTGTTCACGGTGCTGCTTGCGATCGGATTCGGCCTTGGTTTTGCCGGCTACTCGGTCGGTGTCGCGTTAAAGACACGGAACGCTCAGGCCGCACAAGCCGGGACACTTTTGTTCTTCCCGCTCATCTTCTTGTCGACGACGTTCGTCCCGAAAGAGTTGATTGAGGCAGAATGGCTCAAAGTAGCGGCGACGTTCAATCCGACGACGTATATCTTTGAAGGGATGCGTGCCGTCTTGACACAACCGACGATCGACTGGAGCGTGTTATCGGCCGGACTCGCCGTCGCCGGGGCGATGAGCGTCATCATGGTCGTGTTCGCGGCGACGAACGCACGCGGTGCCTTGAAACAAAAATGACGAGCGGGGGTTCAGCCCTGCTCGTCCTGGTCGATCATGAACGTCACAATCAAAAACAGAATAAAACTGATTAACGAGACCGTGCCCCCGATGATGAAATAGACGAGGGTGACGGTCTCATTCCATTGGAACGGGTTCATTGTGTAGAACCACATCCCGCTCGTCAATCCGATTGATCCGATGACGGCCGTCCACCCGTGAATCGTGACGAGCAGTTGGTTCCGGACCGCATACAAGCGATAGAAGACTCCCCAGGCGAAGACCGATAGCCAACCGGCGAGCAGAATATGGGCGTGAATCGGACGAAAGGCATAACTGCTGGCACCCGACATATGCGACCCGAGCGCCGTCCCGATGACACCGAACAGCGCGGCGAGGCGAATCAAGCGAAGACTCCAAATTTTTTCCATGGCATAGAACAACTCCTTCAACGTGATGGCTTTATCGTAACGAAGCCAGATGAACGGAAGATGAACAGCGATTGAATGTTGGTGCTTCGTGGAACAGCAGTAGAGAAGGAGGGAGACGATGGACCAACTGCGAACGATGTTGAATATTATACTGACCGGTGTGGGGGGCTATTTGGCAATTATCTTCATCTTGCGGGTCTCCGGCAAACGGACACTTGCCAAAATGAACGCTTTTGATTTTATCGTCACCGTCGCGCTCGGATCGATTCTGGCCACGACACTCACGAGTCAACAGACACCGCTATTGAACGGACTGACCGCGTTTGCGACGCTCGTGTTCATGCAATACGTGATGGCCAAGTTGGCGACCCGCTCGAAACGCGTGAATCAACTGATCAAGTCGACGCCGGCGCTACTTTACTATGATGGAACATATTTAGAAGAAACGATGCGGCGGGAGCGGGTGCTCGAGATTGAAGTGTTGCAGGCGATTCGAGCGAGCGGTACGGATTTCAATCAAGTCGAGGCTGTCGTCTTGGAGACGGATGGGACGTTCTCGGTGTTGACGAGCACGGAGACGGTATTACGAAACGTTGAGACGAAAAAAACGACCCAGTTCCTATGAACCGGGTCGTTTGGTCGTTTAAATTAGAGGTATGATCCTGCACCGACATAACGTGGTGCCCAGTAACCTGATGTGAAGCTCGCGTACTTCACGCCGCCTGTTTCAGAGTTGATCATTTGTGTTTTGCTGAGTGCCATTCCAACGTGTTGGATCGTGCTTCCGTTGTGTGAGAAGAACACGAGGTCGCCGGCTTGAATCGCTGACTTCGAAACTTTTTTCGAGTTAGCGTATTGCGAGCGTGAATCACGTGGGATCGATTTGTTGATGGCTTTCTTATAAACGTGACCTGTGTAACCTGAGCAGTCAAAGCCAGAAGTTGTCGTTCCGCCGTAACGGTAAGGTGTACCGAGGTACTTCTTCGACTCAGCGACAAGTTTTGTACGAGCGCTTGATGCAGAAGCAGTTGTTACTTTCTTCGCAGTAGCTGTCTTCGTGTTTGCTTTCAAGTACGTGTAAGTAGATGAAGCTGAGATATAACGGTGAGTCCCTTTGTAGTTGATTTTGTAGAACGAACCAACTTTACCAAGGTATGTATAGCGTTGGCCTTTGTTCATCGTTGTCGTGACTTTCGAGCTGAGCGACGGTGCTGTGCGGATGTTCAAGCCGTTAACTTTCGAGTAAGCGAATTTACCAGTAGCGGCTTCTGCTTGTTCACCTGTTGTGAAAGCAAGACCCGAGAAAGCGAGAGTGGCAGCGACAATGATAGATGCGAAACGCTTTAACATAGTGTATTTCCCTCCGTTTTTTAAAATAAAACCCTAAGTGGCTGTATATGATCGATGTGTGTTAACGAGATTAGAGCACAAGTTGCGGATATTACCCGGTTTCCTGTGCAAATAAACTATATCATGCGCAAGACCGATAGCATTTTTCAATCACAAGACAAAAACAGTTTTCTTGTAACATATTTGAAACAATATGCGAGAATAGAGACTTATTTGTTACATACATAGTAAAAAGGTTGTTATGTTTTCAACAACAGGGGAATAGACTGACATGAAGCCGTTTTTCAAACAGTGACGGTTTGACTGAAGTGTGATTAGATGAATGAGGAATGAACGTTTACTTTTGAAATATAGAATCATGAAAGACAGGTGACTTGAATGAGTCAAACGACTGAACCGGCTAAAAACTACACGCTTCGGGAACTCGAGACGAAGACGTTGAAAGAGTTATATGAGATTGCGAAAGAAGTGAACGTGCCTCAATATCGAGAGGCACGTAAACGTGAGCTCATGTTCCGGATATTGAAATCACAGGCAGAATCAAAAGATCTTTATTTCCTCGAAGGAATCCTAGAGATTATTCCGCCTAACCCACAGTCGCAAAACGATGGCGGTTTTGGCTTCCTACGCCCCATCAATTACTCGCAATCGTCTGAAGACATTTATATCGCGGCGTCGCAAATCCGCCGCTTCAATCTCCGCAACGGCGACCTTGTGACGGGGAAAGTCCGGAAGCCGAAAGAGAATGAACGGTTCCAAGGGCTTCTCAGCGTCGAGGCGGTCAACGGCGAGACGACGGACTCGACGCGCAACCGAGACTACTTCCCGGCGCTCACTCCGATTTATCCGGAACAACAGATGGTGCTCGAGACGGAGCCGAACCATTTGTCGGTCCGCGTCATGGACATGATTGCTCCCGTCGGCTTCGGGCAGCGAGGGTTGATTGTCGCGCCGCCGAAGGCAGGGAAGACGTCCCTCTTAAAAGAGATTGCCAATTCGATCACAACGAACCATCCGAACGTCGAGTTGATTATTCTGTTGATTGATGAGCGGCCGGAAGAAGTGACGGATATCCAACGTTCGGTGCCTGGCGCAGACGTCGCCTACTCGACGTTTGACGAGACACCGGAGAACCATGCTCGCATCTCGGAGCTCGTTCTCGAACGGGCGATGCGCCTCGTCGAACATAAGAAGGACGTCGTCATCTTGCTCGACTCGATCACGCGTCTGACGCGGGCGTACAACTTGTCCGTCCCGCCGAGCGGACGGACGCTCTCCGGCGGGATTGACCCGGCCGCGTTCCATAAACCGAAGAAGTTCTTCGGGGCGGCCCGTAATATCGAGGACGGCGGCAGTTTGACGATTCTCGGCACGGCACTCGTCGATACGGGTTCGCGCATGGATGACGTCATCTATGAAGAGTTCAAAGGAACGGGCAACATGGAGCTGCACCTCGACCGCAAACTGGCGGAACGTCGGATTTTCCCGGCCATCGACATTCGTCGCTCGGGAACGCGCAAGGAAGAATTGCTGCTCGGCAAAGGCGAACTCGACTCGCTTTGGACGATTCGTCGCACGATGAACGAGTCGCCAGACTTCGTCGATCAGTTCTTGCGCCGGGTCCGCGAAACGAAAACGAACCTCGACTTTTTTGCGGCGCTTGAAGCCGATAAGAAAAAGAGTCGACGCCCGGTGAAAAAAACGAAAACGGACTTGTAAATCCTTGAACCGGGTGCTATTATATTCTAGTGAACTTTCTCTAGGTTGAAAGAATACTTAGGGCAGAAGGAGTTGAAAAGCAATGAAACAAGGAATCCACCCAGAATACCGTAAAGTCGTATTCATGGACTCGACGACTGAGTTCAAATTCATCTCTGGTTCGACTCGTTACTCTAACGAGACAATCACGATGGAAGATGGTAACGAATACCCACTCATCCGTGTCGATGTATCTTCTGATTCGCACCCGTTCTACACAGGTCGCCAGAAATTCGCATCTGCGGACGGTCGTATCGAGCGCTTCAACAAGAAGTACCAACGTTAATCGTCAACTTGTATGCACACCGCCTAGGGATTGCCCTTGGCGGTTTTTATTTTTTTTAGATAGAAGTCAACCCTTTTTCTTCAAGAAAAAGATGGGTATAATCGGGAAGCGATTAACGAAGGAGAGGGCGAAGTAGAATGATGCATGTGACGAACCGTTACGGTTGGATAGAAGTGATTTGTGGGAGTATGTTTTCTGGGAAATCGGAGGAACTGATCCGCCGTGTCCGTCGGGCGCACTACGGGAAAATCCCTGTCCAAGTGTTCAAACCGGCAATCGACGACCGGTATCATGAAGAGAACGTCGTCTCCCACAGCGGCAACTCGGTCGTGGCCGTGCCGATTCAATCGAGTCAAGACTTATACGATGCGGTGCGTGAAGAGACGCAAGTCATCGCCATCGACGAGGTTCAGTTTTTCGACGAAGGAATCGTCGACGTGATCGAGCAATTGGCGTCAGAAGACAAACGTGTCATCTGCGCAGGGCTCGACATGGACTTCCGAGGTGAGCCGTTCACGATGATGCCAGAGCTGTTGTCGCGTGCCGAATTTGTCACGAAGCTGCAGGCCATCTGTCTATCATGCGGGGCGCCAGCTTCTCGGACACAACGATTGATTGACGGTGAACCGGCGCGTTTCGAAGACCCGGTCATCTTGGTCGGCGCTTCCGAGTCGTACGAACCGCGTTGCCGTCATTGCCACGACGTCCCGAATAAACCACGCCCAGTCCGCCATACAGTGGCCGACTGACGTCAACGGACCGCCCTTGGCGGTTCGTTTTTTGCTATAATGAAGACAGTTCGATTTGACGGAGAAAGGACGGATCATCATGTTTGACCGTTTGAGCGTATTAGAAGAACGCTATATGCAATTAAATGAGATGCTCGCTGACCCTGAAGTGCTCAGCGACGCGAATAAATTACGACAATATTCAAAAGAACAGTCGCAACTCGAAGAAACGGTGCAGGCGTACCGTCACTATAAAGAGACGAGCACGGCGTATAAAGAAGCAAAAGCGATGCTTGAAGACCGCACGCTCGATGCCGATATGCGCGAGCTCGCCAAAGAAGAGATGTCACTCCTCGAGCCGGAAGTGAAGGCGCTCGAGGCGAAATTACGCGTCTTGCTGTTACCGAAAGACCCGAACGACGACAAGAACGTCATCGTCGAGATTCGCGGGGCAGCCGGCGGAGACGAGGCGGCACTGTTCGCAGTCGACCTATACAAGATGTACACGCGTTTCGCCGAGCGGCAGAACTGGAAGGCCGAATTGATTGACGCCAACTATACAGAACTCGGCGGTTTCAAAGAAGTGACGTTCCTCATCAACGGGACGGGTGCCTATTCGAAACTGAAGTTCGAGAACGGGGCGCATCGGGTCCAACGTGTCCCATCGACCGAGTCGGGCGGACGCATCCATACGTCGACGGCGACCGTCGCCGTGTTGCCGGAAGCAGAGGACGTCGAAGTGCACATCGATATGAAAGACGTCCGTGTCGACACGTTCACATCATCGGGTCCAGGTGGCCAGTCGGTCAACACGACCCAATCGGCCGTGCGCTTGACGCACATCCCATCGGGGCTCGTCGTCTCGTGTCAGGACGAGAAGTCGCAACATAAAAACAAAGACAAGGCGCTCAAAGTACTCCGAGCCCGCCTGTATGACAAGATGCAAAGCGAACACCTACAAGAACTGTCGGCGCAACGCAAATCGGCCGTCGGGACGGGAGACCGCTCAGAGCGGATTCGGACGTATAACTTCCCGCAGAGCCGTGTGACCGACCACCGCATCGGGCTGACACTCCAAAAGCTCGACCGCGTCCTCGCCGGAGAACTTGAAGATATCATCGACGCCCTCGTCATGGACGAACAGGCCCGTCTGATGGAGGATGTCGATTGATGCGGATCGCGGCGAGGCTGAAACAAGCAGAACGGGAGCTCGCGCTCTCGGGTCGCGACGTCTCGATGGCGGAGTGGTGGCTCATGCACGTCCTTGACGTCGATCGGACGGGACTACTCATCCGTTTGTCCGATGAATTGACGACGGAAGAGGCGAAGTCGTTTGACGCCGGGTTCAAGCGTCTCTTGGCAGGTGAGCCGGTCCAACACTTGATTGGTCACGCCCCGTTTTATGGACGGATGTTCGAGGTCAATCGTGACGTCTTGATTCCGCGTCCGGAAACGGAAGAGCTAATTGAATGGGTCGTCGAGCATGTGCATAATGTCTCCGACGATGAGATCGTCGACATCGGGACGGGTAGTGGCGCAATCGCCGTCACACTCAGTCTCGAGCTCGGTGTCCGTGTCCAAACGGTCGATATTTCCCGGGAAGCAATCGCTGTCGCCGAGCGTAATGCAGCGGACCTCGGGGCGGATGTGTCCTTCCATGAAGGAGATTGCCTCGCGCCGATTGCCGACAACTCGATTCGCGTCCTCGTCTCAAATCCGCCTTATATCGAGGCGGACGAACTGCTCGATGAGACGGTAGTGGGCTTCGAGCCTCACCTCGCCTTGTTCGGCGGAGCAGACGGGCTCGACTTTTATCGAACGATCATCGCCGACTCGATGCGCGTCCTGTGTGCCGATTGGCAATTGATTGCATTTGAAATCGGGTATAATCAAGGACAAGTTGTGAAATCGTACCTGTCCGAACGTTATCCTGAAGCAGAAACGGGTATTTTAAAAGATATAAACGGCAAAGACCGAATCGTCTACGCCGTGAGGGAAGGGATTGCGCATGGAAACGAAATGGATCAAGCCGACAGAAGTTGAGGAAGGGGTACGTCTCTTGAAGGCTGGCGAGGTGATTGCCATCCCGACGGAGACTGTCTACGGACTCGCCGGAGATGCGACGAACGATGTCGCCATCAAAAAGATTTTCGAGGCGAAAGGAAGACCGTCGGATAACCCGCTCATCGTCCACGTCGCTACGGTCGAGCAGGCCGAACATTTCGCGCAAACCATCCCGCCGGTCGCGAGACGCTTGATGGAAGTGTTTTGGCCCGGTGCCTTGACCATCATCTTACCGTCGAACGGTCGGGCGTCGTCACTCGTGACGGCTGGTCTGGATTCGATTGGATTGCGGATGCCGGACCATCCGGCCGCACTTGACTTGATCCGCACGTCCGGTCTTGGACTGGCAGCACCAAGTGCGAACCGTTCGGGACGTCCATCACCGACGTCGGCCCGGCACGTGGCAGATGATTTGACCGGTCGGATCGCGGGTATTATGGATGGGGGACCGACAGGCATCGGCGTCGAGTCGACCGTAATCGATTGCACGGCAGAACCGGCGACGATTTTACGTCCGGGCGGCGTGACGAAAGAAGCGATTGAAGCGGTTATTGGCCCGGTCATTCTCGATGCCAACTTGAGCGATGAAACAGCTGCGCCACGATCACCAGGAATGAAGTACACCCATTACGCCCCGAGTGCGCCCCTGTATTTAGTCGAAGGGGGACGTCAAGACCTCGTCCGTGTCGTCATGGCGCGGCAGGAAGCGGGCAAGCGAGTTGGCGCACTCGTGTTCGATGAAGCGACGACCCCGGCTGACGTCACCCTCTCTCTCGGCACTTCGATGGAGACGGCGGCCCAGCGTCTATACGAGGCGTTGCGTAAATTTGATGAGACGGATGTAGAAGAGATTTACGTGAATCGGATTGAACCGACGGGAGTCGCTCTTGCCGTTTATAACCGCCTCTACAAGGCGGCTGGCGGTAAAGTCATCCGTCCATAGGAAGAGGCTTAAGGACATAGAGGAGGATCACGCGATGTCGATGAAACGCGTATTATTCATATGTAGTGGGAACACATGCCGAAGCCCGATGGCGATGGCCCTGCTCCGTTCGAAAGTGACGGGGGACGAGTTCGATATTCGTTCAGCCGGGCTTCGGACGATGCAAGGGTTTGACGCATCAGAAAATGCACTCCAAGTGTTGCGTGAACGAGGAATTGAGCTCGAGCACGTGACGCAAACGTTTGACGACGTCCTCGGACGCTGGTCGGACGTCATCTTGACGATGACACGGGCGCATCGTGAACAGATTCGGGATACGTATCCGGATTTGGCCGATCGCACATTCACATTATATGAGTTCGTCACGGGACTCGAGCGCGATATTAACGACCCGTTCGGAGGGTCGATGAACGTCTACCGCCAAGTCCGAAACGAACTCGAACCACTCGTGAATCGACTTGTGCTAAAATTGACGAATGACGGGTCAAAGGTGACGAAACCACCGAGACGCCTACCAAAGAAGACGGGGGAATGACGGAATGAAAATCGCAATCGGCGCCGATCATGGCGGATTCAATTTGAAGAAAGACATCATCGGATTATTGGAGGAGCTTGGACACGAGTATAAGGACTTCGGGACACACTCGGCCGAGTCAATCGATTATCCGGACGTAGCCATTCCAGTCGCCGAAGCAGTCGCGGCCGGTGAATTCGACCGTGGCATCTTGATTTGCGGTACTGGAATCGGCATCGGCATTGCCGCCAACAAAGTGAAAGGCATTCGGGCGGCACTCGTACACGACTCGTTCAGCGCGAAAGCGACGCGTCAACATAACGACTCGAACATCATGACGATGGGCGAGCGCGTCATCGGACCGGGTCTTGCACTCGACTTAGTGGCGACATGGCTCGATACGGACTTCGAAGGCGGACGCCACTCGAACCGTGTCGACAAGATGAGCGCTTACGAAACGAAGTGACGACGATGAAGGCGGAGCTTTTGAACTTATTGACGGAGTTGCATGAACGGTTTCCATTAGATGAGGAAAAGATGCTCGTCATCGGTTGTTCGACGAGCGAGGTCGTCGGCAAGACGATCGGGAAAGCGGGTTCGATTGATGTGGCGTCGGATTTGATCGAGGCGTTCCTTGCGTTTCGGGACAAGACCGGCGTCCATCTCGCCTTTCAAGGCTGCGAACATATCAATCGCGCCCTTACGATCGAGCGACGGACCTTGAAACAGTTCGGATTGACGGAAGTGACGGTCGTCCCGGTCCGCGCGGCGGGCGGGGCGATGGCCGAGAAGGCGTACGAGCGTTTCGACGCCCCATGCGTCGTCGAATCGATTCAAGCGGACGCCGGCATCGATATCGGATCGACGCTGATCGGCATGCATTTGAAGCCGGTCGCGATCCCGGTCCGGTTGTCGGCGAAGCAGCTCGGTGAGGCGTACGTTACGTTCGCCATCACGCGACCGAAATTGATTGGCGGCCCACGGGCCCACTATCCAGCAAAATAAAGAAAGCCGGTCTGCGCGACCGGCTTTCTTTTGCGTTATAACTCTTCACTGAACAAATACGAGATGACCATCGGGAAGCGATCGCGCCAAGCGAGCTCGTTATGGACACCTTCCTCGATGACCTCGAAGCGGATATGTTCGACCTTGTCGCGCAGCAGGGCGTAGACCCGCTCGCTCGACTCGAGATACATCTCGTTCGTCGGACCGTCCGCTGACGGCTGTTCGACTTCTTTGCGGCCGACGTCCATATACAGACGTTCGACGCCGTTCAAATCACTCGCGTCAATCAATTGCTCGAGCTCGGTCTGGTTGAACCAGAACGCCGAGGACAATGAAGCCACGCGCTTGAAGACATCGGGATAGACGCAAGCGGCGTAAATCGAAATCAAGCCGCCCATCGAGCTGCCCATCATCGCCGTCTCGTCCGGCTTCGTCCGATAGTTCGCGTCAATCATCGGCTTCAACTCTTGGGCGATGTATTCAATGTAGGCTGATCCTTGTCCACCGAGCGTCACGTCTTGACCGAGCAAGCTCTCGCCGATGTACGGGTTCTCCCACGGACCGTACTCGTCGAGCCGCATCTCGCCGGGGGCGCTGTCGATGCCGACGATGATGATGTCGCGCTTCGAGGCGTCCATATACTCGCCGGCGCGCCAGCTCATCTTATAGCTCGCGTCCTCGTCGGCGAACACGTTCTGTCCGTCATGCATATAGAGCACGGGATAACGTTTGTCCGTCGTGTCGTAATCGGCCGGCGTATAAATCCGAATCGTCCGCTCGCGCTCGAACGGGGTGATGGTAATTTGTTTTGTCTCAATCATAAGTAGCCTCCTCTGATCGTCTTCTTTCATATGATACCCGACTTGCCCGTGGATTAGACGATACCCAAAAAAAGAAGCATATGTTACGATGGGGGTGTTGATTTTTAGACATTCAGAGGGGGTTTCAACATGGTAAACACGACGAAGTTGAAAGTACAGGATGCGGAATTGTTTGAAGCGATGCAACACGAGCTCGGTCGCCAACGCGAGAACATCGAACTCATTGCCTCGGAGAATTTTGTCTCAGAAGCAGTCATGGAAGCGCAAGGCGGCGTGCTCACGAACAAGTACGCGGAAGGTTATCCAGGCCGTCGCTACTACGGCGGTTGTGAGTTCGTCGACGTGGCCGAGAACTTGGCCCGCGACCGCGCCAAGGAGCTGTTCGGTGCAGAACACGCCAACGTCCAGCCGCACTCGGGTGCCCAAGCGAACATGGCCGTTTACTTCACAGTCCTTGAAGCCGGTGACACGGTGCTCGGCATGAACTTGTCGCACGGTGGCCATTTGACGCACGGAAGTCCGGTCAACTTCTCAGGCGTTCAGTATAATTTCGTCGAATACGGTGTAGACAAAGAGACAGAACACATCGATTATGACGTTGTCGCAGCCCTCGCGAAAGAACATAAACCAAAACTCATCGTCGCTGGTGCCTCGGCGTACCCGCGGACAATCGACTTCGCCAAGTTCCGTGAAATCGCCGATAGCGTCGATGCCTACCTCATGGTCGACATGGCCCACATCGCAGGTCTCGTCGCAGCCGGTCTTCATCCGAACCCGGTCGAGCACGCGCATTTCGTGACGACGACCACGCACAAGACGCTTCGTGGTCCACGCGGCGGTATGATTCTCTGTAAAGAAGAGTTCGCCAAGGCAATCGACAAGTCGATTTTCCCAGGGATTCAAGGTGGTCCGCTCATGCACGTCATCGCGGCGAAGGCCGTGGCGTTCGGGGAAGCGCTCCAACCTGAGTTCAAAGAGTATCAGGCACAAGTCATCAAGAACGCACAGGTGCTCGCGCAAGGGCTAGAAGAGGAAGGGCTCCGCATCGTATCGGGCGGTACGGATAACCACCTTCTCCTCGTCGACCTCCGCGGCATCGACATCACCGGGAAAGCGGCCGAGCATGCGCTCGACGCAGCCGGCATCACGGTCAACAAGAACACGATTCCATTCGATCCGGCATCACCGTTCGTCACGAGCGGGATTCGTCTCGGGACGGCCGCGATGACGACGCGCGGATTGAAAGAAGACGATATGCGTGAAGTCGCTCGCTTGATCGGACGCGTCTTGACGAACCATGAAGATGAAGCAGTGCTCGCGGAAGCGCACGAAGCAGTTCGCGCGTTGACGTCGAAGTTCTCGCTCTATCCTGAACGAGGCTGACGAATGGACGTACGGACACTCGCAGATCGGGAACTTGCGGAACTGCCGCTCATCGATATGACGGAATGGCTCGTCCGAAAAGGCGAGCATGACCCGACGTTTCGCCTCGTCGCGAACGAGTTCGGGGTCGTGACGACGCTACTCGACCACGGGTATTATATCGAGGCAAGTGAACGGATTGTACCGCTTCTCGGAATGAAAGTGCCGGCGGCGTTTCATCGGCTCGGGCTTGCGCTCGAAGTGAAGGCGAACGGAAAGAAGGCGGCCAAGCGCCGCTTTCGTTCGTTCTCGCCGGCTGTCACCGGTCATGCGGACTTGTCGGCTTGGCGTAACGCCTTCAAATGGAACAAATCGTGGCTCGGTCTGCCGCTCGTCGTTGGTCTCGGTCTGGTCGCACTCATCTTTTGGCCGGATTCGGAGCCGCCGCCCGTGACGCCGACCGCATCAAACGAACGGGTCGAAACGGTGACGGAGGACGAGGCGCTCGCGAAACGGTTAGAAGAGCTCGAGCAAGAAGTTGCTCGACTCGAGGAAGCGAACGAGGCGCTCCAAACCGAGGACGAGACGACCGAAGCCCCTGAGGCACCGGCCGTCATCCCGCTCGGCGAAGTCGAAACGCTCGTCTCGGACAAACGGTACGAGGAAGCCGATGCGCTCCTCATCGGCAAGGCGAAAGCCGGTCAGGAACAGGCCGTCGGGTTTTATCGGTTGCTCGTCGACAACAAGCTCGGCGAAGCAGAGATCGCCGATTATGCCGCCTATGTCGACACGTATCCAGAGTCGGGATATAAGGCGGACGTCTTATGGATGAAAGGCATCGCTGAGAAGAAGGCCGGGGACGACACATACCGGACGACGCTCGCCGAAGTCGCCGCCATGGACGGGACGTATTGGGCCCCGATTGCCAAATCGGTGCTCGAGGAAGAATGAGGTCGCAGCCGTGCTGTGACCTTTTTCTCATCAAATTTTAATCTGTTTCACCGCTCTTTCTCAGCTCGCTCCCGTACAGTAAAGAAAAAGGATAAGGGAGAGGGACATATGCGCTCAACTAGCAGAGGAAAGATTGGAAGATTGATTCGAGGAGTGGCCGTCGGTGCGCTCGCATTGACACTCATGGCGGCAGGTGTCGCCGGGTTCTTATTATTCACCTTGACCGGTAACGCGTGGCTCGACCAAATCGCTCAAGTCGGGACTGATTTGGCGTTTCAGGCGGAAGGGATTGAAACGACGTTTGACCGGATGGGCGATTCACTCGAATTGCGCATCGAACAAGCGATTCCAGAAGCAGTTCGTCCGTTTTTTGACTGAGGAATCCGGGAACACTTAGAATGATGCGTCGGGCGGACTGCTCGGCGTTTTTTTTAGAAAGGATGAATGGAATGCCTACGATTCTCGTCGTTGAAGACGATGCTAAAATTGCCAGATTACTCGAACTTGAACTCATGCATGCCGGTTATCAAGTCGAGGTCGCCCATGACGGGCGGGCCGGGCTCGACCGGGCGCTCGCCGGTGGGATTGACCTGATGTTGCTCGATGTCATGTTGCCGCAGATGAGCGGACTCGAAGTCGTGCGCCGCGTCAAAGAAGAGCAGCCGCTCCTTCCCGTCTTGATGGTGACGGCACGCGGGGACCGCTACGATAAAGTGAGCGGGCTCGACCTCGGGGCCGATGATTACATCACAAAACCGTTCGAAATGGAGGAGTTGCTCGCGCGGATTCGGGCGTTCTTACGGATGCGTCAACACGTCCAAGTCGATACGAGTGAACGGGTCCTTTCCTATGAGGGGCTGACCGTCGACGTCAATCGCCATGAAGTGGTGTGTGAGGGGCAAAAAGTCGACCTGACCCGGAGGGAGTTCGATTTGCTCGTCTATTTGCTCGAACATCCAGAACGCGTGCTCACGCGCGATCAACTCGTCGAGCACGTCTGGGGCTTTGACTATTACGGGGACACGAACGTCGTCGATGTGTACGTCCGCTATGTCCGCAAGAAACTCGGAGGCTCTTGGATTCAGACGGTCCGAGGCGTCGGCTATATGCTGAAGCGTGGTGAATAAGGTCAACAACCCACCACTTAACGAACTGACGGTCCGTTTGAAGCGGGGGCTTGCGTCCGTCGAGAACCCGACGGCGCCTCTACCCTCGTAGAGTGCAGTTACGCTCGTTCCTGCCCGGTAGTGCGGACGGCGCTCGTGCACCTCCTACCTTCGTGTGGCGGAACATCGGGACGGTCGACCTCGCCCCTGCCACGGGAGTCATGCTCCCGTGGCACCTGCACCGATGTGTTCGATGCCTTTTCGGTGCAGGTTCATCGCGCCGACCCGGTCGTCGTTCGACCGGTACCGGCAGTTCTTGCATTGGAACGTGTGTAGCTTCTTGTCCCGGTTCGCCTTCTCGGTGTGCCCGCATGTCGGGCAGGTCTGGGAGGTGTGTCTCGGGTCGACGACGATCACCTTCTGTCCGATCAACGCGGCCTTGTACGCGAGCATTTGACGGAACTGGTAGATTGTGCACCAGTTTGGCCGTGCCGAACCGCCACGTCCCGTTGAAGTACCGCCTCATGCCCTTGCGCGCATAGTCCAGCTTGATCCGGCCGTCCAGCGTGTTCACGCTGAACCGGTCCCGTGTGAGCGAGTAGTCGCGGTTCCAGACGAGGTCGTACTCGGGACGCTTGAACTCGACCCGGGACCACGCGTGCCCGTTCGACCTCGCCGACTTGTACCGGGCGACCACCGTCTTCATGACCGACTGGGCCATCTGGCTCTTCAGGCCGAACCGTTGCCGGATCTCGGCATAGTGCGCGTCGTTGAGGCTCGCCTGGTTCAGGTCCCCCGTCTCGAAGACATGACCCGACAGCCAGTCACAGGCCGACCGGTACGCGTCCATCGTTGCCCTCAGAGTAGCGGCTTGAGAGTCTTGGATGTAGATTTGTATTTTTGCAGTGATTGTAGACATGGTACTCACCACCTTTCGCTACATAAACGATACCCGTTTTTTTAGCGGAAAATGAATGGACTTAACTCATAGAAGGGAGGAGGCAAGGTAGGAGTTCATAAGCGGTTATCATGCACATGTTTAGCATGATTGTGTCCCATACCGAAAATGATGGAAATTCCTCCCCCCACTAATCGTCGGGCTGTGCCCGGGACACGATTGAAGTAGGGGTATCCTTGCCGATTAAAGATGAAGCTACGGACGAAAATCGCCTTGGCGATGGCGGGGTTCATGTTGTTCCTGCTGATCACCTCGTTCGGTGTCGCCTGGCTCGTATCGCGCCAACAGATCGTCGACGCTCGTTATGATGTTTTGCGCCAGGCGCTCAGCTTGCTCGAGGAAGACGAGCGGAACCAACAAGCCGTCTTGTCGTTGCACGAGGACAGTGTCGTGCTCGAACGGCAGGCGAACGGCGATTGGGGCATCATCGGTGGACAGGCCGATGGCGCTCTTCGATTCCCGGTCAATTTCGGGGAACCGGCGCTCGTCGATGACTGGTTCGTCATCGCGACGTCGAATGGGCTTGGTTACGCCTTTCAAGACGCGGCCGTGAGTGAAACGCTGCGGACGCTGGCGACGATTTTCCTTGTCATCTTCCTGATTGCCGTGGCGGTGACGTTCCTCGGCAGTCTATGGATCGTACGCCAAGGGCTCGACCCGTTACGCCGTCTCGAATCGACGATGGAACGAATCACCGAGTCAGGTACGCTTGAGACAATCGATGTCGGCAAGGACAAAGATGAGGTATCGACGCTCGCGACGGGCTTTAACCAAATGATTGCGCGAGTCGAAGGGTCGATGGAGCAACAACGACGTTTCGTCGCCGATGTTTCACATGAACTGAAGACACCGCTCACCGTCATCGAAGGGTACGCCAAACTGCTTCGGCGCTGGGGTCAGAGCGACCCGGCCGTCCGCGACGAGGCGATTGACCATATCTTGACCGAGTCGCGGCAAATGCGTGAGGACTTGATTGAACCGATGCTCGAACTGAGCCGTTTTTCCTCGCTCGAAGACGTGGAGACCGAAGCGATTACCTTGACCGAGCTGGCCGAGCAGTTGACCGAGCGATTCGAACGATCGCACGGTGTCCACGTGCCAATTGAAGCGATGGGCACATGGCACGGGCATCGCGATTCGTTGCAACGGCTCGTCGTCATTTTCATTGACAACAGCTTGAAGTATGCGACCGACACGCGTGTCACGATGACGCCCGACCGCATCGAAGTACGGGACCATGGGACGACGCTCAGTGAGGAAGACCGAGCGCGACTGTTCGACCGCTTCTATCGACTCGATGAGGCACGGGACCGGAGCGGCAGCGGACTTGGCCTCGCCATCGCCAAGGAAGTGGCGGATTTGAACGGATGGAAGGTTGGCAGTTATGCGAACGCGCCGGACGGCAGTGTCTTTTACGTCACAAAATGACAAATCTTTCGCAGATTCTCATCATTTTCTAATGGAATCCTCGTGGTGCTCTAAGGTCACCGTTCTATGATGAAGATGTAGAACAAGTTCACCACATGAAACGAGGAGGAAGCATCATGAAATTAATCGGATGGATTTTAGGAGTCGGGTTGGCGGTACTAGCCGTCGCCGGGATTGGGTTGTATGTCGCGAACGACAAGACGGACACGGTCATCGTCCCACGGGCGGTCGATAGCGTGAACAGCGGAACCGATGATGCCGCAGACGATGCGCAAGATGATGCGAGTCAAGAAGCAGCCACTTCGTCAGAAGGATCAGCATCGAACGATACGCCGGTCCGTTCGGTCGATGACGATGATTATGAATTGTATGGTACCCTCGTCAGCCTATCAGACCGTGACGTGACGATCAGCTTCAGCGGTAAAGAATCGACGTATCCGCTCGCGGCCCGTCATGAGATTGACGACGACACACCGAAAGCCGGTGACCGCGTCAAACTCGAATTCAATCAAAACGAAGAAGTGAAGGAAGTCGACCGTGAAAGTGACGACTTCGACATTTACGGCACGTTCGTCAGCCTGTCGGATCGTGACGTGACCATCGAACGTGATGGCAAGTCAGAGACGTTCAAACTCGCGAGCCGCTACGAGCTTGACGACGAGGCGCCAAAAGCCGGTGACCGGGTCAAACTCGAGTTGAACCTTCAACAGCAAGTGAAAGAGATTGAACGCGACGATGACCGGGATGACCAAGACGATCAAGATGATCAAAACGACGATCAAAATGATGACGACCAAGATGACGACCGTGACGATGATCAAGATGATGATCGCGACGACGACTAAAAAAATGCCACGCAAGTGGCATTTTTTGTTTATTCTTCTAACAAGAGTCATAATTATTATTGTATGATAAGGTGAAAATGAAAATTTTAGGCGATTCAAACCAAATAAATGTGAAAGGAGGGGACGGGATGAAAAACGTCATCGGACTGATGAGTATAGCCGTCATACTGTTAAGTGGATGCGGGACGAATGAAATCAATGCGCTCAATTTACGACCGCTGTCGACGTATGCGATTCAACAAGACCAAGACATTCCGTTGACGTCTGCGTTGAAGACGCGACTGTTGAATTACTGTGAGCGGCAACCGACAGACGTGTTGCCGACGCGTCGGGCCGAATTGGCGGCCATCACATTCCGCCACCCCTTCTATGACGAATTAGGTAGCAAGACCGTCAAATATTGGCGGAGCGGGGACGAGCGTTACGTCTCTTGTTTGAACAGCAACGAACAAAATGAGCGCGTCTTCCGTACCGATGGAATCGAGGCGTTCGAGTCCGCGGCCGGTTCAGGGCCGAGGGAGGTCGATGTCGGGAGCACGTTATCGTTCATTCCTGAACCAGATGTCACGACCGTGGCGCGCGCCTTCGCGGTCAATGAGACGCATGAGACGATTGTTCCGGGTTCGGTCTTCCGGTATCACACACCGGACCGTGGTGCGCTTCATGTCACCTATCACGTCTATCAAGACGGTGCCGAGGCAGGACAGTTGATTGAGCCGGGACTGTTCGTCTTCGAGAGCGGTAAGAATGAAGGCGTGGCGTTCTTGACCCAGTTGGCCGATCAACGGATTACCCTCCAGATGGGTACAGAACAGGCGTGGGACCGAACCGTGTTACCCGGTTCGCTGTCAAGTGAGTACGTGCAAATTGACTCGATGGAAGCCGTCTTCAATTTAGATGCCGAAGGACGTAGGCTCTTGAAACGAATCGTGCTCGCGGATGAGCCGATCGAAGACGTCTCGGAGCAGGATTCGGCCGTCTTATCGACTCGTTATGATACCGTAATCGAGGTATGGGGGACCGTTCAACGACCAGGAGCCGGTGAATTGACGATCACATCGGAGCAAAAAGAGGCGATGCGGTTGGCGACGTACGAGACGGAGACGAAGACGGCCCACCTCGGAGGCCCGAACACGCGCGAACTGTTCGAACTTTTGTCCCGCGTGAAGACGACGAGTGCCGCACCGACGGGCGAACGACGTGGGACGCTCGCATTATATGAGCAGTTGACCGAGCAACGGTTCGACGTTTGGATCGAGGAAGGGAGGGATACCCTTCAACTGATGGACGTCGAGACGAAGCGGGTCTATTTGATTGATCAACTGGAATTAGAGGGATTGCTAGACACTTACATATGAGCCAAAACTAATTCTTTTCCCGTTTCATGACACTTTCATGTCGTGAGACGGGTTTTTGTTGTCAAATTGACACTATGTTTTCGTAAAAAACTATCCTATAATTTTTTTTGCGAAGGTTCAACATTACATACACGAATCCGATACATCCATAAAACACACAGCACTAACCTTCTCGTCATTTGAATATAAGAAAAGGGGGAGCAACGAGACACAACTCCATTCAACCATCATCGTCCGTCACCACGTTTTGTCAGTCATCAGGAGAGGAATAGGTAGTGAAATTGAAAAAGTTAATTATGTCTCTAACGGTAGTGTTGTTGATTGTTAGTCTGAACATGTCTAAAACGGGGGCACAAACCATGAACCCACTCGACGGTGTGAAGAACTATCAAGTGTATTATGGCCATCCAACGGCAGCGATTTTGAAAGATATGCAAAACTATGACCTCGTCATCATTGAACCGCTCCATTATACGAAAGCGCAAGTGGAGCAAATCAAAGCACGCGGGACAAAAGTACTCGGATATATTAGCGTCATGGAAGTCGCGACATGGAACACGGGTCTCATGTCAAAACTTCAGTCAGGTGACTTCTTTACGCGTAACGGACAACGTGTCCATTACTCGGAATGGGATTCGTACTTGACGAACATCGCCTCACCGCACTTCCAAGGGTTGCTCCTCACGGAAATCCAGAACCAAGTCGTCGCCAAAGGCATCGATGGCGTGTTCATGGATACGGTCGGTGATATCGATAACGAACATTTGAACAATCCGACCGTGCTCAAGCAGCAACGTGACGGACTCGTCAACTTCTTGAAGCAAGCACGGGCCCGCTATGGTGAGATCGCCATGGTCCAAAACTGGGGCTTTGACACGTTGGAAACGTCAACGGCACCTTACGTTGACGGCATCATGTGGGAGAGTTTCAACGCCGACACGATCAAGAGCGACGCTTGGTCACAAAACATGATTAAGAAATTACAAGCGGTCGACGCGAAGCATTCGGTCAAGACGCTCACGATTTCGACACGTCTTAGCGCGGACAGCCACAAGCTCGCCAAAGATTCTGGCTTCATCCATTTCCACGAAGCGGATGCTTACGTGAACTGGAGCGCAGGTCTCGTGACGCGCACACAGGATACGGCGCCGGCACCGGTCGCAGTAGCACCGACGACGAAGCCAGCTACGACGACAACGACGAAGCCAGCTGAAACGACAACGACGAAACCGGCTACGACGACAACGACAAAGCCAGCTGAAACGACAACGACGAAACCGGCTACAACGACAACAACGAAGCCAGCTACGACGACAACGACGAAACCGGCTACAACGACAACAACGAAGCCAGCTACGACGACAACGACGAAACCGGCTACGACGACAACGACGAAGCCAGCTACAACGACAGCCACGAAACCGGCTGCGACGACAACGGCGAAACCTGTAACAGAAACGGCGACAAAGCCTGTCACAAAGCCAGTCTCAGCTCCGAAAGCAGATGCCTCGACGGACAAACCGACCGAGTCGAAACAAAAAGCAAAAGCTGACTGGAAGCAAGAGAAGAAAGACAAAAAAGAGAAGAAGAAGGCGAAAAAGCATGCCAAAAAACATGCTAAAAAGCATGCCGCCAAGCACAGCTCGTCTAACGACCATCACGCCGCCAAAGGAAACATGTGCGGAAAAGTGAAACACAAGACGGCCGGTTTCCTAAATTTCTTCAAATTCTAAACCATGTGTCACCTGAACCCCGAGGGATCGATTTCGTTCCTTCGGGTTTCGTCTGACCTCTTAAAAAACAGAAGTTGACCCTACCTTTCTCAGAAAAGTTAGGGTACAATGCTCAAGAGAGATTGAGAGAGGAGTGAAGCATGATGGGCAAAGTACACGTTTATGACCACCCATTGATTCAGCACAAGATGACGATTATGCGTAAAGTAGAGACGGGGACGAAGCAGTTCCGTGAACTCGTAGACGAGGTTTCGTCACTCATGGCATATGAAATTACACGCGACCTTCCGCTTACTGATGTGGAAATTGAGACACCGGTCTCTGTATCGACACAGAAGATGATTGCCGGCAAGAAATTGGGAATCGTCCCAATTTTACGGGCAGGCCTCGGCATGGTGGATGGCTTCCTCAAAATGATGCCGAACGTCAAAGTTGGTCACATCGGTTTATACCGTGACCCAGAGACGCTCGAGCCGCACGAATACTATCTCAAGTTGCCGACGGACGTCACAGAACGTGACTTCATCGTCGTCGACCCGATGCTCGCGACAGGCGGTTCAGCAGCCGACGCGATTGCCGCGCTTAAAAAGCACGGTGCCAAGTCGATCAAGCTCGCTTGCCTCTGTGCAGCCCCTGAAGGTGTGGAACGTGTTCAAGCCGAACACCCGGACGTCGAAATCTATCTCGCCGCACTTGACGAGAAGTTGAACGACCACGGCTACATCGTACCAGGACTCGGTGACGCAGGTGACCGTCTGTTCGGAACAAAATAAGCATGAACCCGATGAGAGGATCCTGGTGATCCTCTCTTTTTTGTGGGAATGTGCACCAATCGATTCAAATTAGTTGAGACGATCGAAGAGACGGCCGATAGTAGAAGAGGAAGAGACCGTAAGTCGGTCCGATGTCGGGATAAGGGAAGAGACACGATGAAGACTAAATTCTCGCTACTGCAAAGATACTTACTCATCTCCTTGATGGCGTTGTTTTTAACGAGCGTCTGGAGCTATAGCGCGTTTCAGGACATCGAGCAGGAAAATCGACGGATTGTCGAGGAAGCCATCCCGATTTCGAACGCTGCCTCGGAGCTGTTTCGGTTACTGCTCGACCAAGAGCTATCGGTTCGGGGCTATACATATAACCAAGACGCGCAGTCGCTCGAACAGTATGAGGCGACGAAACAATCATTGGAGGAGACGATTCGTATTATTCGTTAACTCGACGAGCGTCATCCGATTATGCAGGAATTGATTCAAGACGAGGCGTTGCCGCTCATTCAAAAAATGGAGGCGTTCCATGCGTCGCAAATCGAACTCATCGAGGCGGGGGACGTCATCGCCGCGAACGCGCGTCGCTATAGTGGCATCGATTATATCAACCAGTTCCGAGACGTCGATGCGGCCCTTCGTGAAGACATCGACAACATCATCCAACAAGCCACGCTTCGGAGTGAAATTGCCTCGAATTCAGCGAAATGGGTCATCTTCATCGTCGTCGGCATCGCATTGTTGCTGTTGATGACGTTCATGCATACGTTCCGGCTCGAGCGCAGCAAACAAGCGCTCATCCATCGCTCGCTCCATGACGCCTTGACCGGGATTTGGAATCGTCGAGCTTTTGACGAGAAGTTAGAACGGATGTGGGACGAAGCGACCGATACCGGAGACGTGCTCGCACTTCTCTTACTCGATATCGATGCGTTCAAGACGTATAACGACACATACGGCCATTTGGCCGGAGACGCTTGCCTCGAACGGGTGGCGAACGCGATTGACAAGGCGGTCGGGGAAGACGGCATGACGGCCCGCTATGGAGGCGAAGAGTTCGCGGTGCTCCTGCGGCCACGCCACGCGCGGCAACCGAAAGAAATCGCGGAACGGATTCGGCAGGCGGTGCTCAAACTGAACATCGCGCACGAAATGTACACCCCGTTGCGAAAAGTGAGTGTCAGCATCGGCGTCGCCGAACATGCGCCAACGCCAAGTGGTGATAAGACCGACTTGATTGAGGCGGCCGACCAAGCCCTCTATCAAGCAAAACAGAGTGGGCGCAACCGCGTCTCGGTCGGCCAGGCGACGAACGTAGGTTAAAATCGGCTACAAAAAAAGACGACCTTCCCGATTCGAACGGGAGGGTCGTCTTTCGTATAGGTTTATTGTTCAATCAATCCTTCTTGGATAAGGAAGTCGCGGGCGACTTTCTCCGGACGTTGTTTCTCGACGTCAGCAAGATAATTGAGCTCTTGCATCGTCTCGTCCGTGATTTTCCCGCTCAGCAAGTTCAATACGTCCGCAAGCTCAGGATGCTCGGCGAGCGTCTTTTCGCTGACGATTGGGACCGCATAATACGGCGGGAAGAACTGTTTATCATCCTCGAGGACGGTCAAATCAAAGCGCTTGAGCAAACCATCGGTCGAGAAGCTGTCGATGGCGTTACTCTCGTTGTTCATGAGTGCCGTATAGCGGAGTCCTCCGTCGACCGGTTTCACGTCCTGGAAGTTGAACGGATACGCTTCTTTCAAGCCGAGGTATCCGTCTTCACGGTTTGAGAACTCGATTGTCGGACCAAAGACGAGCTCGTCACTCACCGAGGCAAGATCTGAGACGGTCTTTAAACCGTATTTGTCGACGTCTTCTTGTTTGACGGCAATGGCATACGTGTTATTGAAGCCGATCGGGTCGAGCGTGCGGATATCGAAACGTTCGTTCACTTGTTTCACGACCTTGTCGTAGACGACTTCGGGATCGTTCTCGACTTCTTGCTTCAATACATCGACGAACAACGTACCTGTATATTCGACGTACGTATCAATCTCACCGGTCCGCAGGGCGCTGAAAGCGACCTGGGTCCCGCCGAGGTTCAATTGACGTTTCACATCGAGGTCTGTCTTGTCTTCGATCAAGTCGGCGACCATGTTCCCGAGAATCAATTGCTCGGTAAAGTTTTTCGATCCGACGACAATCGTGTCGTCTTCACGGGTGAAGGCGTAAATCGAACCGGCGAGGAGTAGGACGAACGCCGTCGCGATGACGATGAGTGGTTTCGTGACTTTCTTCGCCGAGCGGCGTGTCTTTTTCTTCATCCGGCCATCCGCGAGGACGATGCCGTTCGGTGCGACCTTGTACTCGATGCGGCTGACGATGAAATCAATCAACAGTGCAAGCAGACCGGCCGGGATGGCACCGGCAAGGATTTGGTTGTTGTCAACGGTCTGAATCCCGGCGAAGACGAGATAGCCGAGACCACCGGCTCCGACGAATGCGGAGATGGTCATGAGTCCGACAGCTGTGACCGCCGAAATGCGAATCCCCGCCATGATGATCGGGAGTGCGAGCGGAAGCTGGATTTTACTCAAAATCTGGCGGTCGGTGAGCCCGATCCCTTTGGCCGACTCAAGCGTATCGCCCGGGATGCTCGATAGTCCCGTATACGTGTTTTTCACGATCGGGAGGAGCGAGTACAAGACGACCATGATGATGGCCGGGGTCGATCCGATTCCGATGAACGGGATCAAAAATCCGAGGAGCGCTAAACTCGGTACGGCTTGGACGACGCTCGTCAGACCGAGAATCGGCTTGGCGAGACGCGGGATCCGTAAGATGAGAATCCCGAGTGGTACCCCGAGTAAGACGGCGAGCGAGACGGCAAAGACCGTCAGCTGTAAGTGTTCGAGCAAGAGCGTCCCGATTTGGTCGGTGTTGCTCGTGAAGTAATTGAAAAACGATTGAATGGCATTCATATAGTTTCCTCCTCTTGCATGAATTGCTCACTGAGGACGGAAAGCAAACTGCTGCGTGTGATCAAACCGTGAAGCATCGAACCGTCGACGACCGGGAGATACCCTTGGTCGCTCGTGTTCATGACGTCTAAAATGTCGAGGAGCGAGTCCTCGATTGAGACGAAAGCATAGTTCGTGTTCATGACTTCCTCGAGCCGCTTCGTCTTGTCTTGGATGCCGTGGACATCTTTCAATTTGATGAGTCCTTGAAGGACACGATCACGGTCTGTGATCAACAAACTGTCGACCTTGCGGGAGCGCATGATTTCAATCGCTTGAAGCACCGTCCGCTTCCCGCTGATCGATACCGGGTCGGTGATCATGATGTCTTTCGCTTTAATGAATTCAGGGCTGTTCCAAATCCGATTCTTCCCGATGAACGACTCGACGTATTCGTCTTTCGGGTTCCGGAGAATTTGTTCCGGAGTATCGAATTGGACGATTTCCCCGTCGCGCATGATACAAATGCGATCGGCCAGCTTGATCGCCTCATCCATATCATGGGTGACGAACACAATCGTCTTTTTCACTTCTTCTTGTAGATTGAACAGTTCTTCTTGGAGATCGTTTCGAGTGACAGGGTCAAGGGCGCTGAACGGTTCATCCATCAAAATGACTTCCGGGTCGTTCATGAGGGCACGGGCGAAACCGATACGCTGCTGCTGACCGCCGCTCAATTCGCTCGGATAGCGATCGATGAATTGGTCCGGGTCGAGGCCGACCATGCGGAGGAGGTGTTCGGTGCGCGCATCCATGTCTTGTTCGGCGTGTCCTTCGAGACCGGCGATCAATTGAATGTTTTCGCGAATCGTCATATGCGGAAAGAGGCCAGTCTGTTGAATGACGTAGCCCATCTGGCGACGCAGTTCAATCGGGTCCATCTTCCGGGTATCCTGTCCGTTGACGATGATCGTCCCTTCCGTCGGCTCGATCAAACGGTTGATCATTTTGAGCGATGTCGTCTTCCCGCAGCCGGAGGGGCCGATAAAGACGACGAGTTCACCTTTGTTGATGGTGAGGTTCATCTCTTTCAAGACGGTCGTGTTCTTGAATGTTTTTTGCACTTGTTTAAATTCAATCATGCATTCACCCTTTTCAATAATTATTTTCACATAACCTTATATGCCCGTTGTCGAAGGATTGTAAACATTATTTTTGAAAAAAGCGTTTAAAGGTCGGATAAAGCGGGGATTATTACTTCTATTTTTTTATAAAAGGAGAAAAAAGAGGAACAGCACCCGAATCAGCGGGCCGTTCCTCTTGATTGGTCAGGATGGCATCGCCTCGACGAGCAAATCGGCTAGATGGACGGCGCGCATCGATTCAGTCCCATGCTCTTGAATCCCGAGTTGCATCTGCATGTGGCAACCCGGATTTGACGTCACGATCGTTTGTGCTGCCGTGGCGTTCACGTGCCCCATCTTCATCTCGAGGATGTCGTTGGCGATATGGGGCTGCAGAATGTTGTACACACCGGCCGAGCCGCAGCAGTGGTCGGCGTGCTTCTGCTCGATATAGACGGCCCCTTCGATCGCCTGGAGCAATACCCGTGGGGCGAGCGCCCCTTTTTGGACGTTGCGAAGGTGACACGAGTCTTGGTACGTGATGAGTTGCGCCGGCAGCGTGAGCGGTACGCGGTCGAGGAAGCCGACCTCGAGTAAGATCGAGGCGAAGTCTTTGATCTTGGCCGTGAATCGTTCGGCGCGTTCGGCCCATTCCGGGTCGTGCTTCAACAGATGATCATAACCGACGAGGAACGCCCCGCAACCACCGGCGTTCGTGATGATGTAGTCGACGTCCTCGGCCTCGAACGCCGCGATGTTCTGTTTGGCGAGCGTGACGGCGCCCGCCTGTTCGCCGGCATGACCATGTAAGGCCCCGCAACACTGTTGCGTTTTCGGGATGACGATGTCGCAGCCCGCCGCTTGGAGCAGTTTAATCGTGTTGGCATTCGTCTCATAGAACATCGTGTCCATCAAACAGCCGCTGAAGAAGGCGACTCGGGCCGTTGTCGCTCCCGTCGCCGGGATTTGCTCCGGACGTCGACGTCGCTCCGTCTTCGGTGGGACCGTCGGTAAAATCGTCTCCATCTTCTGGAGCTGGTCCGGGAACCAGTCGAGGATGCGGAGCTTGTGAGTGAGCGTCTGGACGCCAGACTGTTGATAGAAGCGGAGAAAGCCCGTCGCCGTCTCCATCTTCGCCTTATTCAAGAACAGCCCGTCAAAGACGACTTTTCGGACGAGCCGCTCGCGGACCGGCATTTGTCCCGTCGCACGTTTATGTTCGGTAATGGCGGCGCGTGCGTCCTCGAGCAAGACGCTATAGCGTACCCCGGCCGGACATGCCGGCTCACAGGCGAGACAACCGAGACATTCGTTGAGCGTCTTTTCGACGCCCTCATCCGGTTCAATCAATCCGTCGACGACACCTTTCATGATGGCGATGCGACCGCGCGGGGAGGCGGACTCGTCTTTCGAGCGGATATACGTCGGGCACGTCGGCAGGCAAAAGCCGCAACGCATGCAGCCGAGCATCTCTTCATAGTCGAGCTTCTCGGTCATGCGGGTGGCGAGTTCGGGCGTCTGCTTCATGATTTACCTCCTTGGACGATGCGTTTTTTCGCCGCTTTGGCGAACATCTTCTGCGGGTTCATGATGCCGTGCGGGTCGAAGGCGAGCTTGATGCCTTTCATGACGTCTATCCCGGCCGGACCGAGCTTCCATTCGAGATACGGTGCTTTCATCGCCCCGACCCCATGCTCGCCGGTGATCGTCCCGCCGAGGTCGAGTGCGGCGGCGAAAATATCGGCGAACGCCGCCTCGACACGTTCCATCTCCTCATGATTCCGGGCATCGGTCGCGACTGTCGGATGCAGGTTGCCGTCCCCGGCATGACCGAACGTGGCGATTTGAATGTCATACGCCCGTCCGATCGCTTCGATGCGCCGGACCATCTCGGCAATCTCGCTCCGTGGCACGGTCGCATCCTCTAAAATCGTCGTCGGGCTGAGTCGGGCGAGGGCGGACAAGGCGATGCGCCGGGCGTAGCGAAGCGTCTCGGCATGTGCCTCGTCTCGGGCCACTTCGACCGACAAGGCACCTTCTTCTAAACAGACAGCATGCATCGCTTCGATATCTTGTCGGACGACGTCACGTGGGCCGTCCTGTTCTAATAGAAGGAGAGCGCCGACGTCAGTCGGCAATCCGATGTTCGCATACGCCTCGACGACCTCGATCGTCTTCTTGTCCATGAACTCGAGTGTCGCCGGGATGACGCGATTCTCGATGATGCGGCTCACCGTTCGGGCCGCCCTGTCCAAGTCCTCGAAATAAGCGAGCATCGTCTGTTTTGTCTCGGGGAGCGGGATGAGCTTGAGTGTCGCTTGCGTAATGACGGCGAGTGTCCCTTCCGAGCCGACGAGGAGACGTGTCAAATCGTACCCGGCCACGTCCTTGGCGAGCTTGCCGCCCGTATGGAGGACATCCCCGTTCGGGAGCACCGCCTCGAGCGCGAGCACGTAATCGGCCGTCACACCGTATTTCAATCCGCGTAACCCACCTGAGTTCTCGCTGATGTTGCCGCCAATCGTCGAGATTTTCATCGAGCTCGGATCCGGTGGGTAGAACAGTCCTTTCGCCTCGACGGCTTGTGCTAGGTGGGCAGTGATGCAGCCCGGCTCGACCGTCACCGTCAAATTCTTCTCGTCAATCTCGAGGATGCGGTCCATATGGCGGAAATCCATGACGACACCACCAGAAAGCGGCGTCGTCCCGCCGGCAAGGTTCGTTGCCGACCCACGGGGGACGACCGGGATGCGGTATGTATGGCACAGCCGTAGCACAGCCTGTACATGCTCGGTCGAGCGAGGGGCGACAATGGCGTCGGGCATCGCCTGATAGTTCGGTGTCGCGTCAAACGAATAGGCGAGTCGGGTCGTCGGGTCCGTGAAGACGACGTCGGCACCGATTTCCTCACGTAATTGATTCATCCAGTCCATGGTAGTTCCTCCTCACACGCATCAAAATTTTCATGATGCGGGCGTCGGTTTCGAAAGTCACAAAATCGACACATTTTTAGATAGCGCTTACATCGTAATCGTAGCCATTCGAACTGGTATTGTCCACCCATTTCGGCTTGATGGGAAGGGATTTCCAGACGTGTGGACGACAAAAATCGCCCTGTGAGATTCATCACTACAAATTCGTCAGAACCCCTCGACATGATAAAAAGATAATCGGTATACTGATACAGGACGATGAAAACGATTTCAAAATCGGGTCAACGTCCGTTTCAAAACCTTTTGTGAACGTAAGCCGTTTGTCATTGTGTTTTCCAAAACGTGGAGGTATAACTGAACTATTCTTCATCTGATTCGCAATGTGAAATGTTATAAAGTTAACATTTTTATTTCACCGTTTCTTCATACTTTTTTAAAATTTAGCGATTTTAATTTAGTTTGTGAACTGCGTAAAAGCCTTGATACACCTTGATTTAAAGCGCTTTTATAATTGTGAAATTCATTGACTTCTTATGCCATTTCCAGTACTCTGAACTTGTGTGACTTTTGATGGTCACGCGAGTGTGAATTCGATGGAGAAGACGGAAAGCTCGGCAGCTCGAAAGGAGGATCAGGATGACGAAAAAAGACAATCGTTACCTGTCCTACGCCTCGCTCGCCTCTCAAATTTCGACCGCGCTCGCTGGACCGATCGTCATCGGTTATCTCGTTGGCCAATACGGGGCGAGACGTGAGTTTTGGGGCACGTTTGGTTGGAATGTGTCGGTGTTTCTGGGGATGGCTCTCGGAATCACGGCGCTTGTTCTCACCCTTCGAAGTTTACTGACAGGAGAGGACGAATGAAGCTAGAACAAACGGAACTACAACAAGTGCAAGCAGACAGAAAAGCACAAAAGCAGTTGATGAAACGCTATACGAAGTGGTTTATCGGATGGTTCGCCATTCTCCTCATCGGAGCGCTCATCGTCCCTATGTACAAACCGATATTTCTCGGCTTGTTCCTAGGTGGGGTCGCCAGTCTCATTATTCTACATATGCAGAATCGAAGCGTCATTCGTATGTTTGACGTCATCGAACATGGACGACGCCCAAAGTCGCACGGGACTGTTTCAAGAATGGCAGTCGGTGCACTAGCCGTGATAGTCGGTCTCTTTTATGAGGATCGAGTATCGCTGATTGCGGTGGTAACTGGTCTAATCGCCGGCCACATCATACAATTTGGCGAGTTCACACTTGCCCAGCTCAGCAGGAAAAGAGGTGAATACTAATGGGTCATGAGTTTCCCACATATTCTCTACAACTTGGAGATTATACGTTATATGGGAGCTGGACGAACGTCATTACGGTGCTGATCGCATCACTACTCGTATTTACGTTTGCCGTTTGGGGAACGCGACGCTTGGCTATGAAGCCGACTGGTAAGCAGAACTTAATGGAATTTTTCGCAGAATTCACACGCGGGATTATCTCGAGTGCGATGGACTGGAAGACTGGGGGCCGTTTCATCGGGTTTGGAATGACGTTGATTTTGTTCATTCTCTTCTCGAACTTGATGGGTCTACCGTTTAACGTCATTTCTGGTCACTATCTATGGTTCAACTCACCGACGGCCGATCCTTACGTCACGTTGGCATTGTCGACACTCGTCGTTGCAATGTCGCACTATTACGGCGTGAAGCTACATGGTTTGAAGCACTACTCGGCGGAATTCGTGAAGCCGGTCTGGTTCTTATTGCCGATCAAGCTCATCGAGGAGTTCGCGAACACCTTGACGCTCGGTCTGCGTCTTTACGGTAACATCTTTGCCGGTGAAATCATGATTACCATCATCTTGGGACTCGCAATTACCGCAGAAGGGGCACTTAACCCACTCGGTGCTGTGTTCGCAATTCTCCCAATGATTTTATGGCAAGGCTTCTCAATCTTTATCGGGGTTATCCAATCCTACATTTTCCTGACGCTTGCAATGGTGTACATCGGGCATAAAGCTTCTGCCGAGCATTAATTCGGGCAGGTCTCGCCAAAGCGTTGAACAAAAAAACTATTTACTTAACTTTTAGGAGGAATATACACAATGGAACAAATGAATCTTCTCGCAACAGCACTCGTTATCGGTCTTGGAGCACTCGCGGCTGGTATCGGTAACGGTCTCATCGTATACGGAACAGTACAAGGACAAGCACGTCAGCCAGAACTCAAAAACGAACTTCGTCAAACAATGTTCATCGGTATCGGTTTGGTTGAAGCCCTCCCGATCATCGGTGTGGCTGTCGGTTTCCTTCTCCTCAACTCTTGATTACGAGTTAACGAGAACAACGTAAGAGGGAGCGTGTCTCCCTCACTTATTTAGTCAAGAGGAGGGTATGCATGGATACGATGATGATTGCAGCTGGTGCTGGTGGCGAAGGCCTCCGCATCCTGGATATGATCTTTACACTTTTCACATTCCTCGTACTCTTGGCCCTGTTGAAGAAATTTGCTTGGGGACCACTCCTTGGAATGATGAGACAGCGTGAAGAGTATGTAGCGAACGAAATTGAGCTCGCTGAAAAGAGCCGCAAAGATGCGGAAACATATGTAGTCGAACAACGTGACGCATTAAGTGCAGCACGTACAGAATCGAAAGAAATGCTTGATTCAAGCCGTCGTCAAGCAGAAGCGGAACAAGCACGCTTGGTGGAGCAGGCGCGTTTGGAAGCCGAACAAATCAAGATCGAGGCGGGTAAAGCGATCGAACGTGAGCGTGAGCTCGCGAAACAATCGCTCCAGACCGAAGTCGTCACACAGGCGCTCTCGGCCGCACGCCACGTCCTTCAGTCAGACCTTAAAGGCGACGAAGTGAAACAACGTGCCCTCGTTACAGACTTCCTGTCTAAAGCGAAAGGTGCTAACTGATGAACACATCGTTAGCAAAACGCTATGCCAAAGCGCTCTTCGACTTAGCGCGGGAACAAGGCACGCTCGACCAAGTCGAAGCGGAAGTGCGTCTGCTCGATGAAGTGCTCCACGCGACTCCTGAACTCACGGATCTCTTAACGAATCCGGCAATCAGTGACAGCGAGCTTGCACAGCTTTTAACACATAGCTTTGGTGACATGACAGATATCGTGCTCAACACACTTCTCGTCATGGTCGAAAACGACCGTGCGAGCGAAGTTCGCGGCTTGTCGCGCTACGTCCTTGATTACATCAACGACTACCGTGGCATCGCCGAAGGGTTCGTCACGAGTGCTTACCCGTTGTCGGCAACAGAGTTGAAAGAAGTCGAACTCGTCTTCGGTCAGAAGATGAACAAGACGCTTCAATTGAAGAACGTCGTCGATGAAGACGTCATCGGTGGACTCCGTGTCCAGATTGGCTACACGACGTATGATGACACAATCGAAAACAAACTAACACGCCTCGAGCGTGAATTGTTGAATGCGTAAGAAATAGGGGTGAATTCAATGACGATCAAAGCTGAAGAAATCAGCGCCCTGCTAAAAGAGCGGATCGCTTCGTACGGTTCTGAAATCGAAGTCAGTGAGACAGGTACAGTCATTCAAGTAGGTGACGGTATCGCTCGTGCATACGGACTCGATAACGTTATGGCGGGGGAACTCGTAGAGTTCTCTAACGGCGTAATGGGCTTGGCGCAAAACTTAGAAGAAGGTAACGTCGGGATTATCATCCTTGGCGACTACAAAGGCATCAAAGAAGGCGACTCGGTAAAACGTACGGGCCGCATCATGGAAGTTCCAGTCGGTGAAGCGCTCCTCGGACGCGTCGTCAACCCACTCGGACAACCAATCGACGGTCTCGGACCGATCGTGACGGACACATACAACCCGATCGAGCGTAAAGCTTACGGCGTTATGGCCCGTAAGTCAGTTCACGAACCGCTCCAAACTGGGATTAAGGCGATTGACGCCCTCGTACCAATCGGTCGCGGACAACGTGAGCTCATCATCGGTGACCGTCAAACTGGTAAGACTTCGCTCGCAATCGATGCGATCATCAACCAAAAAGAAGAAAACATGGTCTGTATCTACGTCGCAATCGGTCAGAAAGAATCGACTGTCCGTGGCGTAGTTGAGACGCTCCGTCAAAACGGCGCCCTCGATTACACGATCGTTGTTTCGGCATCGGCTTCACAGCCAGCCCCACTTCTTTACCTCGCACCATTCGCTGGGGTATCGATGGGTGAGTACTTCATGGACCGCGGACAACACGTCCTCGTCGTATATGATGACCTCTCGAAACAAGCGGCAGCTTATCGTGAGCTCTCGCTTCTTCTCCGTCGTCCTCCAGGCCGCGAAGCCTACCCAGGGGATGTCTTCTACCTCCACTCACGCCTTCTTGAGCGTGCGGCGAAGTTGAACGACGAACTCGGCGGCGGTTCATTGACAGCACTTCCGTTCATCGAGACACAAGCGTCGGATATCTCGGCTTACATCCCGACGAACGTTATCTCGATCACAGACGGTCAAATCTTCCTTCAGTCGGACCTCTTCTTCTCAGGGGTACGTCCTGCGATTAACGCCGGTCTCTCGGTATCGCGTGTTGGTGGTTCGGCTCAAGTGAAAGCGATGAAGAAAGTTGCCGGTACGCTCCGTCTTGACCTCGCGTCATACCGTGAGCTCGAAGCGTTCGCCCAGTTCGGGTCGGACCTCGACAAAGCGACACAAGCGAAGCTCAACCGTGGACAACGTACCGTTGAAGTCTTGAAACAAGACTTGAACGCACCGCTCTCGGTCGACAAGCAAGTCATCATCATCTACGCTCTCACGAAAGGTCATCTCGATGACGTCCCAGTCGAAGACATCCGTCGTTTCGAAAAAGAAATGAACGCATGGCTCGACCAAAACCGTGCGGACCTCTGCCGTGAAATCCGTCAAACAGGAAACCTTCCTGCTGACGAGGCGATGGTCGATGCACTTACGGAATTCAAAAAGACGTTCTCGCCATCGGTTTAATCCGGTGACGAGCGTCTATTAAGGTGGTGAATCGAAATGGCATCATTACGTGAGATCCAGATGCGGATCACCTCGACCCAAAGCACGAAGCAAATCACGAAAGCGATGAACATGGTGTCGGCCTCGAAATTGAACCGCGCTCAAGGGAGCAACGCCAACTTCAAGCCGTACATGACCAAGTTGCAGGAAGTCATCTCGTCGATTGCCGGCGGTACTTCAGGCGCAACACACCCGATGCTTCAAGTCCGTCCCGTCAAACGGACCGGCTATATCGTCATCACGTCAGACCGCGGACTTGCTGGTGGATACAACGCCAGCGTCCTTCGTGACGTGTATCGCGAGTTGAAAGCCAAACACGGTTCAACAGACGAGTACCGTCTGTACGTGATCGGGAAGGTCGGCGTTCAGTTCTTCAAGGCACGTAACATTCCGGTGTACAGTGCCATGACAGGATTGAACGACCAGCCATCATTCGTTGAAGTCGCAGAGATCGTCAAACAGACGGTCGGCGCGTTCAGTGAAGGCGAGATTGATGAATTGAAGCTTTGCTACAACTCATTTATCTCTGTCATCAGCCAAGAAGTGAAGATTGATCGATTGCTTCCGCTTGGGAATATCGAACAGACCGCATCTAATGTGATGTATGAATACGAACCAGAAGAAGAAACGATCTTAGCAGCGCTTCTCCCGCGTTACGCGGAAGGACTCATCTACGGCGCGCTCCTCGATGCGAAAGTATCGGAGCACGCGGCTCGGATGACGGCGATGTCGAACGCGACAGACAACGCGGATGAACTCATCCGTGGACTCAAGCTCAAGTTCAACCGCGCGCGTCAAGCGGCGATCACACAAGAAATCACAGAGATTGTCGGAGGTGCGGCTGCGCTTGAATAAGCGCACGCCCTCTAGATTGTAGGAGGCTAACACGATGAACGAATACGGCATGAAAGGCCGCGTAGTCGCAGTCATGGGCCCAGTTATCGACGTTAAGTTCGACAACCACTTACCGAACATCTATAACGCCCTTAAAGTCACACACGTGGCTGAATCGGCACAAGATGTCAGTGTCGACTTGACGCTCGAGGTGGCGATTCACCTTGGGGATGACACGGTCCGTACGATTGCGATGGACTCAACGGACGGCGTTCGCCGCGGCATGGAAGTACTTGACTTAGGTTCACCGATTTCAGTACCAGTCGGAGAAGAGACGCTCGGTCGTGTCTTCAACGTACTCGGTAACCCGATTGACGATAAAGAAGTGTCACCGACTGTCCGTCGGTCACCGATTCACCGTCTCGCACCGACGTTCGATGAGTTGTCGACAAAAGTTGAAATCTTGGAAACAGGAATCAAAGTCGTCGACCTTCTCGCACCATACATCAAAGGTGGTAAAATCGGCCTCTTCGGTGGTGCCGGTGTAGGTAAAACCGTTCTCATTCAGGAACTCATCAACAACATCGCGCAAGAGCACAGCGGGATTTCTGTATTTGCAGGAGTCGGTGAGCGTACGCGTGAAGGAAATGACTTGTTCCACGAGATGACGGACTCAGGCGTTATCAAGCAAACGGCGATGGTCTTCGGTCAGATGAACGAGCCGCCTGGCGCGCGTCTTCGCGTAGCCTTGACGGGTCTTACAATGGCAGAATACTTCCGCGATGAGCAAGGACAAGACGTTCTTCTCTTCGTCGATAACATCTTCCGTTTCACTCAGGCAGGTTCGGAAGTTTCGGCCCTTCTCGGTCGGATGCCATCTGCCGTAGGTTACCAGCCAACACTCGCAACGGAAATGGGTATGCTTCAAGAGCGAATCACGTCAACAGCTAAAGGATCGGTCACATCGATTCAAGCGGTTTACGTACCAGCCGATGACTATACTGACCCGGCTCCAGCGACAACGTTCGCTCACCTTGATGCAACGACTAACTTGGAGCGTCGTCTTTCGGAGATGGGGATTTACCCAGCCGTTGACCCGCTCGCATCGACTTCACGTGCCCTCTCGCCTGACATCGTCGGACCTGAGCACTACGAAGTAGCCCGTAACGTCCAGCAGACGCTTCAGCGTTACAAAGAGCTTCAAGATATCATTGCAATCCTCGGTATGGACGAGTTGTCTGAAGACGATAAGCTCACGGTTCACCGTGCCCGTCGTATTCAGTTCTTCTTGTCACAAAACTTCCACGTGGCTGAGCAGTTCACAGGCCAAAAAGGTTCGTACGTACCAGTTAAAGAGACAGTTCGCGGCTTCAAAGAGATCCTCGATGGTAAACACGACGATCTTCCAGAAGATGCATTCCGTCTCGTTGGTCCAATCGAAGACGTCATCGAAAAAGCGAAGACGTTGGTCTAAGACCTACACGGAAGGGGGAAACTAGACGATGAATACTCTTCACGTCAACGTCGTCACCCCGGATGGTGCAGCCTATGAGGGCGAGGCACGGATGGTCGTCGCCAAATCGGTGACCGGTGAACTCGGTATCTTACCGAAACACATCCCGATGGTGACACCGCTCGATATCTCAGTTCTCAAACTGCGCCACGAAGATGGTGGACGCACGCTGATCGCACTCAGCGGCGGTTTCATGGAAGTTCGTCCCGACACGGTGACGATCTTAGCTGAAACAGCCGAAATGGCGGATAAAATCGACTACGACCGCGCTTCTGCGGCGAAAGTTCGTGCCGAGCGTCGTCTTCAAGACACGAAGCTCTCGGACCTCGAATTCCGTCGTGCGGAGCTCGCGCTCAAAAAAGCGATTAACCGTTTGAGCATTCGCGATATCAAAGAATAACCGACATCTCTCCTGCAGCCGCAGGGGAGATTTTTTTGTGGATGGACCGAATGAATCACGTTCCTTCTATATATAGGTCCAAAGCATCAAAAGTTTTACGCCCAAATAGTGGAAGACAGACATCTCTTATCCGATAATATAGGTGGGAACTACGGTAAAGGAGACAATGGGATGAAAGTTTATGTTGCGCGCCAACCGATCTTTGATCAAAAATTACGCGTCTGTGGCTATGAACTGTTATATCGCCGCAGCGAGAAAAATATATTTGAACATGTCGATGACGCACTTGCGACCGCCGACGTGATTCATAACGCCTATCTCGTCTTCAACTTTCGGGAGTTGACGGAAGGGACGAGAGCGTTCATCAACTTTCCGCAAAACTTGATTGAGAGCGAGGTCCCGGCTTTATTGCCGCGGCAGACGCTCGTCGTCGAAGTGCTCGAGCATGTCGAACCGACGGAGAAAGTCTTGGCGGCGTTACGTTCGTTACGTCGGAAAGGCTATACGATCGCCCTCGACGACTTCGTGTTCGAAGAGAAGTATCGGCCACTCATCGGACTCGCCGATATCATCAAAATCGACTACCAGGCGACACCAATCGACCAACAGAAGCGGCTCATCGACGCCCTCGGCCATCGCGTCGAATTTCTAGCGGAGAAAATCGAGACACCGTTTGAATATGAGATTGCCAAGAAGCTCGGCTATCACATGTTCCAAGGCTACTTCTTCAGTCGGCCGACGGTCGTCCACGGTGCCGAGGTCCATCCGCTCCGGCATACGCTCGTCGAAGTGCTGAAGGAGCTCGATAAGCCGGAACCGGACTTCCGACGCATCGCCAGCCAAATCGAACGAAGCGTCGACTTGTCGTATAAAATGTTACGCTCGGTCAACACGGTTTATCAAAAGGGACGTCACACGATTCAATCGATTGAACAGGCCGTCGCGCGCATCGGGCTCGATGAGATGCGGCGTTGGTCCTACTTGATGTTGTTGCGTGAGTTACAGACATCCGAATCGAAAGAATTGATTAAACAGAGTGTCATCCGCGGCAAGATGATGGAACTGATCGCGGCCGAGACGCTGCCGCACGTGACGGCGTTCGACGCGTTCATCACGGGTATCTTCTCGTCGCTTGACGTCATCTTGGACGAGACGATGCATACGCTCGTCTCGGAGCTTCCGGTCGAACCCGTCGTCAAAGCGGCGCTTCTCGGGGAAGACAACGAGTTGCGCGGTTTGCTCGATACGGTGCTCGCCTATGAGCGGTTGACGGTCGACGTCGATGAGACGATGCCGGACTTGTCTCGTTACTACGTCGAAGCCATCCGTTGGAGCCAAACTTATGATGCTGAAGTGAATAATGTTTGAAATGTTGAAGGGACGTCAATTACTGTACTAAGGCCATGCGCCGGTTGACGTTCCTTTTTTTGTATGCGGTTTATGGAGAGAAAGCGAGTTGATCGGATGAACCCATTCAACCACTCACTAGAACGCTAAGTCTTTTTTTCTCTGACGCGTCATGCTATGATTAAAAATGGTACGAATTTTTGAAAAGAGGGGAATCGTCGATGCTGAACACCGTATTATCGCTCGTCATCTACGTCGTAGCGATCTACGTCGCTTGGTGGGCGCTCATGCCGGTCAAATGGGACCGCTTGCTCAATCAAGTGAGGAGTCCGCAAGCTGCCGTCTTGCGCGTCCTCGTGGCCGTCGTCTTCGGTTCACTGATCGCCCAGTTCTTTTTGGAGTATATCCGATTGGCTCAGGCACTCGCACCATTACAGTAGGCAGGGAAATGATTACTAAACTGTAATCCTGCTGTAACGTATCGTATATGTTTATCGTGATAGGATAAATTCGTCTGACATGACGAAATTTTTCATCAGAATTTTATGGTTGCTTTTATTATTATTTTTCTCTCTGATGAAGCGTCACGTAATACAAACCATCATAGTAATCGACACAACCACATCCGGTAACGGATATCGACGTATAAAACAAAAAATCAACGAAGTTGGAGGACAAAGAGAGATATGAAGGATTTGATTGTAGTCCGTGGAGGACGTAAATTGTCAGGTACTGTGCGTGTTGAAGGAGCTAAAAACGCCGTACTCAAAACATTGGTTGCCACTCTATTAGCAGGTGAAGGAAAGTCGGTACTTCAAAACGTGCCACGCCTCGCTGATGTGTACACGATTAACAAAGTGCTTCGCCACCTCGGTGCAGAGGTTTCATTTGACGAAGCGAGTAATGAAGTCACTGTCGATGCGTCGGGCACAATCAAAGACGAGGCGCCACTTGAGTACGTCCGTAAGATGCGTGCTTCAATCCTCGTCATGGGTCCTCTTCTCGCTCGCCTTGGTCACGCACGTGTTGCGATGCCAGGCGGATGCTCGATCGGCTCACGTCCGATTGACCTCCACTTAAAAGGCTTCGAGGCGATGGGTGCGAAGACGGTCATTGGCAACGGTTTCGTTGAAGCTTCAGTTGACGGTCGCTTGAAAGGTGCGAAGATCTACTTGGACTTCCCATCTGTCGGCGCGACAGAGAACATCATGATGGCTGCCGTCCTCGCAGAAGGCACGACAATCATCGAGAACGTCGCCAAAGAGCCTGAAATCGTTGACCTCGCCAACTTCTTGAACGGTATGGGCGCACACGTGCGCGGTGCCGGTACAGAAACGATTCGCATCGAAGGTGTCGATAAGCTTCATGGCGCCGAGCATTCAATCATTCCTGACCGCATCGAAGCCGGTACGTTCCTCGTCGCAGGAGCCATCACAGGCGGCGACATCGAAGTCATCGGCGCTGAGCGCGAGCACCTTCGTCCGCTCATCTCGAAGATGGAAGAAATGGGCGTCAAGTTCGAGGATACAGCAGAAGGCATGCGTGTCATCGCACCGGATGAGTTGAAGCCGGTCGACGTGAAGACGATGCCACACCCTGGTTTCCCGACAGACATCCAAGCCCAAATGATGGCGCTCGTCTTGAAAGCAGGCGGCACATCGGTCATCACAGAAACAGTGTTTGAGAATCGCTTCATGCACGTGGAAGAGTTCCGCCGCATGAACGCAGACATCAAAATCGAAGGCCGTTCGGCCATCATCAAAGGTGGCGTTCGCCTCCAAGGTGCTGAAGTCGTATCGACTGACCTTCGTGCCGGTGCTGCTCTCGTCCTCGCTGGACTCATCGCGGACGAAGAGACACGCGTGGGCGATCTCTACCACATCGACCGTGGCTACGTTGACTTCCACAAGAAATTGCAAGCTCTCGGTGCTGACATCGAGCGCATCCAAGGGAACGTCGAAGTTGCCGAAGAGATGGTTAAGAACTAATTAATAGACTCATAGGAGCGAGGAGAGACTCTTCTCGCTCTTTTCAATGAAGTAATGAACGGAGGAACCTACACACCATGTTTTCAAAAGATATCGGGATTGATTTAGGAACAGCAAACGTCGTCATCCACGTCAAAGGTCGAGGCATCGTCCTCGACGAGCCATCGGTCGTTGCCATTAAACGTTCGACAGGGAAAGTACTCGCTGTCGGGACAGAAGCGTATCAGATGGTCGGACGTACACCTGGTGACATCGTCGCCATCCGTCCACTCCGTGACGGCGTCATCGCCGACTTCGCGACAACCGAAGAGATGCTTCGTCACTTCGTCGAGAAGATTCAAGTCCGCGGTTTCTTTGGCGGCATCCGCATGCTCATCTGTACGCCGGCGAACGTGACACCGGTCGAAGCGAAAGCCATCCGTGAGGCGGCCGAGAAGGCCGGCGCGAAAGAGGTCTTCCTCGCCGTAGAACCGAAAGCAGCAGCCGTCGGTTCGGGCATGGACATCTGGAAGCCGGTCGGTCATATGATCGTCGACATCGGTGGCGGAACGACAGACGTTGCCATCCTCTCGATGGGCGATATCGTCTGCGGCGAAACGATTAAAATCGCCGGGGACCGGTTCGATACGGACATCCTCCGCGCCATCAAAGACAAGCATAAGCTCGTCATCGGTGAGCGGACGGCCGAGCAAATCAAGAAAGAGATTGCGACGGTCTTCCCAGGCGGACGTAACGAGACGATGGATATCCGAGGTCGTGACATGGTGCGTGGGCTTCCGCGTACGGTAACCATCACGTCGGAAGAACTCCGTGAAGCGATGGCCGAATCGGCAAATGAGATCGTCGAAGCAACGAAGCGCGTCCTCGAACAGACGCCTCCGGAACTTGCGGCCGATATCATCGACCGCGGCATCATCATGACAGGTGGCGGCTCGCTCCTCCACGGAATCGACCAGCTCGTTGCCGAGCGTGTCGGATTGCCGGTCATGATCGCCGAAGAGCCGACGCTCAGCGTCGCGCACGGCACGGGCATCATGCTCGAGCACTTGGATCGTTTGAAGTAAGATCATCTAAAGGCACGACGTCAGTAGGCGTCGTGCTTTTTTTGCGTTCAACACTGTCCGAATTTCCTGGAAATGGATAGACTAAGGGAGGGAGGGCTGCAGATGGATCCATTGATTGAGCGATTGACGGCGAAAGGGGTCGAGGTCACAAAAATTGAAGACCGAGGCCAGAAAGCGCGTCAGACATGGGTGGCGCACTTCATACGACCGGAACAGCGGACACGTCTTTCCCCTTACCTGTGGGAGGATATCGTGGCAGGGACTGAAGGCTGTCTCGTCGGAACGACTGCTGAGCATGCGTTCGAACGAGCCGGGAAGTGGAAAGCGATGCTTTTTTTTCAACACTCGAACGATGTGCTCGAGCTTGATTTGACGCAAGCGAAACCACTCACTAGGAAAGACTTGATTGTCGAAACAATGGACTATGCGGATGTCTATATCGTCGACCCGGCTTACACGTGGACGTATGACATCCCGCACGAAGCGGACTGGGGACCGTATTTTCTCACCAAATTAAGGGCTAAAGGGGATCATTAAATGACACGACCACTCACACTCATTACCGGCGTCAGCCGGACGCAAGGCATCGGGGCAGCCATCGCGCGAAAACTTGCTACGGCAGGTCATGACTTGTATCTCACGCACTGGAGTCCGTTTGACGGCACGGAAGGTGTCGGGGCGGAACCGAATTTCATTGACGGCTTCGTCAACGAATTAAGGGCATTAGGGGCCCGTGTCGCACATGAAGCGTATGATTTGTCGTCTGGAGACGTAGAGGGGCTGCTCAATCGCGTCGAAGCGGCGCTCGGTACTCCGAACCGTCTGATTAACAATGCGACGTATGAGCGGCACGTGAGCGTCGATACGTTCACGACCGAGACACTCCGCCGGCATTATCTCGTCAATAACGAAGGGACGCTTGGTCTGACGTTTGCCTTCATCGAGCGATACAAACAGGCTGGGCATACGGACGGACGAATTTTATTCATGGTATCCGGTGGGGCGGATGCGTCCAATTTGGCATATATCGCCACGAAAGGTATGCTGATTGCCATCACGCCGGCACTCGCCAACGGGGCCGGGCAGTACGGGATTTCTGTGAACGCGCTCGACCCGGGCCCGACCGATTCGGGTTGGATTGACGACGCGCTTCGCGAACAGCTCGAGCCGCTGTTCCCCCATGGGCGCGTCGGCACCCCTGAAGACACGGCCCGCTATATCGCCTTCCTCATGGGGCCAGACGGGGCATGGGTCAACGGCCAACATCTTCATGTCGACGGTGGCTTTGTCGGACGCTGAAAAGAGCTTCTCCCTTGAATTGGGAGAAGCTCTTTTCAATGCCATGTATAATCTTTGTCGACAAAGAGTCGAGTGGACAATTCCGTTTGCGGGAACGGCTTTTCTTTTGCATCTAACCAATCATGGTAATCGCAAAGACAGGCGTCATCCAAATGAAGCGAGTAGCCGTTGTTAATCGTCTGAACCGTGATGCTCAAATCATACTCGGCGAGCGTCTTTTTCAACCGATAGATGAGGTTATAGACGTTATGGAGTGCACGCTGCGGCTCGTCGATATCCGGATAAAGTGTCTCGGCAATGAGCCATTTGTTGACGACTTTATCGCGGTGGAAAATCAAGTAGGCGAACAGTTCCTCGGTCTTTTGCGTCGGCCATTTGACGAGGTCGCCGTCTTGTGTCTTGACTGAGAAGTGGTCGAGACATTGAATCGTACACGTCCGGTGATGCTCGGTCGATAGTGTCTCCGCGTATCGCTTCGAGACGCGCGGGATCAGGTCGTGAATCATCTGTTCGGTGATTGGTTTAAGCAGGTAGTGTGTTGCCTGTAAGTTGAACGCTTCGACCGCATATTGGCTGTGTGCCGTCGTAAAGACGACTTGCGTTGTTTCGGGTAAACGTTTGGCAAAATCAAGGCCGCTCATCTGTGGCATCTCGATATCGAGAAAGACGAGGTCGATTTCCTGGTTTGCTAAAAATTCAAGTGCTTGGAACGGATCGTGGAACGACCCCATCCATTTCAAGTTTGGTTCAGCTTGGATGAGGCGTTCCATCATCCTTAAAATATGGTGCTCATCTTCAATCAAAATCGTGCGCATGTTGCTCGTTCATCCTCTCTCGTTTTGGGAGTCGGATATGCACATGCGTTCCGACCCCTGGTTCAGAATTTAATTTAAATGTGGCATCTGATATGAAGTCGATCCGATTCTTGACATTCGGGATACCAATTCCATTCGATTTTCTCAAGTGCGGTGTCGGATTGAACCCGATGCCGTTGTCGGCAATCCGGATATCGATTGCATCATCTGAGGACTGGATCGACAACATGAGCCGTTTGATACCTGGTTGCTTCATCAACCCATGCTGTACCGCGTTCTCGACGAGCGGTTGCAATAACAGCGGTGGAATCGAGGCGTTGAGGACGGATTCGTCGATATCTTTCGTGATGGTGAACGCATCATTGAAGCGAGTCTGCTCAATCATCAAATACGAGTCGATGACGTCGAGTTCTTGCTTGAGCGAGATATCGTTCTCGGTCCGCCCATTCTCGAAGATGAAGCGGACATATGTGCTCAAATGGCTGAGCAAACGTGCTGCCTCAGTCGGTGCCGTGTAACAGAGCGCAATCACGTTCCCGAATGTGTTGTATAGGAAGTGCGGCTTGATTTGGGCGTTGAAAAATGAGATTTCACTTTGATTGGCGAACGTCAGCACTTCACGCTTTTTTCGTTTATCCGTCGACAAGTGAATCGGGAGCAACGTGAACATGAGCAGGAAGTAAATGAGCGACATGACGCTCGTATACAGTTCTTGGTTCGGGTGGTCAATCAAAACGTTAATCAACTGGCCGACATAGCCGATGATGAGCGAAATCGTGAACACGAGAAATTCGAACGGATAGCCGTCGTCTTTTCGTTCGAACAGCCAATTGATGTTCAGTCCGGTCCAGAAGAATGTGATGAACAGGACATACACCCAAGGAAATTGGTCGAATATCGCGTGCGCACCTTCAGACAGCACCAAGGCGATGAGGCTGAACGCATAGAGCGGGTAGGACGCGTACTTCAAAAAGTGTCGAAACGGGACGCGTTCAAGACATAACGCAAAGTTGATTAACATCGCGACGCTCAGTAATGCCGTAATCATATTTAATTTATGGGCTAAAACGTAAGACATCATAGGGACGATTTCGAATATGATCATTTGATCACTCGTCATAAGCGAGACGCTGACGAGGAAAAAGAAAGCAGCTCCATATAGATAGAGTGTTTCTTTGCGATGGAACAGCCAAACGATCGCATAGAAAGAAAAAATGAGGAGCGAGATGAGGATGATCACGAACTCATAACTGAAGTATTGATTATGATAGGTGATCATATTGCTCGTTGGACCGATGAGCAGACTGTCGGAAATACCAGTCGAGAGCTCATTTGTCTCAGCCGTTTGAATCGTCAAACGAAACGTCGGCGTCTGCGTATCTAACAGAACGAGATAGGCATGTCTAGGGTCTTGATCTGTCGATGCGTAGACGGGTGAGACAGCTTCTCCATCAATGAGGAGGTTGACATGTGGGTGGTTACGCGGGACACGCAAAGCGTATTGTCCCGGGGGCAATGAGATGTCGGTTTCATAAGTCGCCGTCTTGTGCGGCGTCACATGCGGGAGTTGTCGATACGATTCGCGGTCGACTCGCTCGAGCAGGCTCGATTGAAAGCGCCACGTCCCATCGAGACGCATGAGTTGGTCGGTCACACGAGAGTCGGTCAAATCGGCCGTTCCTTGTGTGACGGTGACTGAGTCGTCGATCGTCTGTCCACGCGTCAAGGCGAAGCCGCCAGCGAGCGCGAAGATGATAATCAATACGACCAGCCCGATCGATTTAGGGGTCATCTGCATATTCCCTTCGTGATTTGTGAGTTTCTTGTGAGAAACGAACGATATACTGACACTAATCGTTCACGTATAAAGTGACGAATGTTTTCTTATCGTACACGAAACTGACTTTTTTGAATAGCCGAACATACGAAACTACCCAATCCGATTAATCATCGATATGAAAGAAGGCTATATATGAAACGCTGGATTGAACAACGAATTAGCCGCCAAGTCCTCACCGTGTTTTACGTATTGATCGCCTTAATCACGTTGACGTCACTTGGCACATACTTTTATACCCAGCAAGCGATCCGCGAAACCACGGTCGAACTCGAACGGATCAGTGAACAGCGGGCCCGGGCAACCGATTTGTTCGAGACGTGGCAGTCGATGCAGTACGAGATGCGCGGCCACGTCCTGCTCGGAGAAGATGCCCTGTTGGCGGAAGTGAAACAAGCCCAGACCCGCATCGATGACCAGACGAGCTGGTTTGAACAGAACGCCGAGACAAACGAAGAGACGACGTTCGCGGAAGAGGCGCGTTTGCTCTTTACCATCTATACGACGCGCGTCATGCCTGGTCTCGAACGTTACGTTGTCGCCAAAGCGAACGGGGAAGTCGATGAGCCGTTCTTACAGATGGCGACCGTCGGCCAGCTTATGCCGAAAAATGCATCGTCGAATCAGACACGATTCAAATTTAATTCAAATAGTGCGGCCGATATGAGTGCGAGCATCGTCGACATGGAATCGGTCTTCACGGACTATCGCTCCGAGCTCGACTTTCAAGAGTCGGGTCTCCGGGAAGAACTGTCGGAGCAGCTCGCTAAAGCTCAATGGATGTGGCTACTTATTTTGCTCGGCGCGTTGTTCATCCTCTTCGTTAGCCTACAACCATATATTGTGCGGTTGACGAAACAGCTTGAGGCGCTCATCACGAACAGTGAACGGCTGGCCGTCGATCCGCATGCTACGCTTATTCCGATCAATCCAATGAAAAACGAGGTCGGTCAACTATCGAAATCATTTACGGAGATGTCGAGCTCGTTGATTCATCAACATACTGAACTCGAGAAAGAGCGCGAGAAGACGGCCCGCATTTTGCATACGATGCGCGACGCGATTGTCTTTGTCGAGGTAGACACAAACCAACGCTTCGCCAATGAGGCGCTGTTCGAACTGTATGAGCAGCCGTTCCCGTTCGGCGACCGTCAGAGCTTGTATCCGATTGACGCGTTTTATGAGCCGTTCATGGACCAAATCGATGATCAGGACGGTCTCAATCGCTTCACACACCGGGCTAAAAACTGTGGAATCTTCGATGAAACGTTTACGTATTCGATGCAAGGGGGAAGACGTATCATACGGATGTACGCCGAACCGATTGAACTGCAGGACGAACGTTTCGGCGTGATGTTTGTGTCGCGGGACATTACGAAAGAGATTGAGATTGATCGCTTGAAGACGGAACTTGTCGCGACGGTCTCTCACGAACTTCGGACCCCGCTCACATCCATTCTCGGTTTTACCGAACTGCTTGAACATCGTCACGTCGACGAAGAGAAGCGAAAACGCTACTTGAGCATGATTCATAGCGAGACGACCCGGCTCGAGCGGCTCGTCAGCAATCTGCTCGACGTGCAGAAGATAGAGTCCGGTAACGCGCAGCAAGACTTCAAAGTCGAGAGTTTGTTCGAACTATTGTCCGATATTCTTGAGATTCATGCTGGTTCGACCGAGTTGCATGCGTTCCATTTCGATTGTGATGAAACGATTCGCGTCTCCGGGGACCCGGCGCAACTGCGTCAAGTGTTCTCGAACATCTTGAATAACGCCATTAAATATTCACCCGACGGCGGCAATATCGCCGTCAACGTCTCGTGCGATGACGATGTCATCCGGATCGCCATCGAAGACGAAGGCATGGGGGTGGCGCCCGCAGATGCCGAACGACTGTTTGAGAAATTCTACCGTGTCCAAAACGAACAGAGCCGCAATATTGGAGGCACCGGCCTTGGGCTTGCGATCTGTAAGGAGATTATCGAATCACATGGCGGGACAATCAGCGTCCGTTCTGAACTTGGGAATGGGACGACCATGACGGTCGAACTCCCGATTGTCGCTTGACGAAAACCACTTCACATTGCGAAGTGGTTTTTTTTTAGTTTTTTTCAAAAAACGGTGAATGAAACATTCGTTTGGTACGATATACAGAGTGAAGACTTTGAACGATGAAAGGAAGACGAACCATGTTACGCGGATTATATACGGCGGCGGGCGCGATGAACGCGCTCCAACGTCAACAAGAGATTTTGAGCAATAACCTTGGAAACGTCCGGACACCTGGATTCAAGGCATCGAACGGCGTCGTCCGCTCGTTCCCAGAAATGTTGCTCGCCCAAGTGAGCCACCCGGGAAATTCGGGTTCACGCGTGCAAGGCGAGGTTGGCACGTTGTCGACAGGCGTGTATTTGCAAGAGACGATGCCGCGTTTCTCGACGGGAAGCATCTCCGAGACGGGCAGCCCGACCGACGTATATATGAAGGTACCGGCTGACGCGACGGGTGCCGCTATGTTCGCCGTCGAACAGAACGGTGAGACGCTCTATACGACGAACGGACGCTTCGCGGTCGATGAGGAACGCTTCTTGCGTTCGGCAGATGGCGGGTATATCCTCTCAGACGCCGGCGAACGGATTCAATTGCCGTCAAGTGAGTTCACGTTGTCAGGTGACGGACAAATCACGTCACTTGGGCAGAACGTGGCGACGCTCGGTGCCGTCCAAATCGATGACTTGGCGACACTCGAGCAAGTCGGGAACGACTATCGGGTCAATGGAGACGCACCGCCTGCTGCGAACGTTCAGTTCCAACAAGGATTTATCGAAGAGGCGAACGTCGATCTTGACCGGACGATGGCCGATTTGATGACGACGTACCGTCAATTCGAGGCGAACCAAAAAGTTGTCCAAGCATATGACAAGAGTGCCGAGCGGGCGATTGAAATCGCTCGGATTCGTTAAGGAGGAAGCCCATGCAATCGATTTATAACTCGGTGTCGTCGCTCACGCAGCTTCAGCGCCAGCTCGATGTGACCGGTCACAACATTGCCAACGTCGACACGGCCGGCTATAAGCGGGAACAGACCCACTTCGCCTCGCTCTTGTCGCAGGCGTATGACAATCAACCACGCGCCGAGCTTGAGGTCGGGCGCGACACGCCGAACGGGATTCGCATCGGTGTCGGCGGCCACGTCGCCGATATTAGCCAACAGTTCAATATCGGTCAGATTCGCAAGACTGACCGTGGCCTTGATGTGTTCTTGAAAGCGAGCCGCCAGTTCTTCGCCGTCGAGACGGAGAATGGTGTCGGATTGACTCGGAGCGGGAACATGCAGCTGTCGGTCGGTGAGACGACGACGCTCGTCGACGTGAACGGCAACGCCCTCCTGGGTGCGGACGGGAACCCGATCGTCATGCCGAATGAGTCGACGGCGCACCGCGTCCGTCAAGACGGGATGGTCGTCGCCAGCGTGAACGGGGTCGAGCAAGAGTTCGGCCGTCTCGATATCGTCGAGGTGCGCAACACGTCAGCGCTCCAACCGCTCGGCAACAACGTCTATGCGGCTGATTTGGCGGCGGACGTTGACCGTCCGCTCGGCAATCTGTTGATCGAAGGGACGCTCGAATCGTCGAACGTCGATTTGACGAAAGAGATGACCGACATGACGATCACGCAACGTGCGTATCAGATGAACTCACGGGCGCTGTCGATGAGCGACCAGATGATGGGACTCGTCACGTCACTGCGTTAATCACGGACCGTTCTTCTTCGGAAGGGCGGTTTTTGCGTTACACTGAATACGAGGAGGGATGGACATGCGGATTGTCGTGGCGATGGATTCGTTCAAAGGATCGTTGACGAGCGTGGAAGCGAATCGGGCGGTTTGTCGGGCACTCGCTGGACACGATGTCATCGAGGTGCCGATTTCAGACGGAGGCGAAGGATTTTTAGATGCGTGGCTCCTGACACATCCGCATGCCGAGACCATCACGCAAGACGTCATGTCGCTTGATGGGACGATGCGACAAGCAAGGTACGGTTGGTTAGAACTGACGCGAGAAGCAGTCATCGAAGTCGCCGAGGCGTCTGGGCTCACACTTGTCGATACGCTCGACCCGTGGCGCTACAGCTCCTATGGGACGGGGCTGCAAATCAAGCATGCGCTCAAGAGCGGGGCGACACGCATCACTGTTGGCCTCGGCGGGAGCGCGACTGTCGACGGGGGAAAAGGTTTGCTCGAGGCGCTCGGTGTCCGCTTCTTCGATGAGTTTGGACAGATCATTGGGCCGTTCCCGCATCAACTCGAGCACGTCGCTCAAGTCGATTGGACAGGACTCCTCCCGGAAGCACGTCATGTCGAGTGGCGCATCGCCTCGGACGTGACGAATCCACTCCTTGGACAAGACGGGGCCGCGGCCGTGTTCGGTCCGCAGAAAGGATTGGCGCCAGAGGACGTCGTGCGCTATGACGAACTGCTTGCCACGTACGCCCGTTGTTTCGAACGTGATTTGGCCACGCGGCCTGGGTCGGGCGCAGCCGGAGGTATCGGTTTCGCGCTCTATCAGCTCGGTGGCCGGTACGTGAGCGGTATTGAAGAAGTCATACGCTGGTCGAACCTGGAAGAGAAACTGCGCACGACCGACTGGTTGATCACCGGAGAAGGTCGCTTCGATGCGCAGTCGCTTCACGGGAAAGCGCCATACGGGTTGGCGTGCCTCGCCCACGCATATGGTGTCCCGACGCTCGTCTTCGCCGGACAATCGGAACTGATTGCCGTCCCGGACGTCGGGATTCAGGCCGTCTTCCCGATTGTTTCCCGGGTGATGATGCTCGAGGAAGCGATGCAGCAAGCGGCACCGCTCTTGACGGACGCCGTCAGCCGAGCGTTCCGGTTAATCGACAAAGACGCCTGAACCAACTTCGGTTCAGGCGTCTTTTGGTCACGGGCGTTCTTTTAATAGGTCACGAATCTCCGAGAGGAGCTGTTCTTCACGCGACAGTTCCGGTTCTGGTGTCTCTTCGACCGCTTTCTCACGTTTCAGACGGTTCAGCACTTTGACCATCATGAACAAGGCGAAGGCGACGAGGAAGAACTTGACGATTTCTTGCAGGAAGTTGCCATACGTCACGTTCACGCCGAGCACCGACACCGCGAGCGTCGAGAAGTCGATGCCGCCGATGAGGATGCCGAGGAACGGCATGAAGATGTCATTGACGAGCGACGTGACGATGGCCGTGAAGGCGGCCCCGAGGATGAAGGCGACGGCCAGGTCAATCACATTGCCTTTGATTGCAAACTCTTTGAATTCTTTCCACATAAAAATAAACCCTCCTAAATGATGAATACTCTTACGATAGCACAGCATAGGTGGAAGCGGGCAGGAATTTTTCACAGAAGCGTCGCCCTTGCCCTAGGCCGGGCGCTTGTTCGACGTATGGTAGATACGTTACACTTATATAGAACTCATGCAATAGTTTTAATACCAGGTACTAATATGTTATGATTAATTCAGCTGAAAGGATGTATGGACGTGGCGAACGAAGAACAGAACGGCTCGGAACAGACCGAGTCCAAAGAGCGGACGGAGCGGAAGCGATTATCGAACCATCGACGTTTCCCAATCTTGTTACGCGTCATCGTTGTCCTGCTGTTGGCTTTCGTGATGCTTGCGATTGGGGCCATCATTGGGTACAGCGTGATTGGCGGAGGCGAGTGGAAGGACGTGTTCAACATCGACACGTGGCGCCATATCACCGATTTTTGGCTAACATCATAAGGGTGGTGGAACCATGTACACGATTGAACAGATTAAAGAAGTGATCCCGCATCGGTACCCGTTTTTGCTCATCGACCGAATTCTTGAAGTCGAAGAAGGCACACGGGCCGTTGGATTAAAGAATGTGACGGCGAACGAAGAGTTCTTCAATGGACATTTCCCAGACTATAACGTCATGCCTGGCGTGTTGATCGTCGAGGCGCTTGCGCAAGTCGGCGCTTTCGCGATGCTCAAGCAGGAGTCGAACCGCGGCAAGCTCGCGTTCTTCGCAGGTATCGATGGATGTCGCTTCAAACGTCAAGTCGTCCCGGGCGATCAATTGCGCCTCGAGGTCGAGATTTTGAAAGTGCGCGGACCAATCGGTAAAGGGCGCGCCGTGGCGACGGTCGATGGAGAAGTTGCTTGTGAAGCGGAACTCACTTTCGCCTTGAAGTGAGGAGAGAACGAGATGCGCGTATTGGTGATTGCCTTGATTCTCGGATTGGCGACCATCGTCGGTTGCCAACAAGTGCAAGATGATCCGACCGAAGAGAACGTCGTGTTCGAGCAGGACGTCGAAGATGCGATGATTGAAAAACGGGCCGGTCAATCGGAATCGATTGCGGTCTCGCTCGAGCGGACGAACAGCTCGACGATGCTGTTCACGATTCGGATGCTCGAAGACCGTCGCCTCGATCCGACGACGATCATTAGTTATGAAGTCGACGGCACGCGTGTCCCGATTCCGTTCGGTGAACTCGTCGCGGAACGCGAAGGGGACGTGCGAACTTACGTCTATCAAGCGGATTTGAACCCCGATCTATTCGTCACCGAGACGCTGCCTCTCTTCCATATTGGAGAAGAGGGCGAGGCTGAGGTGTCGATGCCGCTCGAGGTAGTAGATTCGACAAATGAATGAACGAACGGATGATTTTTGTCGAAAATCATCCGTTTTTTTGTGCAGTTTTTCGGAAATCGTCCGATACATACAGTAAGGACGAATGGAGGGAATCACATGAAACGAAATAAACCACAATTGCTACAGACGCGGATTTTGGCGATGATGTTGGCATTCATCACGCTACTCATCGTCACATTCGGCGTGTTGCAGTACGTCAGTACGAAGCATACGGTACAGAGCTCGATGCAAGCGGTCCTGTTGGCGGACGGGGCCCGGATCAGCGAGGCGATCGACGCGGAAGCGTATGCGGCATTTTTACAGAACCCTGCGAAAGATGAACGGTTCGAGCAGTTTCGGGAACAGCTCGACACGTATCGGACGCAAATCGGGGCCATGTATGTGTACACACTCGCAGCCGACGGCGAAGAGCTTCAAATCATCGTCGATGGTATGAGCGCGGCCGACGCGGTCGATATCGGAACGCCGACGACGGCGACATCGTTTGCGGACGCGAGAGCGGCGTTTGAAGGGGGGACCGTCACGACACCGATTGTCGAGGACCCAGAGTACGGGGACTATATGACGGTGCTCGTTCCGATCAAACAAGGCGGGGACGTCATCGGTGTACTTGGAATCGACAAAGGGGCGAGTGATGTCGCAGCGGTGACGGAAGACGTGTTGCAAGAGAGCTTGCCGCCGATTCTCATCGGACTCGTCGTCTTGCTTGGGATTGCCTCGGTCATCATCTGGCGCTACCTTGGCTGGAAACTTCGTCCGCTCCGGGAGCTCGAGCGTGTCGCGACCCATATCGCGAGCGGGGATTTGGCGACGGCGGCTCGTGAGATGGACAACATCCAGTTGAAAGCGAACGATGAGATCAAGCGGCTTACCGCCTCGATGGATCAGATGACGAAAATGCTCCGCGACTTGATTTCCGGATTACAAACGTCCGCTCAGACGGTGCGCGATGAGAGCGGCAACGTGGCGAGCATCTCGGAAGAAGTGAACGATGCCTCGCGTCAAATCGCGTTCACGATGGAAGAAATCGCGGGCGGTGTCGAGAATCAGAGCGTGCTCACGATGAAACTGTACGGACATATGAATGAGTTCTCGGGACTTGTCGACCAGACGGCGCACGACGGCAACGGCGTGAGCGAACAAGCGGAAGTCGTCAGTCGGGTGACGGCAGAAGGGCTCGAACTGATGGAGGATGCCGTCGGCAAGATGACGAACATCCATCTGCAAGTGCGCGAGTCGCAAGGCCAGGTGAAGGACTTCGAGCAACAGGCGGACGAAGTGACGGCGCTCGTCACGATGATCCGTCAAATCTCTGAGCAGACGAACTTGCTCGCCTTGAACGCGGCCATCGAGGCGGCTCGTGCCGGGGAGCATGGAAAAGGCTTCGCCGTCGTCGCTTCTGAGATTCGCAAGTTATCCGACAGCGTTGCGCGGTCGGTCAGTGAGATTTCGGAAATCGTTGGCAGCGTCAAACGAAACTCGATCGCGCTCGGCGAGACGTTCACGGACAGCATGTACGCTGCCGAGGACGGCAAGCGGACGCTCGAGGAGACGAAGCGCGCCTTCAATGAGATTGAACAGAGTGTGCGGGAGATGCAGCGCCTGACGAACTCGATGCAAGGGCAGCTCGGACGCGTCAAGACGAACCAAGACGACATCAAACGTGGTCTTTCTGACATCGCGTCGATTTCTGAAGAGAGTACGGCTGGTAACGAGGAAGTGGCCGCCTCGACCGAACAGATGTCGGCGACGAGCGAGACGATGAACCGGCTCGTTAAAGATTTGTCGCACACGGCCGAGGACATGCAACGCATGAGCCGACAGTTCAAGTTGTAAACAGTCTCAAGTCAGACATACCTCCGTTGCGTCCGTTATACTAGGCGCAAGGGAGGTTTTTTCATGCAACGCGTCTCAAGTGAACTCACACAATTCCGCGGCAGTCACTATGACTTTGGCCGCTTTCAAGGACAATACATCAAGCGCAGCAAACTGCTCGAGAACCGGACCGACCAGTGGAAGCTCCGCGTCCCGCGCTTTGAGATTGACGAGCGCGAGGCGAAGCAGGCGTTCGACCGGTTCGCTCCGAAGATTTGGGAAGAACTGCTCGGCCTGCAGGATGAGCTCGAATTGACGCTCGCCGACACGCTCCTTCACTTCGGTCATTTCCGGGTCAATAACCCGGTCAGCGGCTGTTCGATTTTGACGGGGGACAACTTCCTCGTCCGCAACTATGACTATCACCCGATGACGTACGATGGACGCTATAACGTGTTCCAGCCAGATGAGGGTTACGCCGTCATCGGTCCCGTCTCACGTGTCACCGGCCGGATGGATGGGATGAACGAGAAAGGGCTCGCCATGGGTTATAACTTCATCAACCGCCGGCGCCCGGGGGATGGGTTCGTCTGCCAGATGATTGGCCGAATGATTCTCGAGACGTGCGCCACGGTCGAGGAGGCGGTCGATCTGCTTCAAGAGATTCCGCACCGCGGCTCGTTCACGTATGTCGTCCACGACAAGTCGTCGAAGACACGCGTCATCGAAGCGACACCGCGCGACATTCGCGTCCGCGAGTCGAATATCTGCACGAACCATTTCGAACTGCTCCAACACGAGAACCGTTACCATCTTGATGATTCAACACGCCGGATGATGGAAATCAAGATGTATCAACATATCGTCCAGGACGCCGAGAGTGCGTTCCGGCTCATGAACGACTCGGACAAAGGCGTCTTCTCGGAGCTGTACAAGAGCTGGGCCGGCACGATTCACACGGCGGCTTATTTCCCGGAGACGCTCGAGACGTGGTTCGCCCTCGGTGGCGACCGCGACCCGGTCATCTTTGATTTTCAGGAGTGGCTCGATGGTAAGGATTTTGATTTACATGCCCTCGATGGGGAAATCGCGACCGACATCGAGTTCGCGAACACGGTCCAACTTTGGCGGTAACGAAAAACAAGCAGCGACTCATCATGAGCCTCTGCTTGTTTTTCGTTCGTCTGGCGCACGTTAAACCGTACTGAATTCTTTAAAACCGGGAATACTCATAGCAGGAGGGATTCATTATGAAACGAATCGGATTATTAGCCATCATGCTCAGTTTGATTGTCGTCCTCGGCGGCTGTGTGCCGGGCGACGGGACGTACACGACCGACCCGGCCGGCTTCTTTTGGGGCGTCTGGCACGGGTGGATCGCACCGGTGTCACTCGTTTTAGGATTGTTCAATGACACGTATCGCGTCTATGAAGTGAATAACACCGGTTGGTTCTACGATTTGGGCTTCTACATCGCCATCATCAGCGGGTTCGGCGGGATTGCCGTAACGCGCAAGAGTCGGGGCTAAACTAGACGAGACATCGTCTAGTTTTTTTATTGACCCACTTTAGCAAAAACTGAATTTGCATATAGAAAATCATGCTATATTTTTTAAGGTTAATCAGATATTTCCAAAAGGAGACAGAAAGATGTTTATAAAAGTAAAAAAAAGTTGTGCGATTTTAATCGCGATGATGTTACTGGGAGCAATCATTTCACCTCTGCCTATACAAGCCGTAAACGTATCGGAAACGACCGCAGATTTGCGTGTTATAGAAGGAACTACGGATCAACCCAATCAGCATGTCACGATTGTCGCTGATGAAAAACTTGTCGAAACCACAAGTGATGCGAATAAAAAGTTTACATATACGTTTCCGAAATCACCAGTAGGAAGAATTGCCATTTATCAGCGGAATAGCGATGGTTTTGATCAGGTCATTCAAATGATTGAGCGAAGTGAACCTAAACCTCAAATGAAACCTGCAGCTCCGCAAGAAGTGACATACCTCGGGATGATTGATAACGAGTTCGTGTTCATTACACACCCAACTCATACCATCCATGCGACATATGAGGGACGAGCAAAAGAAGGAATGGGTACGTTAAGAATACCAAAAAATCAAGCGGACTCTGTTAGTGTCTATGTGAGTAGTCCGGAAAAGGCATCGACCCCGATCAAAACATATAAAGAAACAGCTGCGAAGACGGATATCATTCGTTTAGACGCTGCCCCACATGAGACGCTACGCGTATCTGGGACGACGTTGCCTTATGTGAAAGTAGTCGTGAAAATCGGCTATGATGAAGAAATTGTACAAGCCGATGGGACGGGTAAATTCGATTTCCCATTCAAAGGTTGGGAAATATGGGCCTATCAAGAACAGGGATACTCGATTCAACCGGCACATTTGATGAATAAAATGCTTGGTGGAATTCACGGATTCACAATGCCCGCTTTCAAAGCAACGCCAGATCGTCCCTTATTTATCATCGAAGAGTCATTCACGCAATTTCGGGGAGTGACGTTCCCAGGTGCAGTGATTTTAATTGATGGCGATGGGTGTGGCATCAGTTATGAACAAGGGCAGTTTGATTGTTATTACCCACAAAACGATCGAGTCGATCGGACGCTTACGATTGAAAAAGATGGCCAGACCATTTTCACGAAGCAAGTAAAAGTTAAACGTAAAGTCGAAACAATCAAATTTGAAACACAATCGTTTGATCTCGCAGAAGCACGATTGATCGGTAAAGCGACACCAAACCAAAAGTTTGTCGTGGCCTATTCGGATCCAAAAGCTGGAAATGCTCAAGTTCGTGTACAGGCAAAAAGTGATGAAGCGGGTAACATTGTCTTTTCATTACCTAGACTATACGGACTGAACTATATGGTCTCTTATTTGGACGAATATAATTATTCTCATCCAAAAGTAGAGCTTCGTGCGGAGGATAATCGCCCCGCTCCGATTCCAAATTTCAAACTTGAAAGTGATCGTATGGTAATTGGAATTCCACCATTCCATTACCCGAACAAAACGATATCATTTGAAACGAAGATCGAAAAGTCGGACGGACGTTCGATTGTTGAGAAAGTAGATTTGAAAAATCCGACGGTTCCACTTGAGCTAAATGACAAGTTCATGATTAGGACGCTCCTTCAAGATGGACGCGTCTCGGAGTGGGTTGAAGGAACGTTTGATGCGATTCAAAAACCATCGATCAAAGAACTGACAAACCACACGAAAGTGTTGACAGGGACGACGGAACCGAACGCTAAGCTTCAGTTCTCGAAAGGAATCACAAAAGAAGTGACGGCAGATGCCTCTGGGAAATTTGAGTTCGCCGTCAACTTGGAGAAAGTCTCGACGTTTAACGTCCTCGTTCAAGTGGCGGGGAAAGCAGATCAACGCTTCACGTATGCAGTAGAGGATACGATGAAACCGACATTACAAATGTACGGAATCTTGTCTGACGAAGCGACGCAAATAGACGCCGAAGCCAATGAAAAAGTAACGGACTTTACGATTGCATACTATAAAGGGGAGAGGCTGTTGCGAGAAGGCATCGTCAAACCAATCCATTCGTTCCCAAAAAACAACTCTAAAATCATAACGACCTCACAGTTACCTGTCTCAAATTTGAAGAGGGACGGCGTGACCCATCTTGTCGTCAAAGTTAAAGACCTCTCCGGTAATTGGTCGGAAGGAAATAAAGTTACAATCAAAGACATAGTTGCACCTCGAGTAACGCTTCAAAAGTATGTTTTGCCAGGTGAACGACTCATCTATGGAAAAACAGAACCAGGGGCCAAAGTTACGTTCACTTATCGAAGTGATAAAGAGAAAGCAGTCTCAGTCTCGAAAACAGGGGATTTTGTCATTAAAACGACAGACCCTATGTACTTATTCTATAATGGGGTCCGTCACAGTAAAGTAAGAATCACTACAAAGGATGCAGCGGGTAATGTGGCATATACTTATGTAGGACCAGTCGGTGACAAAATTCAAGATATTCGTATGAATGGGGATCAGCGAATTTGGTTTTACTCCCCATCAGACAATATGATTCAAAAACAGTATGAGTTCACCGTGAACGGGCAAACTGTCAGCCATAAACACATGGGCAATGTGGTCACATGGTCGAATGATATTGAATTACCTGCCGACGTGACAGTCAAACTCGTCAATCCGGATAAAACGATTAAGTATGAAGTCAAGAAGACGGTCACAAAACCGTATAGCGGCAAAAATGTATCCGCCGTTAAATTCCAAAAAGCATCCCGTCACATTACAGGCGTGGGAGAGCCGCAGGCAACGCTTGAAGTGTGGAATGGTACGACTAGAGTTGGTCAAACGAACATCGATGCAACAGGTAAATTCAGTTTCTATCTAGTCCGTATGTACAAAGAAGGCGAAAGCTTAAAGTTCGTGACCATTCCTAGACTTGGACAAAAAACGTCAGTTACACTCAAGGCGAAAGATAACACGGCACCAACCAAGCCGACAGTCCATGCAATGTCGGCAGCGTCAACGAAAGTCCAGGGGAAGACAGAAAAAGGGGCAACCGTCCTCATTACGTATAACGGGCGGACCTATACGACGAAAGCGAACAGCTCTGGTTCATACGCCTATTCGATTAATAAATGGCTACCAGGAAAAACCGTTTCGGTCCGTGCAAAAGATACGACTGGAAATGTGTCGACGGCAACTGTACAAACCATCAAGTATGCGTTCAAACAATTCAGTGTGAATACTGTACGAACGAGTCACACCTATGTGACCGGAAAAGGACATCCGGGTGCGACGGTACAAGTGTATGGTAGAGATTCGAATATTGGAAAGGCTGTCAAAGTTGATTCGAAAGGGAACTTCAAAGTTTATGTGAATAAACAACGTCAAAGCAGTATGTTGACCGTTGAAATGACACGCTCGAGTTATATGACGAAGCGTATCAATACTATCGTTGCTAAATAACAAAGAAACCTCTCGAGATTTCACATTCGAGAGGTTTCTTTTCATTTTAAACAGCAAATGGAATAAAAATTCTTATAAAGTGATGATTAGAAATCATCGTGCGGCTTCCGCCCCGTCACGGCAACCGTATGATAATCACGTGAGTCAGGACCGCGAGTCTCGACGACGTCGGTCAGACCAAGCGCGGAAGCGGCGGGGATGAACTGTTCCCGCACGATGGATGCGATGCCGTCCCACGTCACGTCAGCTTTCCCGTCACAGTACGTGATGACGAACAACCCGCCCGGTGCGAGGACACGTTCGATTTCGGGAAGCACCGCAGGCACGTCTTCCCAAAAGTAGAGGGTATGGATGCTGAAGACGCGGTCAAACTGTGCGTACGGGAACGGGAGCGTTCCGAGGTCGCCTTCGACGACATCAGCTCGCCCGGCTTGCACGTCCGTTCGATTTCGTCGGAGCGCCGAGCGGACGATAGTCGGGGAACGGTCGAGTCCGGTCACATGCACGTGCTCAAAGCCACGTAATATCTGTGCAAGCGCGTCGCCGGCCCCACAACCAAGGTCGAGAACGCGATTGTCGGGCTGAATCTGAAGTTGCTCAATCGTCCAATCGACTTCGACCCGGTGTTGCCAGACCATCTTCTCGCCGATGTACGTCCCGACGATGCCGCGCGGGTTCTCGTATTGACTGTCAATCCATGTTTGGAGACGTGTGAAGCGCATCGAACCATTCCTTTCCGAATCCAGTAGATGTAGATTGAGTGTAGCACAACCATTTTGGGAAGGGAGTTGAATCGATGCGTTCCTTTTGGATTTTCGGCAATCAGTTGTCGCACGAACTCGAGCTATTCAATCACGTTAAGAACGATGACGTCATCGTCATGATCGAGGCGACATCCCGGGCGATGTGGCGGCCGTACCATAAACAAAAGCTCGTCCTCATCTTCTCGGCGATGCGTCATTTCGCCGAGGAGCTGCGCGACAAAGGCTACACGGTCGACTATCATGAGGCCGACTCGTTCCAGGATGCATGGGACGACCACTTCAAACGGTATGAACCAGAAGAGATTCATTACACGGCCGTCACCGACGCCGCGATGGAGAAAAAGCTGCGGCAGTTCGGTCAGAAGCAAAAGCTCGTCGAACACTCGGACGTGCCGCTCTTCTATTTAACGAAGAAGGAAGCGCTCGACACGATTGGCAACGCGCCGTGGCGGATGGATCGTTTCTATCGCCAGATGCGGAAACGGTTCGACGTGTTGCTCGAGGACGGGAAGCCGCGCGGTGGCAAATGGTCGTTCGATGCGGATAACCGCCAGCCGCCGAAAGACGGGCTGACGTTCCCGGCACCGATCCATTTCCGACCGGACGTCATCACGAAAGACGTCATCCAAAAAATCGAGACCGACTTCGCCGACCATCCAGGAGACATCACTCCGTTCGTCTGGCCGGTGACACGCAGTGAGGCACAACGGGCGCTCGCTCGTTTCGTCGAAGCACGTCTCGAGACGTTCGGTCCGTATCAGGACGCGATGCTGTCGGACAATCAAGACATGTCGCATAGCCTGCTGTCGGCGGCCATCAACATCGGGCTACTGACACCGGACGAGGTCGTTCAAGCGGCCATTGCGTCGGATGCGCCGCTCGCCTCGGTCGAAGGATTCGTTCGTCAAATTCTCGGCTGGCGGGAATATATGCGCGCCGTCTATGTGGCGACGATGCCGGGCTACGAGTCGGTCAACACGTTCAAACATGAGCGTGACTTGCCGAGCTATTTCTGGGACGCCGAGACGGACATGCACTGCGTCCATCAAAGTGTAAAACCCGTCATCGAGCGGGCCCATAACCATCACATCCAACGGCTCATGGTGCTCGGCAACTTCGCGACGCTGTTCGAAGTGTCGCCACAACAGACGAGTGACTGGTTCAACGAGATGTATATCGATGCCTACGACTGGGTCGTGCTACCGAACGTGCTCGGGATGGCGCTCCATGCCGACGGCGGGCGCCTCGCGACGAAGCCGTATATCGCCTCGGGAAAATATATCGACAAGATGAGCGACTACTGTAAAGGTTGCAAGTATAATCCGAAACACACGACCGAAGAGGACGCCTGTCCGTTCAATGCACTCTATTGGCACTTCATCGACAAGCACGAGGAGCGGTTCGCGAAGAACCAACGCATGAAGATGATGGTCCGTAACTGGCAAGGGCGGGACGATGCCGTCAAAGCCGACATTTTGGCGAAGGCGAGACAGACGCTCGACGAAACCGACTCCTTATGAGTCGGTTTTTTTACGTCATCTTCACAAACTTTTGCATCTGCTTCACGGCCGCTTTACATTCATCCGTTACGATATGACTTGTGAGACCCCTCATGCCAAGTGAATAGCAACCGGTAGAACATTCGAGAGACCAACAGAAGCCCGTACGTCGATGACGTCCTGTTTCTGTTGGTCCTTTTTTCTAGGGAAGGATGATTCAAGTGAATGAAACACTTCGCACGATCGGACAAGAGAAGATGATTGCCTCCATCAAATCACCGAAACAACTCGAGAAGTTCCTGCAGTCGGACGTGACGACGACGTTCCTCATGATGGGGACGCTCAGCACGCTCGACCGCTATGTCGCCCATTTGAAACGCGAGAATCGGACCGTGTTCCTGCACGCTGAACGCATCAACGGCATCAGTCTCGACCGGGACGGCATCGACTATTTGGCGAAACGCGTCGGCGCCGACGGGATTGTGACGACGAAGGCGTCTGTCATCCAACACGCCAAACGGGCCGGCCTGATGACGGTGCAGCGCCTATTCCTCGTCGACTCGGACGCGATCACTTCAGGCATCAAGATGGCGAAAGACCAACAGCCGGACGCGCTCGAACTGATGCCGGGTCTCATTCCGAGTGTCATCGAGCACGTCGCGGAACACGTCTCGTTGCCGATTGTGACGGGTGGGATGATTCGAAAACCGATTCACGTGCATGAAGCACTTTCTCACGGGGCGTTCGCCGTCTCGACCGGGGATGAGCGATTATGGGCGTCGCAAGGAATGAAGGAGGATATCATATGAAATCGATTCAACTGCAGAATATCAAAAAGTCATACGACGAGACGGAAGTCATCCGTGGCATCGACGTGACGATCGAGGCCGGTGAATTCTTCGCCCTCGTCGGACCGTCGGGTTGCGGGAAGAGCACGATGCTCCGGATGATTGCCGGGCTCGAGTCAATCACGAGCGGGACGCTCCGCATCGACGGCGTCGCCGCGAACGACTTGAAACCGAGCGAACGCCAACTGTCGATGGTGTTCCAAAACTATGCGCTCTATCCGCATATGACCGTCGAGAAGAACATCACGTTCGGGTTACATACGAAAGGACTGACGAAGCTCGAGCAGCGCGAACGCTGCATGGAAGCGGCCGAAACGCTCGGACTGACCGACTATTTGAAGCGAAAGCCGCGTGAACTGTCGGGCGGGCAACGGCAACGGGTCGCCTTGGCCCGGGCCATCGTCACCGAGTCACCAATCTGCCTCATGGACGAGCCGCTCTCGAACTTGGACGCGAAACTTCGGGCCAAAATGCGCTCGGAGATCCGACAGCTGCAACGCAAGCTCAAGCTGACGATGATTTACGTCACCCATGACCAAGTCGAGGCGATGACGATGGCCGACCGGATGATGCTGTTGAACGATGGCGAGGTCCAACAAGTCGGTCAACCGCTCGATTTGTACAACAAGCCGGCGAACACGTTCGTCGCCTCGTTCATCGGTTCACCGCCGATGAATTTGACGCCGGTGCAGCGGAGTGACAAGGGCTGGGTCGCCTCGGACGGACGCCTGTTCCATCCGAACACGCTGACGCGAGAAGATACGGCGACGCTCGGCATCCGCCCGGAACAAATCACGCCGGCGAAAGAGGATGTCACGTTCTATGCCGAACTGAAGAACATCGAGGTGCTCGGCACGGAGACGATTCTCGCCTTCGATATGGGTGGCGTCGAATGGCTCGCCAAATGGCCGGGACAATGGCCGCTGTCGATCGGGGAGAAGATCGCCTGTTACGTCGACCCGAAACAGATATCTTTGTTTGATACGAACGGCAATCGTATCGAACCGCGGCAACCGAAACTGTTCGAGGCGTTGGAGGTGTTCCAATGACGGTCGCCCTTCCGAGACAACGCGTCCGGACCCGATTATCGGACGCGACGAGCGGGCTTTTCTACTTGTCCCCGTCGATCGCGTTATTTGGGATTTTCCTCGTGTATCCGCTGTTCCGGACGATTTACTTGAGTTTCTTTCAAACGGACACACAAGGGACGCCGCTCAGTTACGTCGGCGGCGAGCATTACGCCAAGCTGTTCACGAGCGCCTCGTTTTGGCAGAGCATTCAGGCGACGGTCGGCTTCGTTCTGTTGACCGTCCCGCTCACAATCATCATCGCGCTCGGTCTGGCGCTCCTCGCCAACGAGAAGCTGCGCGGGATTGGCATCTTCCGGACGGCGTTCTCGGCGACGATGGGGATGAGCGTCGCAGCCTCATCTGTCATTTGGATGTTCATGTACAACCCGTCCATCGGCATCTTCAACCGTTTCTTGGAAGCGATCGGAACGAGCGGGGTGCAGTGGCTCCTCGACCCGCAGTATGCGCTCCTATCCGTTTCGCTCGCGACCGTCTGGATGAACATCGGCTTCACATTCTTGATTCTTCTCGGCGGGCTGCAAAACATCGACCGGACGCTATACGAGAGTGCGGACATCGCCGGGACGGGGTATTGGACCCAGCTCCGAGCAATCACCATCCCGATGCTGTCACCAACCCTCTTCTTCGTCGGCATCATCTCGCTCATCAATGCGTTTCAGACGTTCGGGCAGATTGATTTGCTGACGAAAGGCGGGCCGACGAACTCGACGAACGTCATCGTCTACGCCATCTATAAGGACGCGTTTATCAACTATAACGTCGGCGGGGCGAGTGCGCAGGCCGTGCTCTTGTTCCTCGCGGTCCTGACATTGACGTGGCTCCAGTTCAAGCTCGTCGAAAGGAAGGTGCATTACCAATGACGCTTCGGAAAGTAGTCACGTATACGCTCCTCGTCTTGAGTGCCATCGTTATGCTGTTCCCGATCGCCTATGCGTTCTCAATCAGCCTGATGGACGGGAGTGAGGTGTTAAAAGGCAACCTCATCCCGCGCGACGTCACGTTCGACAACTATGTCGCTGCGTTCGAGCGGATTCCGCTCATGACGTACTTATGGAACAGTCTCGTCGTCGCACTCCTCGTCATGGTCGGTCAAGTCGTCTTGTCGAGTCTTGCCGCCTTCGCGTTCGTCTTCATCAACTTCAAAGGGAAAGGGCTCATCTTTATGCTCTTCCTCGCGACGATGATGGTGCCGTGGGAAGCGACGATGGTACCGAACTTCTTGACGATTCAGTCGCTCGGCTGGCTCAACTCGGTGTGGGGGCTGTCGGTGCCGTTCTTCGCGCTCGCGTTCGGAACGTTTTTGCTAAGACAACAGTTCAAAACGATTCCGTACGAGATGTACGAGGCGTCACAAATCGCCGGCATCAGCCGCTTCCGTTTCTTTTGGAGCGTCGTCTTGCCGGTCTCGAAGACACCGCTCGTCACGTTGTCGGTATATAGCTTCTTGACGACATGGAACATGTACTTATGGCCGCTCCTCGTGACAAACACGGAGCAGGCCCGCACGGTTCAAATCGGGATTAAGCAGATGCAGTCGAACGAGGTCGCCTCGGATTGGGGCGTCGTCATGGCGGCGGTCATCATGATCATCATCCCGACGCTGATGCTGTTATTCGCAGGACAAAAGCAGTTACAGGAAGGCTTGACGCAAGGTGCGATCAAATAATAGGGGGAAACGTTCATGAAAAAGAAAGCATTATTCGCAGGGTTGGCCAGTTCGGTATTATTGCTCGGGGCATGTGGCAGTCAAGAAGCGGAAGAGGCAGCGGCGACCACGACGACGGATGGGAAGACAGAAGTCGTGTTTTGGCACGCGATGAGCGGGGACTTAGAGACCGCACTCAACAACCAAGTCGACGCTTTCAACGAGTCACAGGACGACTATGAAGTGAAACCGGTGTTCCAAGGCACGTATGAAGAGGCGCTCACGAAGTTCAACGCCGTCGCAGGGTCACCGGACGCACCGGCCATCATGCAGACGTTCGAGGTCGGCACGAAGTATATGATCGACTCGAACAAAATCACGCCGGTCCAGGAGTTCATCGACAAAGAGGACTTCGATACGGGCGTCTGGGAAGAGAACATCTTGAGCTATTACCAAGTCGACGGCAAGCAGTACTCGATGCCGTTCAACTCGTCGACACCGGTGCTCATCTACAACAAAGACGCGTTCGAAAAAGCAGGCCTCGACCCAGAGAAAGCGCCGCGCACGTATGACGAGCTGAAGCAAGCGGCGAAGGCACTGACGACCGACGGGCAGACCGGCTTCACGATGCTCAACTACGGTTGGTTCTTCGAGCAACTTGTCGCCGCGCAAGGCGGGCTCTATGTCGACAACGACAACGGCCGTAGCGGGGCACCGACGAAAGCTGTCTTTGATGGGGAAGAAGGGCAGAACGCCTTCAACTTGATTAAAGAGATGTATGACGAGAAGACGTTCATGAACGTCGGTCAAAACTGGGACGACATGCGTGCCGCCTTCCAATCCGGAAAAGTTGCCATGTATCTCGACTCGTCGGCTGGGATTCGTACCGTGGCGGACAACGCTGACTTCGAGGTCGGGGCGGCGTACTTGCCGGTGCCGAACGAAGCCGATCGTGAAGGTGTCATCATCGGTGGGGCCTCGCTCTGGATGGGTGACGGGATCGCCGACGAGACGAAGCAGGGCGCATGGGAGTTCATGAAGTATGCGGCGTCGAAAGAAGCACAGGCCAAATGGCACGTCGAGACGGGCTACTTCGCCATCAACCCGGACGCGTATGACGAGCCGGTCGTCAAAGAGATGTGGGCTGAGTACCCGCAACTGAAAGTGACGGTCGATCAATTGAGTGAGACGAAAGCCTCACCGGCGACACAAGGCGCGCTCATCTCGACGTTCCCGCAGTCACGTCAAAGCGTCGTCAACGCCATGGAGAGCCTATACCAAGGCGTATCGGTCGAAGAGGCATTGAAGCGCGCGGCCGATGAGACAACTTCCACCTTGGGACAATGATATGTTGATTTACGCACATCGCGGCTATAGCGCCAAGTATCCGGAGAACACAATCAGCGCGTTCAAGGCGGCGTTTCCTCACGTCGACGGCATTGAGCTCGATGTCCAATTGACGCGCGACGGACGCCTCGTCGTGATCCATGACGAGACGGTCGACCGGACGACGAACGGAAGCGGCTTCGTCAAAGATATGACGCTTCGGCAGCTCCGCTTGCTCCGGACGGAGAGCGGGGAACGGATCCCGACGCTCGAGGAAGTACTCGTCTTGATTGAACCTTCCGACGTCACGCTCAATATCGAGTTGAAGACGGATCAATTTGATTATGAAGGAATCGAGTATTTGACGTGGCTCGCCGTCACCGAGTTCAAGTTAGAAGAGCGTGTCGTCTTCTCCTCGTTCAACCCGGACACGCTCGTCCGGTTGCGGGACGTCGCCCGCGAGGCGCGAATCGCCGTCTTGACCGGGGACGGGCATCCGAATCTGGTTGAATTTGTGGAACGAGTCGGAGCCGAGGCGGTTCATGCTCAACCGGCATTTATCGGGACGAGAGATGCGGCGATGATTCGCGAACAAAATCGGTTGCTTCGCCTGTATACCATCAATGACCCGAGCGAGTTGCCGGACATGACTGGTGTCGACGCCATCATGACGGACGAGGTCGAGCGGTTCCAATCGAGGTTGCGTCATTGAAGTGAGGCTGGATATAACTCAATCGATATGTAAGAAAGAGTCCAGCTGGCGCGACGTGTTCGCATCAGCTGGACTCTTCTCATGGCAATTCTCCAAATTTAGTATTCTTTGTTCAACGTGGTAAATTCATCTTCTTTCAAAGGTGAATCGCCTTTTGAATTATGTCCATAATAGGTGACGACGTACTCTTTCTCTTGATTGGTTTTGACGAAAAATTCATACTCGACTCTGTTTTCGTCCTCGAAATTCAAGCGATATAAGTACCCAAATTGATTCATGCTGAACTCGACATCATAGGCGCTCTGATCGATTGAAAAATGCTCAGTTAACGTTTCGTTCAAAAAAGTTTCTCGCTGATCTACCTCATGAAGAAGGAAAAAGACACCTCCTAACAGGAGTAATGCAAAAGCGAGTTGAAACTTAGGTGTAGGTTTGTTAGATGCCATCTACATCAGCCTTCCTTAAATGAAATCAATCAACTGCTACCGCACGAAGCACGAGTATATATGACAAAGACCGCTCAATGAAGCGGTCTTTGTCATGTCTTCTTCGGCGAATCACTAAAAGCAAAATACAACCCGATGCCAATTGCGAGTCCAATCAAGTAGTGATCGAGCGCGATGGCAGTCGAGACACCGACGCCGAGGGCGAGCGGAAAGGCGTAGCTGCCGGTCGTTTGTTTATTGGACATGGAGCATGTCTCCTTTGTCCAATTACTACGGGCGCCGCCTCAAAAAGTTTCAAGCCTTCTTCTTCGTCCCTTGGAACGCGAAGAACATCGCGATGCCAATCCCGAGTCCGAGCCACCAGTTGTCGAACAACAGCCCGAAAATGAGAATAAAGGCGACGGCGACCGGGAGTGCCAAAAAGCCACGTTGACGTTTCATGCGAATCATCCTTTCTACGTCTCTCTTCTCGTCTGTTCCCGCTTTAAAGGTGATTCATTCAAAAAAGACGGTCCTGTCAGTCGGACGTCTCCCGTTCGGCGAGTGACGTCGCATGCGTCGAACTATTGGGATATAAGTAGATGGAGAACGTCGTGCCTTCCCCGTACACGGAGTCGGCATGGATGCCCCAGCCGTGCGCTTCGGCGATCCGTTTACAGATGCGAAGGCCGAGACCGGTCCCTTTGATCGGGCGGTGTGCATCCGAGTCGACCCGGTAATACTCATCGAACACATACGGGATGGCGTCACTCGGGATGCCGATTCCGGTGTCACGGACCGACAGGACATACGTGTCGTCTTCGGTCGTCAGCTCGACATAGACCGTGCCGCCGTTCGGCGAATACTTGATCGCGTTCCCAATCAAGTTATGGAGCAGTTGCAACAGCTTCTCCTGATCGGCCTCGAGGGTCATGTCATCCGCAGACAAGATGACGTCATGCTGGGGGGCTGTCGCCTTATAGTGTGCGACGATGTCCTCGAGCAATGGTCGCAAGTCGAACGTCGACAACGACAATAACTCCACGGAATAGTTCACACGCTGGTAGTCGAGGAAATTATCGACGAGCCGCTCGAGCCGCTCGGCCTCCCGTTTGACGAGCGTCAACATCCCATGCGTCTTTTCATCGTCGTGATGTTGGTACATGAGCAGTTCCGCGTAACCATTGATGGCCGTGAGCGGGGAACGGAACTCGTGGGACAGTTCGGCCAGGAAGGCGTCTTTCTGCTCCTCGAAGCGGATCGAGTCGGTGATGTCTCGCCACATGAGGAATGCGCCGCGCGGCGTATGTGTGAAGTTCACAATGACTTGCATCGTTCGCTCGCCGATGCGGAGCGACTTCGCATCCATGCTCGGGAAACAGCCGAACCGGTTCGTCATGAGTTCTTCCCAAAACAGCGTTACATCGTTCATATCTGCGCCGTTCCGCTCGAACGCTTCGTGGAAGAACCGGGTCATGTCTTCTGGGCGCGAGAAACGCTGGTTGACCATCGAGGGACAGATGGCGCGAAGCTGTTCGTTCGAATACAGATGGTTCCGTGTGAAGTCGATATAACAGACCGCATCTTGAACTTCTTCGACAAGTGAATGAATCGGTAACGACTGGGGTGCGTGAATCTGGTTCATTCGTTTAGCCGTCGAGCGCCCATGGTACCGGCGAGCCGGATAGAATGACTTTCGAGTCATCGCGCGAACCTCCCTTCGATATAAAGCTATATATATACGTAAAGTAATATCGACATACTCCTTTATTATACGATATTCGCCGATGATTCCCTATACCCCCCATAGACCTAGCTAGAAATGGGTCACAACCGGGATAGTCGGACGGAATGCGCACGATTCTAGGAAAAAACACCTTCCTCGTATGTTAGAGGAAGGTGGTAGGATTAGAACAACGTATACGGGTTGACGCTATTGGCAGCCGTCGAGCTGCTGTAGACGTATTTATTTTTATGGATTTCGAAATGAAGGTGGCTTCCGAACGAGTTGCCGGTGTTGCCGACCGTTCCAATTTTCGCGCCTTTGGCGACTTTTTGTCCTTTGACGACGTTCAAACGATCCATATGGGCGTAGACGCTCGTGTACGCTTGACCGTTGATTGTATGCGAAATCATGACGTGGTTACCGTACGCTCCATAGTTACGGGCGACGATGACTTCACCGTATGCTCCAGCTTGGACTGTCGTGCCTTTCGCGGCCGCCAAGTCGATGCCGTTATGGAACGTGTAGCCGTATTTGCCGCTCGCCGGGCCATACCCTTGCGTCAACGTGCCTTTCGCAGGAATCAAGAACTTGCCCGCTGTCGCTGTTTGGAGTGACGTGCTGCTATATTTTTTAACATATGTACTCGAGACGTATTTTGTACTGCCATTATAATTGATTTTTGTCCATGAACCGGTCGCGCCGAGATAGGTGAACGTTTGGCCGAGTTTGGCACTGCCGACTTTTTGATAAGACGTCGATGGGCCGCTCCGCACGTTCAAAACATTCGTCGTGACTTTGACTTTATACGATGTAGCTGCCTCTACCGGTGTCGAAGCGGGAAGTGTCAAGCCGGAAACAAGAAGGGCGCCTAATGTGATCGTCATCAGTTGTTTTTTCATAGTATGGTAAATCCTTTCAATTATGGAACAATGCGACAGAACAATGATAATTACCTTATAAAAAAATTTTACCATCAAAAAATAGATTCTAATATGTCATTTATATTTCAAAAAAGTATAATCGTTATGAAAACGATTTTGTATTGTAGAAAGTCCAGTCATATCAACGAAAATGAGACGTACAACATTTTGTTGGTAAAAGGATATATGCCTAAAATTCAAAAAAACTCCGATTTCTCGCTGTTTAGCTTTTGAAAAACAGGGTAATTTTAATTAGTTTAGCCTAGATAAAAAAAGGCTGATGAGAATCAATCTCTTTTGTCAGTTGTTTCCTTGAAATGCTTCGTCCCATACATAAGAAAAACCGAGGCATGTGCCCCGGTTTCACTTGCCTGCTCTTACTGAGAAGGCGTGACCACGTTCCGACAAACGTCTCGATTAAGGTGCCGACAGTTCTTCCTCGGTGACCCATTTATGGTTGGTCACTTCTTCGCCGGATTCTAACGTGAAGTCGACCATATAGACCGTCGTCGCTTCGACAGAATCGATGGTAGCAGTCGTGCCGCCCATACCGCTCATATGCTCGGCATTGACTTCAACCTCGTCGCCGACCTCATACGGTGCGTCCTGTGCATCCTCAATCTCTTCGTGAATGATCCATTTATGGTCTTTGACGCGCTCACCGCCATGCATCGGATCATACGAGATACTGTAGGCGACCGTATCGTAGGCGCCGACGATGGTCGCTTCCGCGCCTTCCATGCCAGGCATATGGGCCTCTGTGATGACGGCCGTGTCGCCGACCGCGAACGTCGGGTTCTCTGCTGACTTCAAGCCTTCGGGGACGTCACCAGACCCGGACATGTCCATTCCTGAATGGTCGTTCCCGTCCATCGTCTCTTCCATTTGACCATTCATGTTCGTATCATTATTCGTCGTGTCGTCTTCACCACAAGCAACGAGTAAACCGCTCAGTGAGAGTGCCATCGTCATCATTCCAAGTTTCTTATTCCATTTCATTCATATTCCCTCCAAGTTAAGTGTGATTAGTCTACTTTCAATTGTCCCATCATCCCGTTTTCTTCATGCTCCAGAATGTGGCAGTGATACATAAACGTCCCTGTCTCTCGAAACGTCATTTCAATGTTCACTTTCTCGCCCGGTGCGACGGCGACCGTATCTTTCCAGCCACGTTCGTTGTCAGGCGGAGGCTTGCCGTCCCGTTCAAGTATCCGGAATTGGACGCCATGGACGTGGAACGGGTGGGTCATCCCGCCCATCATGTCTTCTCGGTTATAAATTTCCCACACCTCGGTCGAGCCTTGCCGGACGTTAATGTCAATCCGGTCAGGGTCGAACTGTTTGCCGTCAATCGTCACCATATTGCCCATCCCGAACAACGTGAGCCGGCGATCGGCCTCGCTCGACTCGTTAGCGACAGGGGCTTCCGTGAAAGCATCCGTCCAATCACCGTCTTGCTCGGTATGGTCGCGCACCGTGAACGTCGTGAACGGAATCCGGTCAGCTTGAAGAGCGAGATTGTCCCCGATCGACAAGTCGGAGAAGTCGATTAAAATCTCGACACGTTCGCTAGGTGTGAGCGTCAACGTCTCAAGCGAAACCGGTCGATCGAGCAATCCGCCGTCAGTCGCGATTTGAGTGAACGCCTCCCCGTTCGATAGGGAGAAGTCGAAATTTCGGGCGTTAGAGCCGTTGACGAGACGGACGCGTAACGTATTCGTCGTCACGTCGAACGTTGTATTGATCGCTCCGTTCGCAATCAACGTATCACCGACCGTCCCATCGACGTTCATCTGACGGTCGTAATCGAGTTGTCCGTCGTCTGTGAAGAGACGGTCTTGAACGATGAGCGGGATGTCATCGACACCGTATTCATTCGGCAACCCGGTCTCCGCTTGATCCGTCACGTACAAGAGTCCGGCCAAACCAAGGTATACTTGTTCGGCCGTCGCGCCCATCGGATGTGGGTGGAACCAGAGTGTGCCCGGTTCTTGGTCGATGTCGAGACGAACTTGTCTTTGTTCGCCCGGGGCAATCGATTGATGGGGTCCGCCGTCTTCGGCTCCCGGGATGACGAGACCGTGCCAATGGAACGAGGTCGGTTCATCGAGCTGATTGATTGTATTGATATAGACGGTCTTTCCAGCTGGCAATTCAATCATCGGTCCGAGCAAATTCCCGTTATAGCCGAGCGTCTCGGTACTGACACCTTGATTGAAAAACCGGTGCTCGCCACGTTCGGTACGAACCGTATAATAGAGCGCCTCGTCCGTGACACGGTCAGGTCGTAGCCGTTCCGGGATGGGGAGTCGTTGATTCGGTTCGTTCGACGCGACGAGCTCGACGGTACCCCCACGTCCCATCCCGCCGTTGCCATGCATCATGCCACCATCGTTTCGATCTCCCATGAATGAACCGTTTCCCATCATCCAGTTTCCAGGAGCAAACGTGAACAAAAGCAAGAACAATCCAATCACGATACTGACTATAACCATCCCAATGACCCATTTCGTTACGCGGTTCATAAGGCATCATCCTTTCGGTTAAAAGCGAGAGCCTATTTAGTTATACCAACAAGTTATGAAATATTTGTTAAACGGAAAATAAGTTTTTATATACTATATAGGGGTATATGGTATACATAGGAGGTGGTCAACGTGGAACATTCACACCACGCGTCATCTCATCATGAACACGGGGAAGCGCATGACTCGCATACCGGCGGACATGAAGGGATGATTGAAGAGTATAAGCGTCGATTTTTCGTCTCGTTAGGGCTGACGATCCCGATTCTCATCTTGTCAGATATGATTCAAGAGTGGGCCGGTTTCGAACTCACGTTTCCTTATGAAAAGGAGACGCTATTCGTGTTGGCGACGATTGTGTACGTCTACGGAGGGTGGCCGTTTTTGAAAGGGAGCATCGATGAATTGCGTCAACGAAATCCGGGGATGATGATGCTGATTGGACTTGCCATCAGCGTCGCGTACTTCTATAGTGTTGCCATCGTGTTCGGATACGGGCATGGGCATGACTTCTTTTGGGAGTTGGCGACGTTAATCGTCATCATGTTGCTCGGGCACTGGATTGAGATGCGCTCAATCATGGGTGCGTCGAACGCGTTGCAACAGCTCGTTCGTCTATTACCGAGCGTGGCACACCGCATCAACGGGAGTGACATCGAGGACGTTCCCGTCTCGGCGCTCGCTGCTGGGGATTTGATTCTCGTCAAACCGGGCGAGCAGATTCCTGTCGACGGGGAACTGCTGAAAGGGCGGACGACGGTCGATGAGTCGATGTTGACCGGTGAATCGATGCCTGTCGAAAAAGAGACCGGGGATGTCGTCATCGCAGGATCAATCAACCAAGAAGGTAGCATGACGATTTCGACGACAAGCACGGGAGAGAGCACATACTTGGCGAAAGTCATCGACTTGGTCAAAGAAGCGCAGGAATCCAAATCGAAAACGCAAAACCTAGCCAATCGGGCCGCCAAGCTCTTGTTTTATGTCGCCGTCGGATCGGGAGTTCTGACGTTCGCCATTTGGGTCGCTCTCGGATATCCGGTCAGTATGGCTGTCGAACGAATGGTCACCGTCATGGTCATCTCATGTCCGCACGCGCTCGGTCTCGCGTCTCCGCTCGTCGTGGCGGTCTCGACAGCCCTGTCGGCGAAACGCGGACTGTTGATTCGGAATCGGACTCAATTCGAAGAGGCGCGTCATCTCGATGCGGTCATTTTCGATAAGACGGGAACGTTGACGCAAGGCGATTTCGGGGTGACGGACATTGAAGCCGCATCTGCTCATACAGAAGAGGACGTGTTACGTCTGGCCGCCGCGGTCGAGACGGCCTCGCAGCATCCGCTCGCACGAGGCATTCTTCGGGAAGCGGAAGCACGCAAATTGACGTTGCCTGAAGTCGTCGATTTCGCTTCGATCACGGGGGTTGGATTAGAAGGACAGGTAGAGGGAGGTCACGTTCAAGTCGTCAGCCCCCGCTATATTCGGGAGCATGAGCTCTCAATTGACGAAACGGCGTTCGACCAGTTATCAGCCGCCGGGAAGACCGTCGTCTTCACGATTCGAGACGGAGACTTGGTCGGTATGATCGCCTTGGCGGACATGGTTCGCGATGAAGCGAAAGAGACGGTCCGAGCGTTGAAAGACCGGGGCGTCCGTTCGATCATGCTCACTGGTGACAACCGAAAAGTGGCCGACTGGGTGGCGTCGCAACTTCATATCGAGGAAGTGTACGCCGAAGTGTTGCCGGATGATAAATCACGGCAAGTGCAAACCGTCCAAGCCGACGGCAGCAAAGTGGCGATGGTCGGGGACGGCATTAATGATGCACCGGCTTTGGCCCAAGCGGACGTCGGCATTGCCATCGGGAGCGGCACCGACGTCGCCGTCGAAACGGCCGATATCGTTCTCGTCCGGAGCAACCCGAAAGACGTGCTGTCGATTCTCGACTTGTCTCGCAACACATACAACAAGATGATTCAGAATCTGTGGTGGGCCGCCGGCTATAACATCGTCGCCATCCCGCTCGCGGCCGGTGTGTTGGCCCCAATCGGCATCATCTTGTCACCGGCCGTCGGTGCCGTGCTCATGAGTCTCAGTACCGTCATCGTCGCGCTCAATGCCCGGACGCTCAAGCTTTAACAATTCTTTCATCTTTGGTCTCTATAATGAGGAGGATGCTAAAGATGGAGGGAACTATTATGAAACGAAAGCTACTCGTACCGATGTTTTTGACGACTGTATTTCTTGCCTCGTGTGGGGGTGCGACACCAGCGAGCGAGTCGAAGGAACCGGTCACGGAAGAAAAAGAGACGTCGACGGAACAGGTGCCGGACCGCTGGACAGCGACAAAAACAGGCACCGCGGTCTCCCATATTCACGGTGCCGGCTTTTGGCCAGACGGGCGTCCGGTCATTGCGACGCATACGGGACTGATGGAATTCAGAGAAGACGGCTGGTACGAATTGTCGTCGAACCGTCACGACTATATGGGCTTCGAGCTCGTCAAAGACGGATTCTATGCGAGTGGTCACCCGGCACAGGATTCGCCGTATAAAAATCCCCTCGGTGTCGTCCGTGGGACCGATAAAGGGGAGACGCTCGAGATTCGCTCGTTAGAAGGTGAGGCCGATTTTCACTATATGAGTGCGGGTTTCGAATCCGAGAGCCTCTACGTGTATTTGGAAACGGCGACCAGTGAACTCGAACCAGGTTTTTATCGGTCGCTCGACGGCGGTACGTCGTTTGAGCCGATGGAGATGGATGGCATCGAAGGTCGAGGCATCGCCGGCATCACGGCCGATGCAAGTGAACCGAAACGCGTCTTCGTCTATGGTCCGGACGGCATCCTCGTCTCAGACGACGGGGGAGACACGTTCGAGCCGTTCCTGGAACAGAAGAATATCGTCACGATGGCATCGACGAAAGGGAAATTGGCGTCAATCACGAAAGACGGTGCCTCGTTCGATCTTGTGGTCTCGGATTTGACCGACGAGACGGAGACGACCGTTGAGCTGCCCTCGCTGAACGCGGACAGCGTCCCGATCGAACTGGTCAGCCAAAACGGGCGATTTTTGCTAGCGACATCGGATAACAGTGTGTATGTCTTTGAAGACGAGGAATGGACGCAACTGTTGCAAGCAGGAAAAGTGAAATGAAAAAAATCCGGCGCCTGAGCTCAGGTGCCGGATTTTTTTAGTGGAGCGGAAGCGTGATGGTGAACATCGTCCCAGATGAATCAGAGGCGACGGTCAACGTACCATCATGCAACCGGATGATTTGATGGGCGATGGCAAGCCCGAGTCCACTGCCACCCGTACGACGGGAACGTGATTTTTCGACCCGGTACAGGCGATTGAAGATGTGAGGCAGATCTTCTTGAGGGATACCTTTCCCATCGTCTTGAATCGTGAAGTGAAGTGCTTCATCCGTAAGTTGCATATCGAATCGGACGTGGCGTGCCTCGCTATGTTGAATCGCGTTGTGGGCGATGGAGCGGAACACTTGTAAGATGCGATGTCGATCTAACTGTAAGACGACGTCCTTGGAGGAGCAATCGGTGCTACTAGCAAACGCGATCGGTGTCACTCGGAACATCGTGGTGAGCACGCGTTGCAAATCGTCACAGAGCGCATCGACGGCCACGGGTTCGCGATGCAACGTGAACGTGTTCTCGTCCAACTGGGCGAGCTGGAACGCGTTCTCGACGAGCTCGGTCAACGCTTGGCTCTCTTCGAGAATCGTCTGAATCGACTGTTCTTTTAACGACTCTGGCGTCTGCGGTTTGGATGCGATTTCGGCATATCCTTGCAGATACGTGAGCGGCGTTTTTATCTCGTGGGCGAGGTCCGACAAGAACTGATTCCGTTCTTTCCGGAGACGAGCCAGTTCAAGCGACATTGCTTCAATTGAGCGGGCCAACTCGCCGATCTCATCTTCTCGGGACGTCGGCAGGGTTAACGTTTCGGGATTCGTCAACACATCCTCGGTTGCTCGGCGCAACAGCTGAATCGGGTTTGAAATCAACCGGCTCAGCAAGACGAACGTCATGATGGTGATGACGAGGGCGATGCCGGTGATATAAAGAAACCGGAGCTGGAGCCGATGGCTGATGCCATGAATAATCTCGGTCGGTAGAAACATATACACATACCCGTAGCGGGTGTCGCCTTCCATTGCATCAATCGGGGTCCGTACCGCGAGATACGGTTCGTTCTCCCAATCGTCTTCGAGGATGGTCGTCATATTGCCATCGCCTCGGTCCGCTTCCGTTTGGACGAGCACCGAGAGCGGGTCGGGGAAGCGGTTGGATGTCTGTAGAATCGAGTGGTCGGGAGCGGTGATGGCGACTTTCGTATCGGTCTCGCTCTCCATCGTCGCGACGTGGCCAATCGTCTCTTCATCAAAACTCATCGCCAGTACGCTCGCATGGCTTTCCGCTCTCGATTCGAGCCGGTCGATTTCTTCGACGACACGTTCACCGAGGAGCGTATGGTAGAGCAATAAGAACAAGACGCCTTCAATCAATAACGTCGTCAATAAAAAGATCAGGCTGATTCGGAACGGGAGGCTATTACGTCGGAATGTCATGAGTCCGACCGCTCCTCGGTCCAGCGATAGCCGCGTCCCCACACCGTCTTCAAATAATCGTCAATCGGGAAGCCGGCCTCACCGAGTTTGTCGCGAATCATGCGGATATGGGCATCGACCGTGCGCGGGTCCGACTCGGACGAGTAGGGCCACACCAAGTCGTATAAATCCATCCGGTTGTATAGCCGGTTCGGATGTTGCAAGAACAGTTTCAAGATGGCCGTCGCTTTCGGCGTCATGACGATTTCTTGTTCTCGATAGAGGATCCGTCCGCTCGCTTCCTCATAGCGCAGCTGTCCGTAGTTCACATTGGTGACACGGCTCCGTCGCAACACCGCACGAATCCGGGCCAGGAGCACATTTCCTTCGAATGGCTTCGTGACATAATCGTCGGCACCTGCGTCCAACCCGCGGATCGTGGTCTCACTGTCCGAGCGGGCCGTCAACAAGACGACGGGCAGTTCGGCATCGAGCGCCTTGATTTGGCGGCACAACGTGATCCCATCGACGCCGGGCATCATGATGTCGAGCATCACCAAGTCCGGACGTTCGGAAATCCGTTCCATCGCTTCTCGTCCGTCAGCGGCCTCGATACAGGTGTAGCCGTCGCCTTCTAAGAATAAGCGGAGCAACCGTCTCATTTTCATTTCGTCATCGACAATCAAAATTTTCATATGTGGTCCTCCTATGATTCTGAGCCGTCTCGTCTACGTAACGGTTTCGAGAGAAGGGGAACGTTCTCCTTGTCCCTCAGGGCAGTTCGGGCGATTGAAGAAAGCGTCGGACGAGTGCGGGTTCGTCGAACGGCACGGCCGCGTCTCCGATGCGCTCGACGCGGTCATGCCCTTTCCCGAATAAGACACCACAGTCGTAGCCGTCCATCCGTTCGCAGAAGAACCGGATGGCTGCTTCGCGTTCGTCGAAACGTGCAAGCTCGGCAGATTGTCCCGTCGCCAAATCGTCAAGGATTTGTTGCGGATCTTCGTGACGTGGGTCATGGACCGTCAAAATCATATCCGCGCCTGAAGCAACGACGACCTCTGTCATGATGTTTCGCTTCATTCGGTCACGTTCGCCGGCAGCACTGAGCAGCACGAGTACACGAGGGTAGCGGGCCGTCAATGCCGTCACGACTTGTTTGATGGCGTCCGGCGTATGTCCATAGTCGATATAGACCGATTGTTCGATTCCGGTCACTCGTTCGAGGCGTCCGCTCGGCAACGTCAACTTCTTAACATGAGGAAGGACCTCTGCCAACGGAACCCCGGTTTGCAGGACAATGCTGATGGCGCACAACGTGTTATCGAGGTTATAGTCCTCATAGAATGGGAGGGGAGATTGGACCGCTTCGTCACCCAATTCGAGCATGAACTGCTCGTCTTTTCGATGCCCGACCAAGTCCGCGGCAGTCGACTGACGGCTGAACAAAAACGAGTTGGCGATGGATGGTGCCATCGACAACATGAGCGTGTGATGCGGATCATCTTCATTGACGATCCCACATCCAGACTCCGTCAACTGTGCAAACAACTGGGCTTTTGTGTAGGCGTACGTCACCATCGTCCCATGATAGTCCAAGTGATCGTGGGACAGGTTGAGGAATGAAGTCGTCTCGAACTCCAAGCCGGCAATCCGTGCCTCCGCGATGGCTTGGGATGAGACTTCCATCATACAGTCGGTGACACCTGACTCGACCATGGCGTGAAGGTGGCGATTGATCGTCAACGGGTCAGGCGTCGTGTTCGGTGTCTCAAACGTCTTCCCGGCGTATGTGATGCCGAGTGTGCCGATGAGTCCGGCTGACATGCCGACGTGATCAAACAATTGATGGGCGAGCGCCGTCGTCGTCGTTTTTCCGTTCGTCCCGGTGACGCCATGCAGACGAAGTCGCGTCGAGGGATGGTCATAAAACGCACTGGCGAGTTCGGCGAGGGCATGTTTCGTATCTTTACAATAGATGACAGGTACCCGGGCCTCAATCGGACGTTCGGCGACGATGGCGACCGCCCCGTTATGAATCGCCTCGTTCACGTAGTCATGGCCATCATGGCGATAGCCTGAGATACAAACAAATAAAAAATTTTGTTTAATTTCTTTTGAGGAGAAGGAAATGCCCTCAATCATCGTTTCGGCAGGGTTGTCTATATACGTCCATGTCACGAGCTGTTTCAGCTCTGTCAACAGGTCTTGCAAGGTTTTCAACACTTCGAATTTCTCCTTTGTCGGCAAAGTCCATTTTGACAGTATAGCCCTTGTTTGTGAAAAAGAAGTGAAATGAGACAGAGGCGCATGTCGCGAGCGAGTCGCCGATGTTTTAACGAATTTGGATTAGGCAATCGATTATGTAGACAGACCATCAGAAAAGGAGGAGTAGACGATGAAACCTTACGCAAAATTCGGAGTGATGATTCTCGTGTCGACATTCCTCATGTATTGGCTCATGTATTTGAACGTGTTCCAACTCGACCACGTCTTCTTCAGTCAGACACGCTTGTATATGGCGCTCATCATGGGATCGGTCATGGCGTTCGTCATGTTGCTGTTCATGTGGGGCATGTACAAAAACAAGAAGTTGAACGCCGTCATCTTAGGTGTGAGCGCGCTCGTGTTCGGGCTCTCGCTATGGCTCGTCCGGAGCCAGACGACGGTCGATGACGTCAGTTGGATGAAGGCGATGATCCCGCACCATTCGATCGCCATCTTGACGAGCGAGCGGGCCGAGATCGAGGATCCGCGCGTGAAACAGTTGTCGGAAGACATCATTGAAGCACAGCGGCGTGAAATTGAAGAGATGAAGCGGTTGATTGAAGAGTTAGAAAAAGAAGAAGAGGAAGCAGCAAAAGAAGCTAAATCGACAACAACAGCGACCGAGTGATGCGGTCGCTGTTGTCATGTGTCCGGATGAAGTTGGGCCTCAATCAATGCGACGGCAATCGTCAGCGCTTGAATTCGCCGTTTGGCGAGTGTCAGTTGTGATTTGTAACGCTCGGGGTGATCTTTCGCCTCGAGCGTTTTCACGGTCTCGTGCAGTTTATGGAGAATCGAATCGATTTGACGTTTCGCTTCCGTCAGTTCTGTCGTTGAATAATCCATGTGACCTCCTAAATGATTTTTCCCCAGTATACATAAGAAAAACCGAGGCGATTGCCCCGGTTCAGCGTATTTGCGGTATATATTTTCTAGTACGGCGGTTTGTCGAGCGCGGTGCGACGAGGAAGAAGATTCCTAACATCACACCGACCCCAAGTCCCCAAAGACTGTTGAACAGAAGCATCAACACGATCCCGAAGACGAGTCCAATACTCACATCACCCATACGGTCAAACATTTGTAACCACCTTTTCTGTGTTTGCTAGACTAAAGGTTTACCCACAATTGAGAAGTGAACCACCTGGGAGGCTAGCACATCTCCCTTTTGTTATACGTGATTTTTCTGACCAGGTTTCGTTTTATAGAAACTATAGACGACACTGACCAAGATGACGAGGACGATTGCGCCAAGCGACATCCAAATCGGCATTTTGTATACGTCGCCCAATACCATCTTCGCTCCGATGAAGACGAGCATGAAGCTGAGTCCGTGCTTCAAGTAGTAGAAGCGGTCAATCAAGTTGGCAAGGACGAAATAGAGGCTACGGAGTCCAAGAATCGCCATGATGTTCGCATAGAAGATGATATACGGGTCACGCGAGTAGGCGAAGCTTGCCGCGACCGAGTCGACGGCGAAGACGATATCCGACAGCTCGATGAAGATGAGCGCGATGAACAGCGGTGTGAAGAACAGTTTGCCGTTGATGCGTTTCGTGAACTTACCAGACGAGATGTCTTGCGTGATCGGCAAGCGGCGCTCGAGCCAACGAATCGTCTTGTTCTCCTCGAGCGACTCGTCCTTACCGATGTTCTTGAACATCATCCATCCTGTATAGATGAGGAAGGCACCGAACACGTAATAGACCCAACCGAAGTTCTCTAAGAGCGAGACGCCAGCCACGATAAAGACGGCCCGGAAGAAGATTGCCCCGAGAATGCCCCAGAACAACACCTTATGCTGATACTTGAGCGGAATCGCGAAGTAGGCGAACACGAGCGAGAAGACGAACACGTTATCGATGGCGAGTGCCTTCTCGATGAAGTAGACGCTCGCATATTCTGTCGCGACGGTGCTGCCTTGCGAGTAGAACAACCAACCGCCGAACGCGATGGCGATCCCGATCCAGACGAACGTCCATGTCCATGCCTCACGGAGCGAGACTTCGTGTGCCTTGCGGTGGAACACCCCGAGGTCAAGCGCGAGCATGAAGATGACGAGTGCCAAAAAGGCGATGAGTAATGTCAACAATAATTCCTCCTTTTTAAGTTCGTGTGAACTCTATATGTTTAATTTAAGGTCATAAGAACTTAAAGTCAAGAGGGTAAACCGCGATTCCACAAAAAAACACTCCGAATCGATTTCGGAGTGTGCAAACTTAACGCTGTTCAGAGCGACGTGACCAGATGACCCGGACGATGAAAGCGCCTAGTCCGAGAAGGATGACGGCGAGGACGCCATACATGACATGCGAATACGTCTCGATATGGCCGAGCCACACTTGCCAATTCTCCCCGACGTACACGCCGACAAAGATGAGCACCGTGTTCCAAATGAGCGTCCCGAGTGTCGTCAGCATCAAAAATTTGACGAACGGCATGTTCGACATGCCGGCCGGAATCGAGATGAGGCTACGGACGACGGGGACGAATCGACCGAAAAAGACGAGTTTCGGTCCAAAGCGGTCGAACCAGCGATCGGCCATGCGGACGTCATCCACTTTCAAATAGAGACGTTTGCCGTAACGCGCGACCCATGACTCGAGACGCTCCTTGTCGAAAAATAATCCGACGCTATACAAAACGATGGCTCCGATGACCGCACCGACCGTCGCGGCGAGAATCATCCAGACGGGTGTAAGCGTGGTCGTCGTCGTGAAGAAGCCGCCGAATATTAAAATGAGCTCGGACGGGATAGGTGGGAAGACGTTCTCGATAAAGATGAGGAAGAGCACGCCCCAATAGCCGAACTGCTCAATCATTTGTTGAATCCATTGTTCCATGAATCGGTTCTCCTTGCGTATTGTGACATCTCTGTCTACTTTACCCGACGGCAAGGAGCACGCCCATACGACTTGAGGTTGAATTTTGACTCAAATCGCACCGACGACCGCGTGTGGGATGTACGGTTCTTCGAGCGAAGCGATCTCGTCCGCTGTCAGCGTGACGTTGAAAGCACCGACCGCCTCGTCCAAATGACGCTGCTTCGTGGCACCGACGATTGGCGAGGTGACCGTGTCTTGTTGCAAGAGCCAGGCGAGGGAGACTTGTGTCCGGGTAATTCCCCGCGTCTCAGCGATTGCGGCGACCCGCTCGATGATGAGCCGGTCGGCGTCCATCGTCGCGTCATACTTCGAACGTTGAATCACGTCCGTCTCAGAGCGGTGGGTCACGGTCGACATGTCGCGTGTCAGGCGCCCCGAGGCGAGCGGACTGTACGGTGTGACCCCAATTTTCTCTTCCCGGCAGAGCGGCAGCATTTCACGCTCTTCTTCCCGATAAATCAAGTTCAAATGGTTTTGCATCGACACGAACCGGGTCCAGTTGTTTCGTTCCGCCACGTGGAGCGCTTTTTGGAACTGCCAGGCGTACATTGCCGATGCACCGATATAGCGGGCCTTCCCGGATTTGACGACGTCATGGAGCGCCTCCATCGTCTCTTCGATCGGTGTGTCATAGTCCCAGCGGTGGATGATATACAGGTCGACGTAATCGGTGCCGAGCCGTTTCAAACTATGATCGATTTCCGACAGAATCGCCTTCCGCGACAAGCCGCCACCGTTCGGACCGTCGTGCATTCGACCGTGAACTTTTGTCGCGAGAACGATCTCGTCCCGGTTCGCATAATCCCGAAGCGCACGTCCGACGTATTCCTCGCTCGTGCCTTTCGAGTAGATGTTTGCCGTGTCAAAGAAGTTGATACCGAGGTCGAGTGCTTGTTTGATGATCGGACGGGTCGCCGCCTCATCGAGTACCCAGTCATGAATCCATCGGTTCGCGTCGCCAAAGCCCATACAGCCGAGACAGAGCCTTGAGACATCGAGTCCCGTATTGCCAAGTTTTACGTATTCCATGAAAATGCCTCCTTCAAAGTTGATACGTGGAGAGTAACCGTTCGAACTCATCCACGGTGCTGTCGTCGTTGACGGTCAATCGTAATTCGGTATGGGTGTCGATCGGAAGCGCTAGCGCCTCGACAAGCGCCTCTGGCGTCGGTTCGAGTCGGAATGAATCGAGCCGAATCACCACGTTATGGGCAAGTGCGAAATGCGCACAACGGGTGAGCAATGTCGCGAAGCCACGTTCGACCGTCACGTGATACGTCTTTTCCATGTCGATTCCCCTCCTTTGCCACCAGTATGACGCGAGATGTGGGGCGGGCGTTAGCGCGTTCATGTCGTGTTTTTGCCTAATCCTCTCAACAGGTTGGACAGGGCTCGTCCAAGAAAACGATCTGCCGTATACTGAAGGGGAGAAAACCGAGGGAGGGTGAACGACATCGAGACACGACTGCAACTGATTGACGTCATCACACGACACATACCGGGGGACGGGGTGCATCCGACGATCGTCCCGGCGATGACGTTCATTCATGAATCGATGGTGACCGAACCGATCACACGCGTCAATGAACCGTCATTTTGCCTAATCCTGCAGGGGGGGAAAGAGATGTTGTTCGGTGACGAACGGCTCGTCTACGAGGGCGGACATTACCTCGTTGCCTCGGTCGACTTGCCTGTGACGGGACAAGTGACGAAAGCGAGCGCAGACGTCCCATACGTGGCGTTGAAACTCGAGTTGACGATTGACGACTTGATCGATGCCGTCGGGCACGTCGAGCTGACCGAGCCGCGTGAACCGAAACGAGGCATGTATATCGCCGATGCCGACGAGGCGTTGTTCGATGTCGCGCTCCGTCTCGCTCGTCTCGTCGACACACCGGATCATGTGGCACTCGCGCCGCTCTATAAGCGCGAACTCCTGTATTGGGTGGCGCAAGGGTCGAACGGGGAGATGCTGCGGCAGTTGGCGTTCGAGGGGAGTCAGGCGTTCCGGATCAAACGCGTCATCGACCACATCATCGCGAACTTCAACGAGACGATTCGAAGTGAGGAATTGGCCCGCGTCGCCAACATGAGCGTCTCGACGCTCCACCGTCATTTCAAGGAAGTGACGGCGATGAGCCCGCTCCAATTCCAAAAGCAGTTACGGCTCCAAGAGGCGAGACGGCTGTTGCTCATGCAGGCGACGGACGTGGGCGAGGCGGCGTTCCAAGTCGGCTACGAGAGTCAATCGCAGTTCAGCCGCGAGTATGCCCGGTTGTTCGGGCTGTCGCCACGGGCCGACGTGCGGCAACAACGACAGCTTTGACAAACGAAATGCGCGAGCGGTATGCTTGAGGGGAAAACGACATACATCAGGATTGTTACTGGATTGCCAGGCAAAACCTAAACTGGGCGCACGTGTTGCGTCTGGTTTAGGTTTTTCTTGTGTTCAGGACAAAAAAAGGAGGATATTATGCGACACATCATCTTTCTAGACGTCGACGGCACGCTCGTCGATGACCACGGCAACATCCCGGAATCGGCCAAAGAGGCTGTCCGGCAGGCGCGACAGAACGGTCATCTCGTCTTCTTGTCGACCGGGCGCTCGAAGGCCGAGCTGTTTTCGGACATTCTCGACGTCGGCTTTGACGGCATCATCGGGGCAGCCGGCGGCTACATCGAACTCGAGGAGGAAGTGTTATACCATCAACAAGTCTCCGTCGATGATTTGAGTCACCTCATCTCCTTCTTCACCGAACACGGCATCGACTTCTATCTCGAGTCGAACGACGGCCTGTTCGCCGGCGGCAACGCCAAGGTACGGGTGGCGACGATGATTGACGAGTTGATGGCGAACAATCCGGAGGCGAGCGCGACGATCGAGCGCGGCTTGAAGCCGTTCCATGACGCGATGATGGAAGGGGTCGACCTCGTCCGTCCCGACGTGAACAAAATCTCGTTCCTCGGCTCATCCGTGCCGCTCGACGTCATCCAACAAGAGTTCGCATCCCGCTTCACCGTCATCCCGAGCACGGTCGCCGTATTCGGGGCCAACAGCGGGGAGCTGTCCATCCCGGGCGTCAACAAAGCGACGGCGATTGCGACGTTGCTCGAACATCTAGGGCTCGAGCGTTCGCAGACGTTCGCCTACGGGGACGGGTTGAATGACATCGAGATGCTTGAATACGTCAAGGTCGGTGTCGCCATGGGCAATGCCAAACCCGAGGTCAAGCGCGTCGCGGACGATGTGACGGACGCCTGTGACCAAGACGGGCTTGCGAATAGCTTCAAAAAGTATCGACTCATCTGAAAAAAAGCCAAGCAACCTGTCTTCAGGTTGCTTGGCTTTTCGTTGCGACATCGTTCACGACATCGGCGAGGGTCACATGCTTCAACACAGACTCCATCGCCGATTGGGCATGGATGAAAATCGGTTCGATTGTGGCTTGGATATGTTGGCCGACGGGGCACGCTGGGTTCGGGTTGTCATGGATACTGAACAACTCGTTCTCCTCGACGACACTGACGGCGCGATAGACGTCATAGAGCGAGATCTCGGTCAAGTCTTTCGTCAGTTTGGCTCCGGCGACGCCAGGCTTCACTTTAATCAAGTCGGCCTTCTTCAACATGGCCATGATTTTTCGGATTAGGGCCGGGTTCGTGTTGACACTGCCGGCCAAAAAGTCAGACGAGGTGACGCCGTCCTGATTGACCTCGATCAACGTCAAGATATGAATGCCGACCGCGAAACGGCTACTGATGGACATAGGCCACCACCTTTCTGCACAACCATGTAAGCGAATTGGTTACATCCTTAGTATAACAGGGAACAAACAATTGACAAACGAAGAAGCTGTAACTATGATGATTACATGTAACTGATTTAATTACAGGTTAAAAGGAGGAAATGATTTATGAAATACTTAGTCACAGGTGCAACCGGAAAACTCGGTTCGAAAATTGTCGATGTGTTGCTCAAGTCGGTACCCGCAAGTGAACTCGCGGTCAGTGTCCGCAACCCTGAAAAAGCAGAAGCACTGAAAGCGAAAGGCGTCGATGTGCGACACGGCGACTTCGACCAGCCAGAGACACTCGATGAAGCGTTCAAAGGTGTCGAACGGCTGCTCATTATCTCGGCGGACGGGGACAACGACACACGCATCCGTCAACATGCGAACGCCGTCGAGGCGGCCGAGCGCGCAGGCGTATCGTTTATCGCCTATACGAGTCTCGCCGACGCGACAGAGAGCCAAAACTTGATGGCACCGCCACATGTCGAGACGGAAGGCGCAATCGAGCGGACGGGGATCCCGCACGCGTTCTTGCGCAACAACTGGTACTTAGAAAACGAACTTGGTAGCATTCAAGGTGTGCTCGCCGGCGCACCTTGGGTGACGGCAGCCCGTGACGGGAAGGTCGGTTGGGCGCTACAAGAAGATTACGCTGAAGCGATCGCGAACGTTTTGATGGCAGACGATTTCGAACAAGACATCTTCGAATTGTCAGGTCCGCTCCATACGCAAGCCGAACTCGTCGAGGCGCTCAGTGAAGTGCTCGGGCGTGAAGTGACGCTCCAAGAAGTGAGTAATGACGCTTACGCTGGCGTCATGCGCGGCGCTGGTGTGCCGGAAGGAGCGATTCCGATCGTCGTCGGCATTCAAGACAGCATCCGCAACGGCTCGCTCGAGGTCGAGTCGAACGATTTCGAGTTGGTGCTCGGTCGTCCGGTGACGCCGCTCAAAGAGGCGCTTCAAAAGCTCGTATCAACGTTATAAACGATAGTGACGTCACGTTTTCGAACATCGAGAACGTGACGTTTTTTGATGAATATTAGTGATTTGTCTTCACATATTTGTGCACACGTCATCCCCATCCGGTATACTAACAATAAATGGATAATCATAGGTGTACATAGGAAGGATCGATCACATGAAAAACGTGATGTTCTTAATCGGCGTCGTCTTAGGGTTAGGATTATTGTTCGGGCTGAGATATGAATTCAATGTCATCGGGGATATGGGCTTTAGAATCGCGGCCATCCTTATGCTCGTATCGGTACTCGTCATTCGGTCGACTGCAAAAATTTCATTCTTCAGCCATTCATAAAAACAGACCGCGAATCCACATTCGCGGTCTGTTTTTTAGTTCGCTCGGGCTTCGAGCTGACCGGTCACATCTTCTAACGTGCTCGCGGTCGAGGCGAGGCGGTCCGACATGTGGCTCAACTCTTTTTGGATGGCAACCTGTTCTTCGGTCGCGGCGGCGACGTGCTGAATCTGTTGCTGCAGTTCGCTCGCCGCTCGTTTCGTCGTCGCAAGGCGCGTCTCGAGCGTCTCCATCTGAGACGTCACGCGTTGACGTGTCTCTTGAATCGAACTGATTTGACCGTCGATTTCGGAGACATCTTCGGTCAAACGATGGAAGACGGCCGTCACATCGGCCGAGACGGTTTGACAGTTCTCGGTCGCGCGTTTGAACAACTGTGCTGAATCGCGGACGATGATTGTGTCATCCATCAGTCCACCTAGAACGCGGGTCATCTCGGCTGCATAATCTCGTGACTGGACGGCGAGCTTGCCGACCTCAGAAGCGACGACGGCGAAACCACGACCGGCATCACCGGCCCGTGCGGCTTCAATCGAGGCGTTCAAAGCCAGCATGTTCGTCTGGTCGCTGATTGTCTCGACGTGCTGCAGGATGGCTTGAATTTCGGTCGATCGGTTCGACATCGTCGTGACAACGCGTTCGAGTCGTTCCGATTCGCTAATGATTTCTTCGACTTTCGCCTCCATCCGTCGCATGTCGCCGTCCCCGGCGATGGCGTCGGCCGCAATCCGTGACGAAGCGGCAGCTGTTTGGGCCATCCGTTCTTGGATGAGAGCCGTGAGGGAGCGAATCGATTGAATCTCCTCGGCCCCGTGGTTCATCGACGTCTCTTGCTCGGTCGCGTGGGCGACGATCGGATCGACGGTGAAGGCGATTTGTTCCCCGGACTGGAGCGACTGGTTGGCTGCCGTCTCGAGTTCGGTCGCATGTGTCTTCAATGTCATGACGAGTTGACTCGCGTCGGTGACGGCCTGCTGTAACAGACGGCGCGTCTCATCTTCTTGTGCTTTGACACGCGACGACTCGAGGTTACGGAAGTGAATCTGCGCGATGAGCACGGCGCTCAGTAAGATGAGATAGATCGCATGGACGAGCAACAGGCTGAACGGATAATCCGCTGCTCCACAAATGATTTCAGGAACCAAGAAATATCCAGCGAGATGTTGCACGGCGAAGATGACCGTACTGTAGACGATCAAATCGACGCGGCGCATGAACGACAAAATGGCCAAGACGACGAAAATCGAGAAATGATATTCGACGAGCCCTTGCCCGCCGGCGACGGTCGAGATGCTCGCGAACGTGAGCGTCAGCATCATCAAGTATGGGAAGAGATGTGGTTTTACGCGCTGGCTGACGACCATGGCGATCAATAGTACGATTGGGACGGCAAACAGGACCCATGTCGCGATGGGATATGCGTAGCCGACGGCACCGTTCCGGAGCACGGTGTACGTATAGGCGAAATCGGTGAAGCGGTGGAGCAGATGGACGATGACAGACGTCAAGACGATGACGAACGTGGTGACGAGCATCAATTGATTGCGTTTTTCAGAACTCATACAGATTCCTCCTGATAATAGGTCGATATAGCTACTCATTTATCGTCCGATTGACACGAATGTTTATCGTTTTTACACGCCGAAGCAAAAAAAAGAGAAGCGGATGCGCTTCTCTAGTCTGACGTGAGTCCGAGCCACCGTTTGACGGGTTCCCGGAAATAGTAAGTGACACCAATCAACGTGACGAAGACGAGGGCGGCGATGACGACCAAAGTGATGCTCCCTGAGGCGAGACTCGCTCCGAGAAAACTGTAGGCGAGCGTCCCTGGAATCATGCCGAGGACGGTCGCGAGGATAAACGACCGGAACCGGACCTTAGCAATCCCGCCCGCGTAACTGAGCAAATCGAAGCTGACGAGCGGGATGAGCCGCAAGACGAACACGTATAGAAAACCGCGTTGCTCCATCTGTGTGAACAGCTTCTCCGACCACGGATAGCTCTCGACCTTGAGCACGGACCGTCCGAACAAGCGGGCCATGACGTACCCGGTCACGGCCGCCGCCGTCGCCCCGAATAGGATATAGAGGACGCCCGGCCATACCCCGAAGGCGAGTCCGGCCCCAAGTGATAGCACCGACGTCGGCAAGAAGATGATTGGACCGATCGCATAGATGAGGAAAAAGACGACCGGACCCCACCAACCGAACGACAGGACGATGTCACGGACGTCAGACGGACGGAGCTCATAGTGGAAATGAGTGATATAGAAGATACTCCCGAACAAGGTGAGCATGAGACTAAGTTTGAGCCAGCGGGGCACAGCGGACGCCTCCTTTCTATTGGTTCTTTTGTTTATCGTATCGCATTCCGTCTTCGAATGAAGGTGAGCCAGCTTACAAATGCGTCGGCAATGTGCGATTGCGGTCAACAGTGTGGCTAAAAATGGAAACATAGGTCAACGCATGTGTAAATACACTTCATTTCAAGCCTCTTTCCTACGATAAATCAGGTAGGGAGGGATCATCGTGAAAAATTTGAAGATGTCTAAAAAACTGACAGTATTGATCAGCGTATTCATCGCGACACTCGTTCTCGTCGCGGCACTCAGCCACGTCTTCATGGGACGCATGGCCGATGCGGGAGAATCGATTTATGAAGATCGGTTATTGCCGATTCGTGCCCTTGGTCAAATCCGGACGGATAACCGTGCCTTGGACGGGTATTTGCTTGAGATGATGTTAACGACCGATTCGAGTCGGAATGGAGAGTTACAGGCAAGTATCACAGAACGTCGCGACAGTATCGGGACGAACCTAAAGCTGTTCAACGAGACGTTCGCCTCAACAGATGCCGAGATGCAAGGACGAGTCGAGGACCTGAATGCCGAGATTGCAGCCTACCTCGAAGGGACTGAACTCGTGCTCCAACCGGCGTTGCGCGGCGAGAACACCGCAGCATATCGCGTCTATTTGAGTGACTTGCGTCCAATCCGTCAAGACCTCGTCGAGACGGCAACGGTCGTCATGGACGGCATCAATCAAGAAGCCGAGACAGCAAGCACGACGATGCAGAACGAGCGGACGGAATCGGTCACGTTGTTCTGGGCGCTTGTCGCCATCGGGGCACTCGTCTCAATCGGGCTCGGCGTCTACATCACGCGCCTCATTGTCCGCCCAATCCGTGAATTGAATGGGCTGATGAGCCGTGCTGGAGCCGGTGACTTGACGGTCGACAGCACGTACACATCGCGTGACGAGATCGGTTCGCTCGCCAACTCATTTAACGAGATGAAAGATAGTCTTCGCGACTTGATCGGCAACGTCACGGCGACAGCCGGGCGCGTCGCGACGTCATCGGACGATTTGAAATCGAACGTCGAAGAGACGACGAAAGCGACAGAGATGGTCGCCGTCACGATGGAAGAAATCGCGTCGGGCTCGCTTCGTCAATTGACGCGGGTGAAAGAATCGAGCAGCACGCTCACCGAACTGACGAATGGGATTCATCACGTCTCGAATAGCGCTCAACACATGACCGAGTTGTCGGACGGGGCACTTCAGAAAGTCGGGACCGGCAACGAGTTGATTGAGACGCTCGAGTCCCAACTCGAGGCGATGAACGAGAAAGTGAAGGCGTTGCAGACGGTCATCGGTCAACTCGACGTCCGCTCCCAAGAAATCGGTAGCATCACCGGTACGATTTCTGGCATCGCCGAACAGACGAACTTGCTCGCCTTAAACGCGGCCATCGAAGCGGCCCGGGCTGGCGACCAAGGACGCGGATTCGCCGTCGTTGCCTCAGAAGTCCGCAAACTTGCTGAAGAGTCGGCGATCGCGACGAAACGAATCTCTGGTTTGATTGGAGATACGCAGACGGAGACGAAACAAGCCGTCCAGACAATGCACGTCGTCGAGAGCGAGATGGGTCACAGCGTCACGAACGTCCAACAGGCGGGCGTCGCGTTCGAGGACATCAAGCGGGCGATCGAAGAAGTCGGTCAAAAAGTCGAGGAAGTGTCAGGCTCTGTCCAAGAGATGGCGGCCGGAGCGACCGAGATTTTACGATCAGTGAACGAGATTCAAGGCATTACGGAGACGACGGCGACCGACACCGAGAACACCTCGGCGGCGACGGAAGAACAGATGGCGTCGATGGAAGAAATCACGGCTTCGGCCCAAGAGCTGTCGAACATGGCAGACGAGATGCGTCAAATGACAAAACGATTTAACGTGTAACGAACAGGCAGGTCGACAATCGACCTGTCTGTTTTTGCGTATGTCGTAAATTGAGCTAGCACATTATTTCCTTCCGTTCCCTTTTAAATATAAATTATGTAAAATTGGCTCGTGTTCATTCTCTATGGTAAGGGGTGGCTTATGAAATATTCGTTATTTAGATTGAGTGACGCGCTAGAGGCGTTTGCCATCTATCTCATGTGCTTTGCTTCAAATTTGGCATTGGTTTATGTGCAAACTTCGAACGTAGAAATTGCATCTCTTTTAGAGGCCTTTATAGACAGTATTGTAGACTATCGACTGATTATAAGTATTTCCCTTACATTTATGATGATTGTGTTCCATTATCAATTTCTAAATCGAAAGAAGACAGAAATATCCTGCCGCATCCTTGTAGGTGATACACGGGAAGGGATAATCAAACGATACATTTTAAATAGTTTAACGATATTGATGATTAGCTTTGTAGCGTCGCTTTTATTCGGCTTTTATTTAAATGTGATTGTAACGAGCAATCTCTACTTAGTCTTTATTTTTACTATATACATACTAGTGAGTGCGGGGCAGGTGACGAACGAATGAAAATCTTACACTTTTTTATCACTAAAATATTTTTGAAGCGATGGATTTTGGTGCTGAGTACGGTCGCCTTGCTGTTTCTCGCGAACTCTCTTTCTTTTATTGCCGCGCGTTCCATTATTTCAACGTTTCAAGGTTATCAAGATATCGATGTGTTTAATCAAGAAGGCAATTTCATTGCGAACCTAGACCCAGATCAGGAAGCGAAGTTTGATGGAATCGATGTCGAAGCTACACAAAAGCTATATGACTATTTAAACGACAACTATACATACGCTTTTCAAGCCGATGGGTTTGCCACTTCATTACCTAACGAACAGAACATGGAAGTGTCTGTCAGTTATATCAATGAAAAGGCGTATCAAATCAACCAATTAAATTTACCGCAAGGGAACCATTTGAAATTCGATTATCAATTGGACACCGACCAAATCCCGGTTTTAATAGGGGCCGGTCTGGCCTCGACATATCCTGTCGGTTCAACGATTAAAATGACAGATCCGGTCACCCAACAAGCGGTCAATTTAAACGTTCAAGGAGTTTTGGAGAAGAATACGCACCGGTCGAATTTCTATGCGCCCAATTCAAAGAACTATTTTAACTTTGCGATTCTCGTCCCCGTGAACGAACAATTTATTCAACGAGCGAACATTGACCTTCATGTGAACGGGTTGATGGATCTGGTGCTACTCGATTCGACAAAAGAGGAAGCTGCGGAATTGAACGAATACGTACAAGAAAATATAGGTCTGAAACTTAACTTTTTTAGTCAACAAGAAAACTTTGATTACTTTGAGACGTATTATGCGAACTCGATAAAAATCATCTGTGCCATCACCTTCGTTCTGCTTGTCATCCTTGTTAGTCTAGCAACGTGGACCAGTTTGACGAGTGTTCGGTTGATGATTAAAGATTTTACACTCAACTTATTGGTCGGATTAAGTTATTCCAAACTGAGAACGATTTTTTATAGTTACTTCGGAATGTTGTTTACATTGAATCTAGCCATGCTATTTGTGATTATCGCGTTCAATCGATACGGCTATTGGATTAGAAAAGATGCCATTTTTGCCACGTACGGGCTATTTGGTTTAATCAGTATGGATTGGTTTGCTTTACTGGTAGTTCTTTTAATCAATCTGATGATTGGGTTAACGATTGTGGAACTGACATTACGGAAAATAAAAAAGATTCCAATCTCGGTGGGGGTTTTAGAATGAATCGTATCATGAAGTTAGAAATCCAGAACAAAACGTTCAAACAGAAAGGTTTTTCAATCTTGAATGATTTTGAGTTGGAAGTTCAAACTGGGGAAAAAGTTTCGATCATCGGGGAGTCTGGGGTCGGAAAAACGTCGTTGCTTAATATTCTCGGATTGCTCGATACACAATACGAAGGAAGCTACGAGCTGTTTGGTTCAGTGGTTAATGAGTTGTCACGAAACAAACTGGCAGAGTGGCGCAATCAAAAGATTGGGTTTGTGCTTCAAGATTCCGCGCTTATTCATTCGTTAACCATCGAGGATAATATCAAGTTACCTCTCATGTATGCCAACATCGAAAAAGACCGAAACGCTCAAGAACACTTTGAACGAATTGTTCAGAAGATTGGGATTGAGTCGATTTTGAAAAAGAAACCGCATGAGTGTTCGGGTGGCCAACGGTCTAGAGCTGTTTTTGCGAGAGCGATCATGATGAATCCCCAAATCATCTTATCAGATGAACCGACGGCGTCATTAGATTCAAAAAACAAAGAAAAAATCATCGATCTATTGTTTGAAATGAACAATGAATTTAATACGACTATTATCACCGTGACGCATGATTTAGATGTGGCTAATCGTCATGATCGGATTATCACGCTCGAAATGAATGAATGAATGAGATATGTTCCATGCATGATGAAAGGCAGGTCGAAACAATTCGACCTGCCTGTTTAGCGTGTTTCGTAAGCCGTAATCCATTGCTCCGGCGTCATCTTCGAGACGAGCTCGCCAATCAACTCGTACGGGATATGTTTGACGTTGCCGAAGCGGATACAGCTCTTGCCCATGTTCAATTTCGTCGGCACTTGGGCGGCGTATGACTCCTCGAACCAGCGGAGCAGTTCCGGGTCGCTATAGACGCCCATATGATACACGGCGACATGGTTCTTCTGGGCAATGACGCTCAAGAACGGGAGCGGGGTGCCCGGCGTGACGTGATACCCGGACGGATACGTCGAGAGCGGGACGACATAATGGATGCCGTTCCCGTCGGTCGTCTTCTCGAACCCGGCCGGTAAGTTCGCATCGATGACGTCAATTAAACGGATGAAAGTGTCGAGCCGCTTGTCGTCGACGAGTGTCGTATAGTCCATCAGACGTCGCCTCCTCGTAAAATCTTCGCCATCGCCTTGCCTTTGGCCAGTTCGTCGACGAGTTTGTCCAAGTAACGGATTTCGCGCATGAGCGGCTCCTCGACATTCTCGACGCGGACGCCGCAGACGACGCCTTTGATCAAGGCGCGGTCTTCGTTCATCTTGGGTGCGGTGGCGAAGAACGTGTCAAAATCGACCTCGGCAGCGAGTTGGCGCTCGAGCCCAGACTCGTCATAACCGGTCAACCAGCGAATAATCGTATCGACTTCGTCTTTCGTCCGGCCTTTCCGTTCGGCTTTCGCGACGTAAAGCGGATAGACGCTCGCAAAGCTCGTCGTGTAAATACGGTGTGCCATGAAATCCCCTCGTTTCGTGGAATGATACCTTCATTTTCTCACACATTCGAAAGACGTACCGAGAATATTTTTTGTTGCAAATGCAACTAAATAGATTATACTGAACGTAACGTATTGTAAATACAACAATCAGGAGGATTGTATGAGAGACCAGTTGCGTGAAATCGGGATGATTGCCCGTTCCCTCGACTCAATCAGCAATATCGAGTTCAAAGAGCTCGAGCTGACGAAAGGGCAATATTTATATTTGGTCCGGATTTGTGAGGAGCCGGGCATCATTCAAGAGAAGCTCGCCGAATTGATCAAAGTCGATCGGACGACGGCGGCGCGGGCGGTTCAAAAGTTGGAGACGAACGGGTTGATCACGAAGCAGGACGACCCGCACAACAAGAAAATCAAGCGGCTCGTCCCGACTGAACGGGGCAAGGCGCTGTATCCGGTCATCATCCGCGAGCATGAGCATTCGACTAACGTCGCGCTCGCCGGGCTGAGCGACCAGGAAGCCGAGCAGCTGCTTCGGCTGTTGAAGCGGGTCCGTCACAATATCGAAGGGGACTGGGATGCCGTGAAAAAAGGGAAGAAACGAGACTACTAGGGGGAACAATCATGATCACCATCAAAGCTTGTACAATCGAAGACGTTGACGCACTTCGCACCATCAGCATCGAGACGTTCACGGAAACGTTCGAAGCGGAGAATGACCCGGCGCATTTGGCCGCGTATCTCGAGCGGGCGTACAACGTAGCGCAACTTAAAAAAGAGCTTTCGAATCCGGACTCACAGTTCTTTTTCGCCATACTTGACGGGGAAGTCGCCGGTTATCTAAAAGTGAACGCCAACAACGCCCAGACCGAGGCCATGGGCGAAGAGGCGTTCGAACTCGAACGGATTTATGTGCGACGGAAGTTCCAAGGTAGCGGCGTCGGGAAGGCGTTGTATGACCAGGCCATCACATGCGCAGGCGAACTGAACAAACGTGAAATCTGGCTCGGTGTGTGGGAACATAACCATAAGGCACTCGCCTTTTACCGAAAGCACGGCTTCGTCCAGACCGGGGCGCATACGTTTTATATGGGTGACGACGCTCAAGTCGATTTGATTATGGCCAAGCCGCTTCGTCCGTGACCCATTCCAGTATGCCTGACAAGTCCTCGTAGACGGCTTCAGGAGCCAGGTCGGGCATATCGACCGGTTTGCTGTCGCGGTTGATCCAAGCGGTATGGAATCCGAAGTTCTTCGCACCGGCAATGTCCCAACCGTTCGAGGACATAAACAGCACCTCGTCCCGCTTCAATCCGCTGTTCTTGAACCAGTGCATGTAGGCGGCCGGTGACGGCTTGGCTTGTTTGATGCCGTCGATGCTGACGAGTTCATCGAACAGGTCGGTGAACCCGGCGTTATGGATGAGCGCCTCAAGCATCGCGTCCGTCCCGTTCGAGAGGACGATGGTCTGTTTATGATGCAGTTGATGTAAGACATCCGCGACCTCTTCATATGGCGACAGGTCGGCATAGGTGGCAATCAACGCATCCTCCGTCTCGGTCGTCCACGTCACGTCGGCCGTCTCTAAGGCATACCGTAAGGCGTCGCGCGTGACGACAGAAAAGTCCGCGTAACGGCCCATGATGTGGCGGGTGAAGAAGTAGTCGAGCTGTTTCGTCCGCCACGTCTGGCTGATTTGGTCACCTTTTCCGGGGAACTGTTCGTCACACGCCGCCTTGACGGAATGGACATCGAACAAGGTCCCGTAGACATCGAATACGAATGCTTTAACATGTGGTTTCATCATATCCCTCCTCAATCATTTAGCGTCATCTACTCTTTACCCTAGTTGTCGTGAATTATACAGGAGGGCCAGTCGGTTGATGAACGAACAAGACAGGAGGAAGACGATGTACGTTCCGAAACTATACGCTGTGAATGACCCGCAAGAAGTTCACGCCTTTCTAAAGGCCCATCCGTTCGGCACCGTCGTCACGCATGACGGACAGAAGCCGATTGCGACACATGTGCCGCTCCGTTTCCATGAGGAAGACGGCCGTGTCTGGTTCACGACACACATCGCCAAAAACAATCCACAGTGGCAAACGATTGAAGACCAGACCGTGCTCTTGATCTTCCAAGGCCCGGAAGCCTATGTGTCGGCGTCGTGGTACGGACATGAGGACGTATCGACGTGGAACTATCAGGCCGTCCATGCATACGGACAGGCCACCATTTTAAATGCGGACCAACTTGAGGAAGACTTGGCCGGACTGCTTCAAGACCATGAAGGGGACCGGGAGCACGCCGTCGTCTGGGAGGAACTGTCCGAGCCGGTGCAACGGCAGAAATATGGCGTCGTCGGGTTCCGCATCGACATCGAAGACATGCAGGCGGCGTTCAAGCTGAGCCAGAACCGGAACGAAGCGGACTATAATCGTATCGTCTCTGAGCTCGAGAGGGAAGGGTGTCCGATGGCGGATGTGATGCGTAAGCAACGATAATTTCGATTCATTGACCGGACGTTCGATTCTCATCTACCCAAGGGAAGTGTTGAGGCGTATCATCAATCGTGGAATCAAATTCAATGATGAAGCGAGCGGAGACAGATGAACATGAAACGATTGATAAGGTTACTAGGTTGGCTGATTGTCATTTTAGCGTTGTTTGAATTAACGACGGATTGGCCTGACCCACCAAACCCACCGATTGAACACACGTTTGAAGAACCGATTGTGTTTCCGTTTGAAATCACTCGGCGTTACACAGAAGTCGACATCCAAGTGCCGCATGATCTTCATAGTTTCGTGTTTCATTATGTAAACGAAGAGACGTCACAAGAGCTACGTTATATTGTCGATAAAGTCGTCGAGGAACCTGATGACATAGAGGATATTTCGTCATACGGAGACCAATACGTACTTGCGGACGGGACCTCTGCCTTCTATGATGAAGCGGAATCGACGTCACAAGGTTTATGGTGGATTAACAAAAACGGCTTCACTGCTCGAATCATCTATTATATCGATGGCAACTCCGTCGAACTCGACAACGAGACCCGCTTACCGGTCCAACAACTGATCAACTTGGCCAATCAAACGTTATGACGAAAGCCCGCGTCTCACCAGTTGAGAAAGGCGGGCTGTTTCTATTTTCCGAAAGATATCTTGAAGTTCAGATTGACAGCGCTACTCGATTCATCCTATACTCATAACTGATAATGATTATCAATGTCGGCGTAAAACGTTGTCATACAGAAAAAGGGGACTAGGACATGAACAGCTACAAGAAATTGCTACATATGTTCATCATCATGTCTGCCTTCGTGCTCGTGCTCGCAGGATGCGGCGCGAACAATGAAGATGCAGCCACGACAGATGAGTCTGCCGAAACGGCAGAAGGCTATCCGATTACCATCAAACACGCGTTAGGCGAGACGGTCATCGACAAGAAGCCGGAACGCGTCGCAACGGTCGGTTGGTCGAACCAAGACGTCGCGCTCGCGCTTGATGTCGTACCAGTCGGTTTCTCGGCTGCGAACTACGGAGTCCAAGACGGCAGCGGCATGTTGCCGTGGACGGCTGACAAGTTGAAAGATCTCGGTGAAGAAAACCCGAACATCTATCAAGATACGGACGGTCTCGACTTCGAAGCGATCGCTGATTCACAGCCGGACGTCATTCTTGCCGCCTACTCAGGCATCACGCAAGAAGATTACGACACGTTGACAGAAATCGCACCGGTCGTCGCATACCAAGAGACGCCTTGGGTGTCATCATGGCAGGACACGGTTCGTTACGACTCAATGGCCATGGGCATGGAAGAAGAAGGCAAACAGTTGATTGAAGACACAGAGAAACTCATCGCCGACAAGGCAGCTGAAGTACCGGAGATGAAAGGGAAGAAAGCGGCATTCGTCGCGCTCAGCCCAGACGACCTGTCGAAGTTCTACATCTACACGACGGGTGACCCACGCGGTGCCTTCATCGAAGAGCTCGGCATGGAGTACCCTGAGAACATCACAAGCCAAATCAAAGATGAGAACAGCTTCTACCTCGAGCTCAGCTCAGAGAACGCTGACATCTTGAACGACGTCGACATCTTCGTCGCCTACGGGAACGAAGAGACGTTGAAAGCACTTCAAGCTGACCCGCTCTACAGCAAAGTGCCGGCCATCAAACGCGGTTCGGTCGTCATGATCGAAGATAACACGCCGCTCGCGGCTGCTGGGACACCATCACCACTCTCAATCGAATATACGATTGACGACTATGTGAAACTCGTGTCAGAAGCACTCGCGAAAGTCGAGTAATCAAATGAATATGCCGAAGAAGTTACACACGCCGAAACGGTTCGGGCTCCTCCTCGTAGGGTCGCTCGTCCTGCTCGTCGTCTGTATGCTCGCTTCGCTTGCTTTCGGCTCACGGACAGTCGGATGGGATGAACTGCTTGACGGTTTATTCCGTCCGGCTGTTCAGTCGTATGAAGCGGATATCGTCCGGCAGCGGGTCGTTCGGACGGTGTTCAGTTTCATGTGCGGGGCAGCACTCGGTGTCTCGGGCGCATTGATGCAGTCGGTGACGCGCAACCCGATCGCCGACCCGAGCATTCTCGGAGTCAACACAGGAGCGGCGCTGTTCGTCGTCGTCGGGATTGCCTTCTTCAACATCTCGACCGCGAGCGACTATATCTGGTTCGCGCTCGCCGGGGCGCTCTTGACGGCGGCGTTCGTGTTCGGCATTGGGTCGCTCGGTCGGGGCGGTTCGACGCCACTCAAACTCGTCTTGGCCGGCGCGGCGACGAGTGCGGCCTTGTCGTCACTCGTCATGGCCATCATGATTCCGCGCTCGAACGTCATGGACCAGTTCCGGTTCTGGCAAGTCGGTAGCGTCGGGGCCGGGACAATGGATTCGATTATGACGTTCCTGCCATTCTTTATCGGCGGTATCATTATCGCCATCTTGGCGGCACCGTCCCTCAACATCTTGGCGCTCGGGGAAGAGCTCGCCACAGGTCTTGGTGTCCGCATCGGCACGTTGAAATTGATTGCCTCGTTCGCCGGTGTGATCTTGTGCGGGGCGGCGACGGCACTGGCTGGACCAATCGGCTTTATCGGTCTCTTGGCGCCGCACCTCGTCCGCTTGGTCATCGGAGCGGATGAACGCTATATCATCCCGATGTCGGCACTCACCGGCGCGATTTTATTGACGTTCGCTGACGTGGCAGGGCGCTTGCTCGGCAGTCCCGGGGAACTCGAAGTCGGGATTGTCACGGCGTTCGTCGGGGCCCCGATTTTGATCGCCTTGACGATGAAAGTGAAGGTGCGTGGCGTATGACGAACCAATCGATTCAACCCATCATCCATAACAGTCGCAAGCGCCGGCAACGGACCGTCTTCGTGACGCTCGTCTTGTTCGCGCTGGCCCTTACGTTGAGCGCGACGATGCTCATGCTCGGCAACACGATTTATCCAGTCGCGGACGTCATCCGTGTCTTGTTCGGGGAACAAGTACCGGGCGCCTCGTTCGCCGTCGGCACGATCCGTCTGCCGCGCATGCTCGCCGGCGTCTTCGCCGGACTCGCGTTCGGAATCGCCGGCACGGTGTTCCAAACGATGCTCCGTAACCCGCTCGCCAACCCGAACGTCATCGGCATCACGACCGGGTCGAGTGCGGCGGCCGTGTTCGGCATCGTCGTCTTACAGGCGAGCGATACGTTCGTCTCCATCATCTCGATTATCGGCGGGCTGTTGACCGTCCTCGCCATCTACTTCTTGTCGAAAGGCGCCGCCTTCTCGATTGGCCGGCTCGTCTTAGTCGGCATCGGGATTCAGGCGATGCTGACAGCGGTCATCAACTATCTGTTGCTAATCAGCCGCCAAAACGATGTCGGGACGGCGATGCGCTGGTTGAGCGGTAGCTTGAACGGGGTGAAGATGGAGACGCTCCCGCCGCTCATGATCGCGGTCGCGCTCTGCCTCCCGGTCATCCTCCGACTCAGCCGACAGCTCCAGATTTTAGAGCTCGGGGAGATGACGGCGACGTCGCTCGGTGTCAAGACGAACCAGACGCGCGTCCTGCTCATCGTCGCCTCGGTGCTCATGCTCGCGCTCGCGACGGCGACGACCGGACCGATCGCGTTCGTCGCGTTCCTGGCGGGACCGATTGCGAAGCGGCTCGTCGGGGACGGGCGTTCGACAATCATTCCGGCGGCACTCGTCGGGGTCATCTTGGTACTCGCAGCCGATCTCATCGGTCAGTTCGCCTTCACGGCCCGCTACCCGGTCGGTGTCATCACCGGCATGGTCGGAGCGCCGTATTTGATTTATCTCTTAATCCGGATGAACCGGAGAGGGGAGCTATAACGAGAAATGAGCCACATCCCGCGTTTGGATGTGGCTCATTTTTTGGTTTAGTAGGCGGTCCAACCGCCGTCGATGGCGACGACTTGACCATTGATGAAACTCGATTCGTCCGAGCCGAGGAAGAGGGCGAGCTGAGCAATCTCTTCTGGTTGTCCGATGCGTGGGTTGATGGCCATCCCAAGTTGCTGGCGACCGAACCCGGCCTGACTCATGTTCGTCATCGTCGAGCCGATGTTCGTCGCGACCGCGCCCGGTGCGATTCCGTTACAACGGATGTTTTGGTCGGCATACATGAACGCCGTGTTCTTCGTCAATCCGACGACGGCGTGTTTTGACGCCGTATAGGCCGCGCCGGCCCGAGCGCCGTACAAGCCGCCGGCCGAGATATTGTTGACGATGACGCCGTGACCTTGCTTCGTGAACAAGTCGACGGCAATCCGCATCGATTTCATGACCGACACCGTGTTGACAGCAAAGATTTTCTCCCAGCGCTCGTTCGAGATCTCACCGACCGGTTCCATCCCGTCCATGATGCCGGCGTTGTTGACGAGGATGTCGACTTGACCGAACGTCTTCACCGTCTCATCGAACAACTGCTGCAACGCCTCTTCAGACGTGACGTCCGTCTGGATGGCGAACGCTTCGCCCGAAATCCCCTCGACGACGGCCTGTGCCCCATCGAGATTCATATCCGAGACGACGACGCGAGCTCCTTCTTTCGCGTAAAGCTCCGCGATTGCTTTCCCCATTCCTGATGCTGCACCTGTGACAATCGCCACTTTCCCCGATAACCGCATGACTGTCTCCTCCTTTAATTGAACATGTGTTCAATAACTATTATAATGAATGTTAGAAAGCGCTTACAATCATCAAAAAAGAGACGTTCTGTTGAGTAATCAACACTTCCAGCCATAACTGTTGAGAGGAATGTGCAAACTATGAAGCCGGACTTGCGTGTCATCAAAACAAAACGAGCGCTTCATGAGGCGCTCGTCGAATTATTGAGGAATCGTTCGCTCGAACAAGTGACGATTTCGGAACTTTGTCGTGTGGCAAATGTCAATCGGGGCACGTTTTATTTGCATTACGCACGGGTCGAGGACGTATTCGAGGAGTATTTCCAAGAAATCACCGCCGACCTCGCCAAGTCGTATGAGGAGCCGTATCGACATGTGAAGCTGCTCAATCCGCGTGAACTCGAACCGTCGACGATCCGCATCTTTCACCACGTCCAGACGTACGTCGACTTCTATCGCATCGTCTTTTCGAAAAACGTGCCGCTCGCGTACTATTACATGTTGTTCGACGAAGTGCGCAAGTTGCTCCTCCGCGACACGGCGGCGCACAAGCAAGATGAGATTGACCATGAGTTGTTCTGTTCGTATCAAGCGAACGCCATCGTCGGGATGATCATCCATTGGGCCGAACACGACTTCGCGGCCACCCCGGACGAGATGAACGAGCAGTTGGCGCACATATTGCGCCTCGATTCCGGCCGCCGTATTTAGGTGGCCGTTTCCCGTTCATCGAACAGCTCTAAAAATGTTGAGGCGACGTTTGACAGACGACTCCCGCTCTTCCAGATCAAATGGACGGAAGACGTGAGCGGGGGATAGAGCGGAACGAACACCAACTCGGTCCCTTGCGTGTTGATGATCCCGTCAAGACAGAGCGCGTGGCCGATGCCTTCCCGGACGAGGAGCGAGGCGTTATAGAGCAGGTTATACGTCGCTACGACGTCCGTTTCAGTCAAATCGATGCCGAGCCGGGCCGACAAATGCCGGTCGACGAGCGATTGCTCTGACAAGATGAGCGGTAAGTCGAGAAGATTCCCGGTCTCGATGGCATTCTTTTGTCCGACTGGACTGTCACGGCGCGTCAAGATGCCCCAACGGTCGACATGAGGGAGCTCGCGGGAGGCGTACGTGGCCAGATTGATTGGTTCGATGACGACCCCGAAGTCGAGGATGCCTCGGTCCAACTTGTCGATGACGTCGTCTCCGTTGCCGCTATACAGACGTAACTTGACGTCGGGATGAAGCTGTTTCATCTGTCGGAACGTCTCGACGACCGAGGTGAGCGTCTCCGTCTCGCCACCGCCGATGTACAGTTCTCCGCTGACGGGTGTCGCCGTGTTCAAGTTGATCGAGATCTTATCGGCCAGACGGACCATCTCTTTGGCGTGTTCGGCCAAATAGTAGCGTCGTTCCGTCAGCGTGACGCCGCCTTGGCTCCGCTCGAACAACGGTCCGCCGAGACTGTCCTCGAGTTGATGGATTTGCCGGGACAGTGCGGGTTGCGACAGTCGTAAATGTTCGGCCGCGCGCGTGATGTTCTTTTCGCTCGCGACGGCGAGGAAGTACCGTAGTTGTTGTAGCTCCATGTCATCCCTCCATGCGTTTTCGTTATGGTTCTTAATCAAATAGTAGCATTAGACATGACGCTTGTCCGTTCCTATACTAGAGTCATTCAAAGGAGGAATGGATTATGACCATCAACAAAGTTGTCATCATCATGGGGGCGTCGAGCGGGATCGGCGAAGCGACGGCCCATCTATTGGCCGAACGGGGCGCGAAACTCGTGCTCGCCGCCCGTCGTCTCGACCGGTTGGAAGCCATCCAAGCGAAGCATCCCGAGGCTGACATCGTCATCCAGCAAGCCGATGTCACGGACTACGCAGCTGTCGAGGCGGTGGTGAAGACTGCACTCGACACGTTCGGGCATGTCGATGTCTTGTTCAACAACGCCGGGATCATGCCGACCGCGCCACTTGTCGACGGGCGCCGTGACGAGTGGCAGGCCATGCTCGATGTGAACGTGACCGGGGTGTTGAACGGGATTGCCGCCGTGCTTCCAATCATGGAACGTCAACAGTCGGGTCATATCATCGCGACGGATTCGGTGGCCGGCCACGTTGTCTATCCGGAGTCGGCCGTCTACTGCGGGACGAAGTTCGCGGTCCGCGCCATCATGGAAGGCTTGCGCCAAGAACAGCGGGAGAACAACGTCAAATCGACGATCATCTCACCGGGAGCCGTCCAGACCGAGCTGTACAACACGATCAGTGACAAACAAGCCGCCCAGGCGCTCCATGAGGCGCAAACCGAGTGGGGATTGACGAGCGAGGACGTGGCTGAAGCGGTCGTCTACGCCATCGACACACCGGACCGGGTCTCTGTCAGCAACCTCATCATCCGTCCGACGAAACAACAGGTGTGATGATGGGTAGCGGATTGAGAGAACGCGTGTCCGGTCGAACGATCGCTGCGGGCGAAGCCGTCTTTGAAGAGATTCATCACATTCAACGAGCCATCGAGCCGACGCTCATGCGCCTGAATTATCAGTACTTGCCGAAAGACGAGTTCCAGCGGACGCTCTCGGAGTTGCTCGGGCAAGACGTCGCGGACTCGGTCACGGTGCTACCGCCGTTCTATACCGATTTCGGGAAACACATCACGCTCGGGACAGACATCTTCATCAACCGTGGCGTCATGTTCACCGATCTCGGCGGCATCGACATCGAGGACCACGTCTTGATCGGCCCGTTCGCCAAGTTACTGACGGTCAATCATCCGACCGACCCGACCGAACGGCGCGGCTTGATCACGAAGCCGATTCGCGTGAAACGGAACGCCTGGATTGGGGCCGGGGCGACGATTTTGCCGGGTGTCACCATCGGCGAGAACGCCATCGTCGCAGCTGACGCGACGGTGACAAAAGACGTCCCGGACAATGTGACGGTCGCCGGGACACCGGCCCGTATCGTTCAGACGTCATGAACGTCATCCGGCTCGGATTAGTCGCTTCCATGTTGTTTCTCGCTGGGTGTGGGGACGACACGGTGAGGAAGCCGGAGAATCAGGAAGGAGTGACGTCACAAGTGGAAGAACTAAACGTCTCAATACGTTTCGAAACCAACCCGACAGCCGAAGCGCTCCAAGCCCGTCTGCCACTCACGTTGTCGATGCAGGACTTGCATCAGAACGAGAAGTATTTCTATTTCGACGAACCGTTCCCGACGAACCCGGAACGTGTCAGCTCGATTCGGGCTGGGGATGTCATGCTGTATGGAGATGACTGTCTCGTCTTGTTTTATGAAGACGTCGAGACGAGCTATGCGTATACGCGCATCGGTCGGGTCGAGGACTTCTCCACGCTTGCACCGCTACTCGGGAGCGGGACGGTCGAGCTGACGTTTCAAAACTGACACAACAGTGTGACCGCTTTCAAAATTTCATTGACTTCTCTATCGCTTGAGGTGTATGCTAAAAATCCTGCCCAAAAAAGAGAGGCCGGGAACTGGCATCAGTTCATTTCGAGTCAGAGAGGACCATGATCCCATGAACCAACAACAATTAGTCGAGCGTGCCCGCCAAGTGAAAGAGAACGCCTACTCGCCGTATTCGAACTTCCGCGTCGGAGCAGCGCTTCTCATGAAGGACGGTACGGTCATCGACGGTGTCAACGTCGAGAACGTCTCATTCGGTGCGACGAACTGTGCCGAGCGCACGGCCATCTTCACAGCGGTCGCGCAAGGCTATAAAAAAGGTGACTTCGAAGCCGTCGCGGTGTCAGGCGACACGGTCGACTTCTTGCCGCCATGCAGTATCTGCCGCCAAGTGCTCGTCGAGTTCGGCGACCCGGACTTCAAAGTGCTGCTCACGAACGGCAACGCCGACGTGAAAGAAGTGACGCTTGAAGAGCTCGTCCCGCTTGCGTTCACAGAACTCGAGATGTAACAGAAATGTCCCCACATCCATCGATGCGGGGACATTTTTTGTAGTGAACGATTACCGCCAAAAATTAAACAAGAGTCTGGGAACCGCGAGCGCGAGTTCAAATAAAAAATCAGCGGCCAAGACCGTATGATCTGATGAGTTGGATGGTTTCGGTCTGACGATTTGACCACGAACCGGATTCTTTCTCCCTTTTAGCCGAATCCGAAGCGAGGTGGCGGATGCCAGGTCGGGACTGTCCATCACTTGGAAGTGGAGGTGCGGTTCAGACGAATCCCCCGAGTTGCCGCAACGACCGATCAATTGGCGTGTCTTGACACGGTCCCCGACGTTGACGGCGATTGAACCGGCCTCAAGGTTTGCGAGGAGACTGTACTCGCCGTCGGCGTGCTCCAGTATGACGTGATTGCCGAAGGGGTGACTCGAATCTGGAACGTCCGGCAGATCATCGACAACGTTAACAACCGTCCCGTCCAACGGTGTGATAACGCGTTCCCCGAACGCATAAAACGAGTGGTTCCCGGACTTTGTCTTGTTGTATGACCAGTTGTTGTTCACTTTTATGAAGTCGTAGGCGTATCGTTGCGCGCGTTCCGGATAGTGCCGATTCTCACCAGGGTGTGTACCGCCTGATACGACGAGCCAGTCATCCGTGAACGGGAGGTGGTATGTATGTTTCGTGAAGCGACGGTCGCCCCTCGAATCGGGTTGATGTGGCGTCATGAGTAGGTCCTCGATGAGGTCGTCCTGATTGAACGTGACACTGAGTACGCGTTCCTTCCGGTCATCCATCCAGACGAGATGACGGCTTCCGTTCAATTTCATGTCATTCACGACCCGATAGCGGCGAACACCTTCATTGAATGAAGTGGCGAGCCGGTAGAACGTGTCGAGCGAGGTCTGCTGTTTGAATGAGTCGGTCGTCTGGTTATAGATTGAATCGAATTGACCATCGAGAAATGATTTAGGAAATGTTCGGACATCGAGTTGCATGTAGGTTCCACCTTTGCTGGTTGTTCCTATTGTATACGGCGTAAAGAACATAAAGTTTCGAGCAAACAAAAAGCTGAGCCCACGTGGACTCAGCATGTGTCATTCATTCGGTTCCCACGGATTGAAAAAGTTGTATGGGGGATGAACCCCTTCTAATGTCCGGAACTCATAGTCGCGTTCTTTCGCGTAGCGGATGATTGTATCGAGCGCTTGCGGTGTCATCGAGTGATCGTGTGCCAAGATGATCGAGGCGATATTCATCTCGAAATTTGCCTCGAGCCGATTGAACACACGCTGCTCGATTGGCGCGTTGTCTTTCTTATAGATGTGATCGAGACTGCCGACGTTCCAGTCCCAAATCTCGAAACCGGCCTCGTCCATCGCTTGCCAATGCGCAGGCGTCATCCCTGCGTCGCTACCGTAAATCGTGCGGGCCATGTTCGTATGGATGCCTGTCAGTTCATATATGAGACGTTGTACGTCCTTCATTTGACGCACGGCCGTCATCGGCGACGCATAAAACTCCTCGCGCACGTGTGTCATCCCATGCAAGGCGATGAGATGGCCTTCGGCGACGATGCGTCGGATGAGGTGCTCATTGCCCTTGATATTCTTCCCAAGAATGAAGAAGGTCGCCTTCACCCGATGCTTCTTCAAGACATCGAGCAGCGCGCCCGTCTTCCGGTTCGGTCCGTCATCGAGCGTCAAATAGATGAGACTGCGGTCGTTATAAGCTTTCGGTTTCGGAATCGCTGCCTGAGACAGGGAGCTGATCAACAAAAAAATCGACATGAGCAAAATGACACGTTTCATCATCCAAACAAAACTCCCTCGAGGCAAAAAACGGGTGACATGGCATCGGTATGAAGCATAGAATACCACAAACAGGAGTCAAAAATGAAGCTAAAAATGCCCCTGACGTGGAAGGTCAGGGGCATCGTATCGTTAGCGTGAAATCGTCTCGCCGTCTTCAGGAACGATGAGGCGATCGGCGAAGCCGTGTGATGCCGCATAGGCACGTAAGTCAGGACGCGATAGTTTCCAATGGTTGACCGCTTCCATATGGACCGCGATAATCGTCGCCGACGGGGCAGCCTCGTGAACATGGCGGACGTCCTCTTCGTTCATGACGAGCGACCCGCCTTCGACGAAATGGTTGTCCCCGGCGTTGACGACGATGACTGCTGGTTGATGCGCTTGAATCGTCTTGGCGACTTCGTCATACCAGACCGTGTCCCCGGCGACATAGAGCGTCTGTTCCGTAGGGTGGGTGAAGACGACACCGCACACGAGACCGGCCATTTCTAAAATCGGACCGCGACCGTGCTCCCCAGCTGTCTTCGTGAGGTTGATTCCTTCGAATGCTGTCGTGTCGCTCAACACGGTCACGTTCGTGAAGCCGTCGCCTTCGATGACAGTCAAATCATCCTCGTTTTGAACGAACAGCGGGATCGCTTTCGGCAGAACTTGTTTCGCGACCTCGTCGTAGTGGTCGAGATGCAGGTGGGTCAAGATGACGGCATCGATGCCTGTCAGAATGTCGTCGATCGCGATTGGCAGGTCGGCCAATGGATTAGCGTCTTGCCGTTCCGAGTTCGGGAACGGGGGATAGGCGCCTTTTTCCCCGAGGAACGGGTCGATGAGGAACGTCTTTCCGGCGTATTCGACGCGGAGTGTGGCATTACGGATTAGTTGCACGTGCATAGAAAAATCTCTCCTTTTAGCTATAATGTATGTACAGTCTAACAAGCAGCCGTCGTTTCATACATAACACGAATCAAGTGTTTGGACGGATTGGCTTGAATCGTGAAAGGAGTCACCCATGCTCGATCCAACTGACCGCCTCATCATCGAGGCGTTACAGGCGAACAGCCGGATAACGATGAAAGAACTCGGGGCACACGTGCACTTGACCGGGCAGGCGACGGCGACGCGCGTCAAGAAGCTCGAAGACCTCGGTATCATCGAAGGGTATACGATTCGCGTGAATGAGGACAAGCTCGGGTTACCGGTTCACGCGATGATCACCATCTTTACGTCGAGCACGTTCCACGACCCGTACCTCATGTTCCTCGAGGAGCACCGGCCATACGTCCGCAATAACTACAAGGTGAGCGGGGACGGCTGTTACGTCTTGGAGTGCCGATTCCCGTCGAACCAAGAGCTGAACGCTTTTTTGGATGGGCTCAGCAAGTACGTCAATTATAAGTTGTCGATCGTCATTAACTGACGAAGGACCTGTGAATCGCTGTGATTCACAGGTCCTTTTTAATGTCTTCGTCCGGCGCGGATGATGAAGCGGTATTCTTCACTCTTGAAATACGTTTCTGTGAACTCAAACCGACTGCCATCCATAAGAAACGAATAGAGTTCGACTTTGAGTACGGGCGTTCGTTCACTCACTCCGAGCATCTCGGCAATCTCTTTTGTCGGGAGCACCGGGATGAACTCTTGGACGCTGTCCGCAATCTTGAACTGTTTGACTTCTTCGATATAGGCGTACTTCGATTGCGACATCACTTCGTACGTCAAGTCGGGGAACAGCTTTAGCGGCAAGTATGTGTCCTCGACGATGAGCGGTTCGCCGTCTGCGAATCGTTGGCGCCTCACGTAGAAGACGAGCTCGCCATCTTCGAGTTCGAGTGCCTCTCGCACTTTCTCACTCGGTGGCTGCAACGTGAAGGTGAGTACTTTGTTCGTCACTTCTTTCCCTTCTCGTTTCATGTCTTCCGTGAAGCTTTTTAATTCGTACATGTTGTGTTCAATCTTTTCGGACTGGACGTATGTGCCGCTGCCCTGTCGTTTCCATAAGAGACCTTCCTCTTGGAGCAATTTGACCGCCTGCCGGACAGTCACTCGACTGACGCTGAACTCTTCGACGAGTTGAGCCTCGGTCGGAATCGCCTCACCGGGCGCCCACGTGCCGGACTCGATAAACGTGCGCATTTTGTGGGCGACTTGTTGGTAGAGCGGTGATTTTGCTTTCATGACTGACCCTCCGATTTCGACCTGAATTCATACTTCTAGTATACACAAAGTAAAATGTTTTCAAAAATATTGTTGACGTTTAAAATAATATGTATTAAATTTGTATTGTAATCAATAAGATATGTATTCGAAAGGGGAACGCACACATGAAACAAGGACAACGCCTCGTCGTCGTCGGTGGCGGCAGCACGTACACAATCGGTATGATTATGAGCTTGATCGAAGAGAAGGCTCACTTCCCACTACGTTCAATCACGTTTTACGATACGGATGGTGAGCGCCAGGAGCGTGTCGCCAAAGCGACTGAAATCATCTTGCGTGAGCATTACCCAGAGCTCGAGCTGTTCGAGTATACGACGGACAAAGAATACGCCTTCCGCGACAAGGACTTCTTCTTCGTTCAAATTCGAACGGGCGGCCTGGAGATGCGCGAGAAAGATGAACAGATTCCGCTCCGTCACGGCGTGGTTGGACAAGAGACGTGTGGACCGGGTGGGATGTCGTACGGGATGCGGTCGATTGGGGACATGATTGATCTCGTCGCAGACATCCGCCAAGGCTCACCGGACGGTTGGATCTTAAATTATACGAACCCGGCCGCAATCGTCGCCGAGGCGTTGAAGCGTGCCTACCCGAATGACAAAAAGATTTTGAATATCTGTGACATGCCGGCCGCAATCATGGTGAGCTACGCGAAGATTCTCGGCAAAGAAATTTGGGATCTCGTGCCGGAATACTTCGGCCTCAACCACTTCGGTTGGTTCACAGGCATCTATGACAAAGAAGGCAACGAATTGACGGAAGACATCAAGCGCGCCATCTTAGAGGACGGGTTTATCCCAGAAGACTCAGAGATCGCAAACGACCCATCTTGGATCAAGACGTTCAAGCAAGTCGAGAAGATGCTCACCGACTTCCCGGAATACTTGCCGAATACGTACCTTCAGTATTATTTGTATCCGTCCGACATGGCGGAGAAGGAAGACGTAGAGAACACGCGGGCCCGTCAAGTCATCAACGGCCGCCAACAACGTGTCTTCTCGACGTGCGATCAAATCATCGCTGACGACTCGCTCGAGAACGTGCATCTTGAAGTCGACATCCACGGTTGCTACATGATTCGCGTCGCAGCGTCACTCGCCTACAACAATGGCGACATCTTCATCGTCATGGTGAAGAACGACGGCATCATCGCTAACTTGCCGGATGATGCGATGGTCGAAGTGCCGGCGATGCTCACGAACCGTGGACCGAAACCGTTCGCTGTCGGACACATTCCTCGCTTCTACAAAGGGATGATTGAAGGACAGCTCGCCTACGAACAGCTCGTCGTCGACGCCTATTTCGAGAACAGCTATGAAAAGGCACTCCAGGCACTCACGCTCAACCGGACCGTCGTCGATGCGCCGGTCGCCCGTCAAATCCTTGACGATTTGATTAACGAGAACGAAAACTATTGGCCGGCCCTCAAACAACGGGAGACGGTCGCACGCTAAAGACGAAGGGGAGTCATTCCCCTTTGTTCGTTTTGGGAATTGATAACGCTTACACATGAAGAGTGAATCAAATGAGTCAATGGTTCGGGGTATTTCAAAAATTCGGGAAGGCGCTCATGGTGCCAGTCGCGCTCTTGCCGGCGGCCGGTATTTTACTTGGTCTCGGCGCGACGCTAACAGGTCCGCTTTCAGAAAGTTAGACGTTTTTACAGAACGGGACGGTCGAAGCGATCAGTGCCGGGATGCTTCAAATCGGGTTGAGTATCTTCGCCAACTTGCCAATCATCTTTGCGATTGGCGTCGCGGTTGGTCTGTCCGGTGGGTCGGGAATTGCGGCACTTGCCGCACTCGTCGGCTACGTCATCATGAACACGACGATTTCGATTGCCCTTGGGATCACACCGGAAATGGCGGCTGAGAGCGGGGAGTACGGCATGTTGCTCGGTATCCCGTCACTTGAGACGGGTGTGCTCGGTGGGATCGCGGTCGGCTTGCTTGCGGTCTGGGTGTATAAAAAATTCCATACGTTCAACCCGCCAGAGATGCTCGGCTTTTTCGCCGGAGATCGTTCGGTCGGTATCGTCATGGTATTCTTCTCCATCTTGCTCGGTTTCTTTATGATGCTCATTTGGCCCCGATTCAGACCGGCCTCACAGCGATGGCGAATGTCATCGCGAGTGATGCGACGAATCCGGCTTACGTCGGATTATACGGAATGCTCGAACGGTTATTGATTCCGACCGGATTACATCACATCTGGTACGCACCGTTCTTATGGACGTCACTTGGCGGCACGGAGACGGTTGGCGGTTCGATTGTGAGCGGGGACCAATATATTTTCCTCGCCCAAATCGCAGAAGGTGTCGACGTGACGGCCGGACGCTTTATGGCCGGCAAGTTCCCGACCGTCATGTTCGGTCTTCTTGGAGCGGCGTTCGCCATGTACCGTCAGGCCGACCCGGACAAGCGTCCCGTCGTGCGTGGCCTCTTGCTCGCAGCGGCAGGGACGGCGTTCTTGACCGGGATCACCGAACCGATCGAGTTCACGTTCTTATTCATTGCACCACTTCTTTACGTCGTGCATAGTGTGTTGACAGGGGTGTCGTTTGCGCTCATGTACGCTCTTGACGCCCATATCGGCTGGGCCGGTGGCTCGGGATTGATTGACTATGTCTTGGTGAATGTGTTGCCAGGGACGCCGCGCTGGTGGATGAACCTCGTCGTTGGGGCCGGATTCTTCTTCGTCTATTACGGCATCTTCACGTTCGCGATTAAAAAATGGAACTTGGCGACGCCGGGCCGAGGGGGACAAGAGACGAAACTGTTTACCCGCAAAGACTACAATGAAAAGAAATCAGGAAAGACATCAATCCAAACGACGGCACTTGCCATTCAAGAGGCGCTCGGTGGCCGTGACAACATCATCGATATCGATGCCTGTTTCACACGTCTCCGTGTCGAATTGAAAGATGTGTCCCAAATCGATGAGGACGAGTTGAAGGCACTCGGGGCAGCCGGGGTCGTGAAAGTGAAAAATAACATCCAGGCCATCTTTGGAGGACGCTCGGATTTGTACAAGAATGAGTTGCTCAAACTGCATAAAGAGATGGACCAAGCGAATTGAAAAAAGAGCTCAACCGATTTACGGTTGGGCTCTTTGTCCGAGATGAGAAGGTTAGTTCGTAACCGACGAGGCACGATAAAATTGAGCGCCTTTGATGAGTGTCGAAGCGACGAGCCCGATGGCGAGCGGCAACGTGATGATGCCAATCCCTTGCTCAATGACGATCATGTTGCCTTCCTCATAATAGCCTTTCAAGTAGAACAGCCCTGAACCGATCGTCTCGTTCAGTTCGAGCGTCGAGACGTTAAGGTACACCATGATAGCGAACAATGAGATGACACTGATTGAGACAAATAATTTTGAAAACGATAGCTTGGTTATGCGAACGCTCCTTTACATGTAGCAATATGGACTCATATTACCATATAAAGACAATTCTTACATGAGGACAAAGCATCGATTTGATTAACGATACCGGTTCCATAACCGCTCCGCGTGCTCCCGCATCATTTCCCGCAGTTCAATCGGCTCGACGACCTCGACTTCCGCCCCGGCCGCGAGTAATTGCCGCGACAAGAACGGGAGTTCGGCTTCCGGCACGTCCCACTCATTCTTTTCGCTGATATCGGGTAATACGTCTTCAAGCAGACGGCGGCCGAGCGGGGTGAGCTTGAGCCGAACGGTCACACCGCTTCGTTCGTCACTCGCCTCGAGGAGCGTCGCCAAGTCGTCCGCTTCGAACGTCTCATCGAGCAGGCGCATCGCTTCAATCCGGTCGATGCGATATTGGCGCAGACCGTAATCCGAGAGACCGAATACGTACCATTTCAAATCGAGGAGCGCCATCCCGACCGGCGCGACAGTGAACGCGCGGCTGCCTTTCGTCGTGGCGTATGTCATCTCGATGTTCCGTCGTTGTTCGACTGCTTGAAACACGTCTTTCGTGAACGGCGCCGGTGGGACGGTCTTATTCCCGAGCCAAAGGATGTTCTTTTCGAGCTGTGCGATTTTCGTCTCGAGGTCGTGCGGCAATTCGTTCACATACCAGTCCGACAGCGTGTCCCGCATGTCGCCGAACGGCACGTCCGGAATTTGTTCCATCCATTTGAGGGTTAGGTAGAGCGCGACCGCTTCCTGTTCTCGAAGTTGGAGCGGTGGCAAGAGTCGATTCGGCAACATCTCGTAGCCGCCACCCGAACCAGGGACGCTCCAAATCGGATAGCCGAGTTCCTCGAGCGTCAGCATATCGCGCTGAATCGTCCGGACCGAGGCACCCGTTTCAAGAGCAAGTTCATCCGCTGTGAACCGTCGACCCCGGTTCAATAGTCGAATTAAGTACAGATGTCGTTTTTTCATCTCATTCATTCCCGTCATGTTTTGTCGTGTTTATCAAGTAAGCTGAATGTATCACGAATCAAGGAGGAATTCATCATGGCAAACGTCGTCTTATATATCGCGACAAGTTTAGATGGAAAAATTGCGCGCACGAACGATCAACTCGACTGGTTGTTCGCGGTCGAGGGGGAAGGGGACAACGGCTACGCCGACTTCTTCCAAACGGTCGGCGCGGTCATCATGGGACGGAAAACGTACGAGGAAGTGCTCCGGCTCGAGGACAATCATTATCCATACGCGAACATCCCGAACTACATTTTGACGCGGAGCCCGGACCGGGAAGCAGAGCACGTCACATTCACTGACGAGCCGATTGAGCAGCTAATCGAACGGTTGAAACAAGACGTCGACGGGGACATTTGGCTCGTCGGGGGAGGCGAGGTCATCAAAGCCGCGATGGAGCATGACTTGATTGACAGCTATGAAATCGCGATCGCCCCGGTCGTATTAGGTGAAGGGATTCCACTCTTCCCGGAAGGCACGAAAGAGACGAAGTTGAAACTGACGAGTCAACGCACGTCCGGACAGTTCGTCATGGTGACGTACGAGCGATAAACGAAAGACCAAGTTCGCAATGAACTTGGTCTTTTCTCATACATGCTTCCGTTGGAACGCGGCAATCGCTTCATACTCTTCCGCGAGATGACGAGAGAGCCGGATATAAATCGGCAGCAACTCCCGGTAAATCGTTGTCGCTTCATGGTTTGGCGTATGCTCATGCGTCACTTGCGGCACGGCCGTGAAGTCGTCGATGTCCCCGAACGCATACTCGCCGAGCATGACGGCACCTAAACACGAGCTCTCGTGGCTTTCCGGAACAACGACCGGCGTATCGAAAATGTCGGCCATCATCTGGCGCCACAGGCTCGACTGGGCGAACCCGCCCGTCGCGTGAATCCGATTCGGTGCGCCCGTCAATTCGTCGAGCGCCAGCATGACTGTATACAAGTTGAAGATGACGCCTTCTAACACTGAGCGGATGAAGTGCTCGCGCTTATGGTGGATACTCAAGCCGAAGAACGAACCGCGTGCGTTCGAGTCCCAGAGCGGGGCCCGTTCCCCCATCAAGTACGGGTGGAACAACAAACCGTCCGAGCCCGGCTTGACCGTCTCGGCGATGCGCGTCAACACATCATACGCGTCCATCCCGAGCCGTTTCGCCGTCTCGACCTCGCTCGCCGCGAACTCGTCGCGGAGCCAGCGCAAGATGATGCCGCCGTTATTGACCGGCCCACCGATGACCCAATGCTTGTCGGTCAAGGCGTAACAGAAGATGCGGCCTTTCGGGTCCTCGACCGGTTCGCGGACGACCGTGCGGATGGCACCGCTCGTCCCGATCGTGACGGCGACGACGCCTTGCTCGAACGCCCCGACACCGAGGTTCGATAACACCCCGTCACTCGCCCCAATGACGAGCGGGAAGTCCCAGCCGAGCGTCTCAACAACATCCGATTTAAGCGTTAAAATCTCCGTCGTCGGTACGAGCTCGGATAGTTGCTCGGGCGTGACGCCAGCGACGTCGAGCGCCTCCGCATCCCAGTCGCAGTTTTTCAAATTGAACAGCCCTGTCGCCGAAGCGATCGAGTGATCGATGACGAAGCGCCCGGTCAGGCGATAGAAGACGTACTCTTTGATGGAGACGAACTTGGCCGCGTGGTTGAACACGTCCGGATGCTCGGCTTTTAACCAACGCAGCTTCGATAACGGTGCCATCGGATGGACCGGTGTGCCGGTACGCATATGGAGCGCACTCGCATCAAAGTTCCGTTTGATCTCTTGCGTATACGGGTTGGCCCGGCTGTCGGCCCACGTGATGCTGTGGGTGAGCGGACGGCCTGACGCATCGAGCGCGATCAGGCTGTGCATCGCCGAGCTGAACGAGGCGAAGCGGACCGGACCGTCGGCTTTGGCGCGAACGGCGGAAATCGCCTCGAGCACGGCTCCGTAGATGACGACCAGGTCTTGCTCGGCCGTCTCCGTGTCCGGGGTGAGGAGCGGGTACAACACGTTATGTACCGCGAGTTGTTGCTGGTTATGGAACAGGACGGCTTTCGTACTCGTCGTCCCGATATCGACGCCAATCGTGTACACACACATCACTTCCTAACTTAAATGATAAACAAGCTGATCAAGAAGACGACCGCGAAGCCGGTCAATCCGATAATCGTTTCCATGACGGTCCACGACTTGAGCGTGTCTTTCACATCCAAACCAAAGTAGCGGTTGACGAGCCAGAAGCCTGAGTCGTTGACGTGCGAGAGTACCGTCGCACCCGAGGCGATTGAGATAACGATGAGGCCGAGCGCGGCACCGGTGATATTTTGAAGTTCGAGAAGCGGCGTGATGAGTCCTGCCGCTGTAACCATCGAGACGGTCGCCGAACCTTGGGCAACGCGGACGACGGCCGCAATCAAGAAGGCGAGCACAATCGCCGGCAGTGCTGACCCGGCCATCATTTCTCCAAGCACGTCACCGACACCTGAGTCGATCAACACTTGTTTGAACACGCCACCAGCACCAGTGACGAGGATGATAATCCCGGCTGGTTCGAGCGCTTTCGTCGCAATCTCTTGCACTTCGTCACGCGTATAGCCGCGGCGTGTGCCGAGGAAGATGAACGTGAGCAGCGTCGCGAGCGTCAAGGCGACGAACGGGTGACCCATGAACGTGAAGAACGTGCGGATGCCGTTGCCTTCTTCAAGCAAGACGGCAGACAACGTATTGGCGAGAATCAACACGAGCGGAATCGAGATGAGCGAGACGATCATCTTGAAGCTCGGCAGTTCTTTCGACGTATCAATTTCTTCGAACTCCATATAGTCCGGGATAGTGACGTGAATTTTCTTGGCGATATACTTCGCAAAGATCGGCCCGGCGAGAATCGTTGCCGGAATCCCTGCGATGACCCCGAACAAGATGACCCATCCGAGCTCGGCACCAATCAAGTTGGCAACGGCAATCGGACCCGGCGTCGGCGGGATGAAGCTATGTGTGACGGCGAGACCCGCGAGGAGCGGAATCCCGTAGTACAAGAGCGAGCGGCCCGTCTTTTTGGCGAGGCCATAAACGATTGGAATGAGAATGATAAAGCCGACGTCGAAGAAGACCGGGACGGCGACGATAAAGCCGGTGAGGGCGAGCGCCCATTGCGCCTTGTCCTCTCCGAACTTATTGACGAGCGTCTGGGCGAGGCGTTCCGCACCACCCGAGACTTCTAACATCTTCCCGAACATAGCACCGAGACCGACGACGACGGCGACGAAGCCGAGCGTCCCGCCCATCCCGTTCTGGATCGAGGCGATGACGTCCCCGAGCGGCATACCGGCCGCGACCCCGACGAGTAGACTGACGAGGAGAAGTGAGACGAAAGCGTGAAGCTTCGTCCGCATGACTAAGAATAAGAGCAAGAAAATCCCTGCGACTGCGATTAAAATGAGTGTCGAACCCGACATATGTATTTCCCCCTTTACCGTATGTGTAACCGTTTACAAATATTTACAAAGGAAAAGGCCACCCCTGACCTTTTCCTTGCGGTTATTTCTTGACGACCGCGTGGCCCCCGAACTCGTTTCGGAGCGCGGCGACGACTTTCCCTGAGAACGTGTCGTCCTCGAGCGAGCGGTAGCGCATCATGAGCGACATGGCGATGACCGGGGCCGCCGCCTGTAGCTCGAGCGCCGTCTCGACCGTCCATTTTCCTTCCCCTGAGGAATGCATGACGCCGCGGATATCGTCGAGCTTCGCGTCTTTCGAGAACGCGTTCTCGGTCAACTCCATCAACCATGAGCGGACGACCGAGCCGTGGTTCCAGACACGGGCGACCTGTTCGTAATCGTAATCGAACGGGCTCTTCTCCAAGATGTCGAACCCTTCGGCAATCGCCTGCATCATCCCGTATTCGATGCCGTTGTGGATCATCTTCAAGAAGTGGCCGCTGCCGGCCGGTCCCGTATACAAGTAGCCGTTCTCGACCGAGAGATCTTTGAAGATCGGTTCGATCGTCGGCCAGGCGTCGGCGTCACCACCGACCATCGTGCAGGCGCCGTTGCGGGCACCTTCTGTGCCGCCGCTCGTCCCGCAGTCGAAGAAGGCGATGCCTTTGGCACTGAACTGTTCGGAGCGTGCGACCGACAGCTTGTAGTTCGAGTTCCCACCATCGATGACGATGTCACCCGGCTCGAGTTTCTCAAGTAGTTCCGCCAGTACGGACTCGGTGATGTCACCGGCCGGCACCATCGACCAGACGACACGTGGTGTCTCGAGCTTAGCAAGGACGTCTTCAAGCGTCGGCACGATTTCAAACTTCGATGTCGCCTCGACGTTCCCGGCGTCCGTCCCGACGACGTTGTGACCGTGGTCGCTCAAGTTGAGCGCCAAGTTGTATCCCATCTTGCCTAATCCAATCAAACCGATTTGCATATCGTCACCTCTAAATCGAATTTTTTTCCATCTCTCCACTATAATATCAAATTAAATTCGATTTTCAATAGAGATTGCGGAATTTTTTTCGAAAACATCACAAAAATGTCCCGACCTAACGAGTAGGCGGGACGAGGGTCAGACACTTTTCTTATACGGATACAGGAACGAGTCGAGCTCTTCGGCCGGCATCGGCTTGTTGTAATAGTAGCCTTGCGCCTGGTTACAATCCTCGGCCTTGAGGAAGGCGACTTGGGCTTTCGTCTCGACACCTTCGGCGATGACGTTCAGCCCGAGCTCGTGCGCCATCCGGATGATCGTCTTGACGAGGGCGGCGTCCTTCGAATCCGTCTCGATGTTTTTCGTGAAGTGTTGGTCGATTTTCAGCGTGTCGATCGGGAACAGCTTCAAATAGCTGAGAGACGAGTAGCCGGTGCCAAAGTCGTCGATCGACAAGTGGACGCCGAGGGCGACGAGTTCCTCCATCGTCTCGATGGCACTTTGTGCGCTCTGGATGACGGTCTCGGTCAACTCGAGCTCGAGATATTCCGGTGCGAGTCCGGACGCCTCGAGCGCCTGGCTGACGATATCCGGCAAATCTTTCTGCGCGAACTGGAGCGCCGAGATGTTGACGGCGACGCGGAACGGTTCGACGCCCGCATCCTGCCACGCCTTGTTCTGCCGGCACGCCTCATTCAAGACGTACTCGCCGAGACGATGGATGCTGCCGGTCTCCTCGGCGATCGGGATGAACTCGGCCGGGGAGATCATACCGAGCTCGGGGTGGGTCCAACGCACGAGCGCCTCGACACCGATGAGCACCTCGGTCTCGAGATGCACTTGCGGCTGATAATGAATCGAGAACTCGCCGCGGCCGATGCCTTTCCGGAGCGCCATCGCGAGCTGTGACTTGCGCGCGACAGACTCGTTCATGTCTTTCGTGAAGAACTGGAAGCCGTTCTTGCCGTCCTCTTTCGCCCGATACATGGCGATGTCGGCGTTCTTCAACAAGTCATCGGCCGTCCGCCCGTCGGACGGATAGAGGCTGATGCCAATCGATAGGCTCGTGAACACGTCCTCACTTTCGAGCAAGAACGGTTGGTTCAACGCGTTCGTAATCTGTTGGGCGCGGTGGGCGGCTAAGTTGCTGCCGGTGTTCGGTGACAGGATGACGAACTCGTCCCCTCCGAGACGGGCGAGCGTGTCGCTCTTAGTAATCGTCGTCAACAGCCGGTCCGTCACTTGGCGCAAGAAGACGTCGCCTGATGAGTGGCCGAATCGGTCGTTGATGACCTTGAAGTTGTCGAGGTCGATATAGAACAACGAGAATGTCGACTCGCTGCCTTGGGAAAGCAAGGCGTCGAGCCGGTCGTTGAACAGGCGGCGGTTCGGTAGGCCGGTCAGCGTGTCCAAATAGACGAGGTCGTTAATTTGTTCTTCGATTTGCTTCCGTTCACTAATATCTCGGATGATGCTGCTGAAGAAGAGACCCGCCTCCGTCTCCCACGTGCCGAGTGACATCTCGAACGGGAACTCGGTCCCGTCTTTTCGCAAGCCGACGAGCTCGACCGTACGGCCGATGACGTTTGCTTCGCGCGTCTCGCGATAGCGTTTCATGCCTTGTTCGTGTGCGACTTTAAAGCGCTCGGGCATGATGAGCGTGATCGATTCCCCGAGCACCTCGCTTGCAGCATATCCGAATAGGCGCTCGGCCCCGTGGTTCCATTGCACGATGCGACGTTCGGCATCCGCGACGATGATGGCATCGTTCGCCGACTCGATGACGGACTGGAACTTCGTTTCGAGTTCGATGGACTGACGCTCGAGTTGCTTCTCATTGCGAAGCGAGATCAGCATGAGCACGAACAGCGTGGTGACACTGCCGCCGATCCAAAAGGCGAGGAGCGTGCTGTCCATCGAGAAGCCGGTCAATGCTTGAGGCGTCGCGAACGGGGTGAATTCGGCCGCGCCCATGCCGATATAGTGCATCCCGGATACGGCGAGCCCGATCAACAGCGAACAGACGAGCTTGCGCCAATGGAAACGCGACACGTCTGGGAGCGAGAACAAGAGATACAGCCCGACGAGCGAGGCGACGAACGCGACGACGGCCGATAACAGCCACATGACCGGGTCGTACGTCAACACGGCGTTCATCTGCATCGCTTCCATGCCGACGTAATGCATCGAGACGATCCCGATGCTGATGAATACGGCGCTGATGACGAGGTCACGTGGTCGTGCGGTTTGCCGGCTGACGATATAGAAGGCGAACCCGGATGAGACGATGGCTGGAATGATCGAGGCGATGACGATACCGATATGGTAGGATACGTCGGCCTCTAAATGGAATGCCAACATGCCGATGAAATGCATCGCCCAAATGCCGAGCCCGAGACTGAGGGCACCGGCGCTCACCCAACGGATGCGCGACACCCGTTCGGCATACTTGAGCCGGCTGCTAATATCGAGCGAGACGAATGCCGAGAAGACGGCGACGGCGATGGATAACAAGACGAGGGGAAGACTGTATGTACTATGGAGATGGTGTTCGATGGGGACCAAACCTTTCTTTAATAATATCGGGACAAATGGACGAAAACGGACAGCTTCTCAAAAATGAGCTTTCCTAGCGTAGCATATTTGTCTTGACGTGAAGGGAATATTTTCCACGGTGGGTCAATAGTTTGGCACATTAGAAGGATAAACCTATTATCAGCAGACATTGAAATCATATAAACGAAAAACCGTCCCGCTTCATGATTGAGAGGGACGGTCAAACATATGAAAAACTGGGGGGTTAAAGGGAATCGAACGTCTTGAATATTTTGTCCACGACATTGTCAGCCGTGACATCCATCAAAGGGATTTGTTTACTGACGATATGTTGCACGCCCCAGTAATGACGATCGCTACTTTCTTGATTAATGGGAGTGATACGAGAATAACCATTGTCCAACTCAATGTTCATCAAATCAGCATTGCGTAATGGATAATAGAATCTCCAATGGTTTGACGGAGAGCACCCTTTCCCCCAGCCCTGCATCGTTTCATTGTCATATACAAATTTGGACAATCGAATACAAGGAAGCTGACTTTCTTTCAACTCTAATTCCTCATCATACAACTCAATCTCCATGACATATAACGGTCCGTCCCGCCATTCATTTTCGAACTCATTGTGGTCTTTGTTTTGAAAGATAAGAATGAAATCACCGATGAACCAACCAGCAAAATCATTGTCTGATTTGTAGCGTAGAAACTTATCGACGACACTGACGTAATGACTTTTCTCCGGGGCGATGGTTTTCGTGTAGTCCATTAACTTATGGATGTTCTCGTATGTGTTATAGACGACATGGAAGGCGTTTCTCACGTTCTCAGTTGAATTCATAATATAGCTCCTTGTTGATTGGGGTATCGTTTATAAAATCGATTGTTACTTTATTGGTTGAAATGTTGAAGTTGAATAATTGGTCTGTATGGATGAATGGTGCTCCGTTGATGTCCATATTGATAAAGTCCTCAAACCCTTTTCTCGTCAACAACTCGATTAAATCTTGGATGATAATCTGTTGAAACTGATCTAATCCATTTAATTGTTTTAATTCATGAAAAAAATCTTGCCAAGAAATGAACCCTAATTCGACGCCGTTTTCAATTAACTTTCTATTGGACTCTTTGGAATCTCCAATATCATCTTTTACAGCCTTACACATTTGTCGATCCGCAATGAAGAGAAGCACCTTCTCCTTGTTAGTGCCTTTACGTGCAACAATCCGAGATTCCCTTGCGAGTTGGTGTTTACTTAATGTATACGAGCCATCGTCAGCATCATCCACTGAAGAGAGGCCGCTAATAAATTTCACCTCAATTCCGATAATGGTGTCATCAAAAGCGAGTAGAGCATCTAGCTCACCTTCTTGGTCATATGGCCAAAATTCAATCTTATTTGCCCAAAAGTCGTCAGTGACTCCTTTGATGATTGATTCGACATTCGATGATTGAACTGAATTCGCTAATACTTTTCCAAGTCCGTCTGAAAAGGGAAGATAGCGTAGAGCACCGAAGACATTGCCTGTTAAATTGTCTTCTAAGCGTTCTGATAAGTTTGAACCGGTACGACTGACTTTTCCTTTAATCTCAGCTAACACAAACCGACCTCCTGATTATTGAATTATGTAAGAATACATACAGTTATTCGTTAGAAGTAATTTTTTTCCTTTTCAAATCAACATCAACACTTCGTTGAAAATAAAATTGAAGGTCAGTCTTTGATTGCGGAATTTTTTTCGAAACGGTATCGTAAAAAGAAAAAGGGTGAGACATATGGAATCGATGAACGGCCTGGCCCGCATCCGTGGTGCCTATACGACACTCGGCAAGAAAGAGCAACGCATCGCCGACTATATCTTGAAGCAGCCTGAACGCATCATTCACCATACGATCAATCAAGTCGCCGACGACCTCGACGTCGCCGAGTCGACCGTGTTCCGTTTCTGTCAGCGCGTTGGTTTTAAAGGCTATCAGGCGCTGAAAATCGCGCTTGCCACCGACGTCGTCGCACCGCTCCAAGACATTCATGAGGACATCTCGCAAGAAGACACACCACTTGAGATTGCGGAGAAGATCTTCACGTCGAACGTGAAGACACTCGAGGCGACACGACAAATCTTGGATGGGGCCTCACTCGATAAGTCGGTGGCGCTACTGTTGTCGGCCCGCCGCATCGAATTCTTCGGGAGCGGGGGCTCGGCCGTCATCGCGCTCGACGCGTATCATAAGTTCGTCCGGAGCGGATTATTCGTCACGGCGAATTTGGAGTCGCATATGCAGCTCATGTCGGCGTCACAGCTGACGACCGACGACGTCGCCGTCCTCATCTCGCACTCGGGCGCCTCGAAAGACACCCTCGACGTGGCGAAAGTGTTGAACGAGCGTGGCGTCCCGACGATCGCCATCACGAACTATGCGAAGTCACCGCTCTCAAAACTCTGTGACGTCGCCCTTTATACCGTATCGCAAGAGACAGAGTTCCGTTCCGAGGCGCTCGCCTCGCGAATCGCCGAGCTCAGCCTGATTGACGCTTTGTTCACTGTCGTCATGATGCGGCGCGGGGAAGAGGGCAGAGAATCGCTCCAGAAGATGCGCGAAGCCATCTCGCTTCGACGCATATGAAAAGGCTGACCCACGAGCCAGCCTTTTTCTTATTTCCGTTTGATTTGATCGGCGACTTTCTTGACGACTTTCTCTACACCACCCGGGGCATCTAAATCGTGATAGAGCGATTTGTCCGGAATTTCCATGACCGGCTTCTGGCCTTGCGGGGCCGGGTCGCTCAAATAGACGAAGTCGCCGGCACCATCCGGCGCGCTGCCCGTCGCCCATTTGCCTTGGCTCGACTCAGTGCCTTCCGACAAGTCCCAAAACTCGAGACCGTGTGGCTCAGCCTCTAGCTCATCCTTGGCAGAGAAGGTTGCTGGTACGATGACGCCGTTCTTCTGCTCAAGCTCATCGATGGCTGCCATCCATTGATATTGGTGATAGCGGTCACGGGCGAGCATCTTGCGGAATACTTTCCGGACCCCTTCATCTTTCGTCATATGATAGAGACGGGCGACTTGGAGTCGTCCTTGCGTCTCGGCATGCAAGTTCGAGCGCATGTCGGCGAGCAAGTTCCCACTCGCGACGATATACGACCCGTTCCACGGCACCCCGTTCGAGTTCGTCGGCAGTCCGCCGAGCCCGCTGACAATCAAATGCTGGGGGTTCATCCCGCCAAGGATGGCTGCCGTCGCCGGGTCTTTGGCCGCCTCGGCCTGGTCGTCCGGTGACGCCCCGTCGAGCAGTTGCGAGATGAGGGCACAGAGCATCTCGACGTGGCCGATTTCCTCGGTCCCGATGTCCATAAGCATGTCCTTATACTTCTCTTCCCCGCGACAGTTGAAGCCTTGGAACAAGTACTGCATCATGACAGTCATTTCCCCGAATTGACCACCGAGCACTTCTTGGATTTGACGGGCGAGCTGCGGATCCGGACGGTCGACGTTTACTTCGAACTGTAATTCCTTCTGATGGCGAAACATAGAACTCCTCCTTTGTTTGAACAACTGGTAAATGCACGACAAAGGTATAGTTCCACTATCAATATGTATAAAAACCTGGAATTTGAAAAAAATTTACATATACAAGTAGGGGTATGGGTATCGTCTGAGGGTTACAATTGATTAAATCGTGGAATTAGTAGTAACAGATTGATTTTCGTCTATACAGAGAGGAACGACAGCTATGAACAACCTTGAATTCTTGACGACCGAACACTACGACGTGTTCAAACAGTTGGCCCAGCGCCTCAGTAATCCCGGTGACGTCAAGAAAGAGTATTTCTCCGCCCTATACGTGATCGCCGGGAATGAGCGAGTTCGGAATCTTCTGTTGCCGTACATGGACCTTGAGCAAGGGAAAATCAGCACGGCAACCATCATCGACGATAACACGTTCGAGAAGCAGGATTTCATCCTCGTCAAACTCGTCATCCATTTGTATAACAACAAAGAATGGGTGCTCCCGACCGAGCTGATTACGTTACCTGAACCAGATTACCAGCTCGCGATGCAGGCGATCACGCTCTGTCGCGATCAACAATTCGATGAGGTGGTCATCCCGAGCGACCAAGAGACCTGAAGCAGGTCTCTTTTTTTTGTTTCTCGTTCCCAAATGAAGGGTAATTCATCCATGCATTCGAAACCGTTGGATTTTCCTGAAGGAGGGACACGTATGTTACAAGATTTTCCGAAATCGTATTGGCGCGATGTCGTCGTGAAGACGGTCAACCCGCTCAACGAAGACATCAACACCGAGGTCGTCGTAGTCGGGGCCGGCATCGTCGGCGTACTCGCCGCCTTGCAGTTGGTCGAACGTGGGAAGCAGGTCGTTTTAGTGGAAGCGGCACGTTTCGCGACCGGTACGACCGGTTATACGACGGCTAAAGTCTCGGCCCAACATGGCGTCGTCTATACCGAACTGGTCAAATCGCTCGGGGAGGACAAAGCGCGGCTCTATTATGAGGCCAATATGGACGCGCTCCGTTTCCTCGAGGAGCAAGTCGACACGCTCAATATTGACTGTGACCTCGAGCGCCAGCACGCCTATATGTACGCCCACTCGTCCTCGAGCTCGGCGAAACTGCTCGAGAAAGAAGAAGAGGCATATGAAAAACTCGGAATCGACGGTGGTGACGCCACGGACGAAGTGAACGGTCTCTTGCCATACGACGTCAAGAAGGCGACCGTCATGCGCGACCAGCTTCAATTCCATCCGGTCAAATACTTACAAGGGTTGATGGACCGCTTCCTCGAACTTGGCGGGACGCTCTATGAGATGACGCGGGTGACGGGAATCGAGTACGGGACGCCACATCGACTCGAGACGATCACAGGTCACTCGATCGAGGCGCAAGATGTCGTCGTCGCGACCCATTTCCCGCTCAACGACTTCAAAGGTCTCTATTTTGCGAAGATGGAAGTCGAGCGCTCGTACGTCGTCTCGGCCGAGGTCGAGACGTTCCCGGAAGGCATGTTCATCAGCGTCGATAAACCAAGCCGTTCACTGCGGCACGTCAAACTCGACAATGGCAAAAAGATGGCCATGTTCGGGGGCGAGAACCATTTGACGGGTCATAAGGAAGAGACGCTCGCCTGTTACGAGAAGCTCGGTGAGTTCGGGACCCGCCATTTCGGTGCCGAGACGTTCAGCCACCATTGGTCGGCCCAAGATTTGATTACGCTCGACAAAGTGCCGTACATCGGCCGAATGACGAACGATACGCCGCACGTCTTTGTCGCGGCCGGATTCTCGAAATGGGGGATGAGCCAAGGGATCGTGGCGGCCCGACTCATTGCCGACTTGGTCACGAATCAACCGAACCGCTATGAGGAGCTGTATGATCCGACACGTTCGAAATGGAAGCTTGCGGACGCGGCCCGATTCATCAAGACGAATGCCGATGTGGCCAAAGAACTCGTCAAAGGAAAATTGAAGCCGACGGACAAACGAGTGGATGAGCTCGGTCTCGATGAAGGTGCCATCGTCAAACATAATGGCGAACACGTCGCTGCCTATCGGGATCCCGAGGGACACGTCTCGATGGTCGGGTCGGCCTGTACGCACATGGGCTGTACGGTCAATTGGAACCAAGCCGAGCGCTCGTGGGACTGTCCGTGTCATGGCTCGCGTTTCAAACCGAACGGGGAAGTCATTGAAGGACCGGCCGTCAAATCCCTTCCGGACAAGGCATGAAATCAATTTGTAAATATTTCTAGAAAATCATGAGATCAAGTCATTACCGAAGCCGACTTGAGGTCCAGCATTTAACAGTCCACCTTTCCATTGTGATGGTTTGACTCTCATCATGTTCGTCCGATAATGATCGCTAAATTTTTTGTTTGAACGGGAGGACGAATGGAAACATGGTCCATGTACGAACGCCATCACGGGGAAAGGGTGAACGTCGATGCAAGTGAATCATGGAAAGGCACTGAGTCTCAAACTAGGGGCGTTGCTTGTCGTGTTTATCGCGGTCTTGACGCTCGGGTTTGATGTCCCATGGTACCACGCCGCTTGGATTTCGATTGCGGTCGGACTGATCGCTTATGGGGTGGGCGATATGTTCGTGTTGCGGAAGTTCGGAAATATGATTGCGACTTTGGCCGACTTTGGTCTCGTTTTCTTCTTGACGTGGTTCTTCCTGTGGATTTTAGATTTCGATATCGGCACGGAGACGAGTTTCGTCTTGCTCGCGCTTTACACGGCTCTTGTGACCGCCGTCGTCGAGTTTGTCTTCCACGGATGGTTGCTCAAGCATAAACGAGAAGAAGCGCATGTCCATTCGACACGATGAAAAGGAGGAAGGAAGATGGCTAAAAACAAACTCGCGATTCATGAGGTGCTAGAGATTCATGAGATGTTGACCTTGAAACAAGCAGGGCTCGTCAAAGGGTATGTGAGCGAACCGCTCATCAAGGACGAGAAGCTGCAGAAGATCGCCCGGAAGCATTTGAAGAACACCGAACAAGCAATCAGTGAACTGAAACAATTGTTGCCGAATAAAGCGTAAGGAGGAGACACATATGGGAATCACCGAAAACTTGAAACGTGCCAGTAAGCAACGAGACGAATTGATTGCGACCGATTTACTCATCACGGCGAAGTCGGCCGTTCGGGCCTATGCGGTGGCTGTGACCGAGACGGCGTCACCAGAAGTACGGAAAGTGCTCATCCAGCAATTGAATCAAGCGATTGAAGACCATGCCGAGATTGCCGACTATATGATTAAAAACGACATGTATATGGCGTACGATATCGAAAAGCAGTTGAAGCACGACAAAGAAAAAGTCGACAAAGCGAGCAAATTGATCAAGAAGTGATGGCCGACGGAAACGTCGGTCTTTTTTCGTTTCAGAAATGGTGGCCCGTGGTATCGGATAAGGACTATACGTGAGGGAGGAGACACCCATGTCTGTAAATACGACGATGCTCGCCATCGTGCTCGTCCTGATGGTGTCGATGATTGCCGCCCCGTTCCTGTTCGTCTTCTATTTATGGCGCAAGGACCGCCATCAGCGTGAGCACTCCGTCCTCCGCAACTTCCCGATTCTCGGCAAGGTACGCTACATCTTGGAGAAGGTCGGGCCCGAGATGCGCCAATACTTGTTCTTGAACGACAACGAGGCGAAACCGTTCTCGCGGAACGACTATGAGGCGGCCGTTATTTCCGGGAAATATAAGTCGCGCATCATCGGGTTCGGCTCGGAGCGAGACTTCGAGCGGGGCGGGTTCTATCTGCAGAACGTGCTCTATCCGACGAACCGGAACGAGCTCCGCATCGATAACAGCGAGACCGTGACGACGCATCTCTATCAAGTCGAGGAGGACAACCTGTTCACGCGGAAAGAGCGGATTGTCGAACGCGACGTCGGACCGTACTTATTGACAGAAGAGGACAGCATCGTCATCGGGAAACAGATGTGTCGGGAGCCGTTCCATGTCCGCGGTCTCGTCGGTCAGTCGGCGATGAGTTTTGGTTCGCTCGGCGAGAACGCCATCACGGCGCTGTCGATTGGACTCGGTCGGGCCAAAGGGACGTGGATGAATACCGGCGAGGGTGGACTGTCGGACCATCATTTAAAAGGCGGGGTCGACCTCATCTGTCAAATCGGACCGGCGCTGTTCGGCGTCCGGACCGAGGACGGTTCGTTCTCGGACGCAGCGTTCAAAGCGAAGAGTGAGATTCCGCAAGTGCGTGCCTTTGAGTTGAAGCTCGCCCAAGGTGCGAAGACGAGGGGTGGCCATATCGATGGCGTGAAAGTGACCGAAGAGATTGCTCGTATCCGGAACGTCAAAGTTGGCGTCACAATCGACAGCCCGAACCGGTTCTCTGAGTTCAAGACGGACCGAGAACTGCTCAGCTTCATCGAACGGCTGCGAGACATCGGCGGCAAACCCGTCGGCATCAAGCTCGTCATCGGACGCTTCGCAGACGTCGAGGCGCTCGTTCAAGAGATGGCTTCTTCCGGACAGCATCCCGATTTCATCACGGTCGATGGCGGAGAAGGTGGGACCGGAGCGACGTACCAAGAGCTTGCCGATACGGTCGGACTGCCGTTGAAGGCGGCGCTCCCGTATGTGCATCGCTTGCTCGTCGAATACGGACTCCGGGACCGTATTACCTTGTTCGCCTCCGGCAAGCTCGTCACGGCCGATAAAATCGCCGTCGCCCTCGCGCTCGGGGCCGACTGCGTCAATATCGCCCGCGGGCTCATGTTCAACGTCGGCTGTATCCAGGCGCAAGTGTGCCATACGAACCGATGCCCGGTCGGCGTCGCGACGACCGACCCGAAGCTACAGCACGCCCTCGTCGTCGACGAGAAGAGCTACCGCGTGACGAACTATATCATCTCGCTCCGGGAAGGGCTCTACAACATGACGGCCGCGGCCGGTCTCGACACCCCGACGAAGCTGTCGCTCGAGCATGTCGCGTATAAGTATCCGGACGGTCGGGTGAAGCGGGGCGAGGAACTATTCAATGGACAAGCGAAAGACGGATGACCGCGGTCATCCGTCTTGTTGTGTGAGTTGGTGGAACAGTTTAGCATACAGTCCCATCCCGATGAGCGCCGACAGCAAGATGAGTGTGAAGACGGAGAGCGAGGAGACGAAGCCTGAAGCGAGCACGGTCACCGGCGCCAGGAACTTGCCGATCGTGTTTTGAAGCGTATCGGCCGCGAGATATTGGCCACGTGACTCGGGCGGCGCGTAGCGGCTGACGAAGCTCTGGCTGACCGGGGAGCGAATCAACTCGCCGAACGTGAATACGGTCGTGACGACGAGCAAATACCAGATGTTCGACGAGAAGGCGACGAGAAACGTCCCGAAGCCGGCGAGAAACGTCGACAACAGGAAGACGCGTCGTTCATCCCACGCCCTAAACACGCGGGTCACTGGAATGATGAAGACGACGAACAAGAGCCCGTTATAGGCGACGAGCCAGCCGAACAGGACGGTGTTCGAGACGTCGAACGTGGCCGGGGCCTGTTCAATCAAATAGACTGGTACATACACGTCGAGTTGCATGATGGGGATCAAGGCGAATACGCCGGCAATCAAATAGAGGCGGAACAACGGATTGCGCAAAATCGTCGCATACGAACGCCCTTGGGTGCGGAATGTTTTGGCGACCGTCTTCTCAGGTGAGCCCGGCCGTGTCTCACGGGTGAGCGCCGCGAGCAGCACTCCGTATCCGAACAGGACGAAGGCACAGCCTAATAGGAGCGCTTGGCGATGCTCGAAGAAGAGGACCGCCCCAAGGATCGGACCGAGCACGGCGCCGATATTGTTCGACGCCATGAACGTCGCGAACACGTCGCGTAAATGTTCGGTTGGCACGAGGTCGGCGACCATGGCCGAGCTGGCTGGTTTATAGATCGCGCCCATGAAACCGATGCCGATATAAGTGACATAATCGACGTAGGCGTTTGTTGACACTGCGAAGGCGAGGAATAAGACACCTTGCGCGAACGTCCCGACGAGCATGACGGGACGGCGTCCGATTTCGTCCGCGAGCGAACCGCCGATTAAACTGCCGATCAAAAGAAACAGCGGTGGCACGGCCATGAGCAGACCGGCCAGCTCGACGCCGAGCGTTTGGGCGAAATAGACGGTGATGAACGGGAAGTACATCCAAAACAACAGATTGAACAGCCCTTCACCGAACAAGCGAACCTTCAGATTGAGGTCCCAGCGGTATGATTCCATCGTTGTGCTCCTTTCAAGAGTCTATCTTTACTGTAGGGAGTTGGACCGAGAAAGAATAGACTTATGTTGCGGGATTTGCTAAGCTAAAAATAGAAAAAGCGAATATATAGGCGCTTGTTTGCGCTGTACCATTAAACGAACATATGTTTGTTTAACCTTCTTAAAACGACCCGTCATCACATAGATGACGGGTCGTTTTTGACATACCATGACGAATATCCCTTCGTTAAACCGGGAACACCTAACTGTTGATCATCTAAGGAGGGATTCGATGAAAGCCTTATTCTTGAACTGCTCATTGAAAGGCGAGGGTACGACCTCGCACACGGAAGGGCTCATGAAAGATATCATCCCGCACTTCGACAAACTTGGGGTCGACTCGGAGGTCGTCCGTGTCGTCGATTACAACGTCGCCTTCGGAGTGACGGAAGATGAAGGGGATGGGGACGAGTGGCCGCAAATTTTCGAGAAAGTGAAGGCCGCCGACATCTTGATCATCGGGACACCGCTTTGGCTAGGTGAGAAGAGCAGCGTCGCCACGCAAGTCATCGAGCGGCTGTACGGAGGAAGCGCCTTAACGAACGACAAAGGTCAGGCCATCTACTACAACAAAGTCGGCGGTGTCGTCGTGACGGGGAACGAGGACGGGGCGAAACATGCCTGTGCGTCCATCTTGTACGGGCTATCCCATATCGGCTTCACCGTCCCGCCGAACGTCGACACGTATTGGGTCGGTGAGGCCGGTCCGGGCGACTCATACATCGATGCCGGCCGCGACAACGCCTTTACGAGAAAGAACGGTCGTGTTATGGCGTACAACCTCTACCATTTCGCGAACCTATTGAAGCAGACGCCAATCCCGGCGGAAGGCAACGTCATGGAGTGACGGACAGCGCGACAGCCCCTAGACATCTAGGGGCTGTTCACATTAGAACCTTGATCGGAGCTCGATCTTGCGGAACTCTTTCAGTAATAAAATCGAGATTTCGTCGATGAAATGATCCCCGACCCAGCATGGTTCAAAGTGGAGCCAATTCTTATACGAGTCCGGCTGGAGAATCAGAATCCCATTCGACAGCCAGGCCGTTCGCGCCCGGGTCGCTACACCGTCAATATAAAACATGACGTAAATATCTTTCATTTCATGCAAATAAGTCACGTGCATCTCGACGCCGCGGCCATCCTCACACGTTCGTTTCAGCTTGAGCATGTGAATACGGGTGTGGGCCAGAGCGTACGCCTCACATAAGAAGTACCCGCCATGCTCGAACGCATGGAACGCTTGGGCGACGAGTTTGTCAAAGCATGCCTCCATGTCCTGCCAGTTATGATTCCGTCTCCGGAACACGGGCCTGTCTCCTGGCTCATACAGCTCTTTCGGGATGTAGACGTTATAGTCGTGAAGTTTACGCATCATGCCGGCTCCTTCTGTGTCACAAGATATGCTGCTCCTTCATCATACGTCTGCTGAAACGAAAAGAGTTTTACAAAAATTAGTACATTTGTAGGGAAAAATGTACGCGATTTCCATCGGTACCAACGTTTCTTTGATGAAGAGCAAGAGTGACAAATACTACAATAAAAAACCGACTTTAAAAAATCGGTTTTAGACAACAAGATGAGTAAGGTCTGCAGAATAATAATACGGATGTTCAATGATTAACAAAAGGGATAGGGGTTAAGTCTCTTCTTAAAAACAGAGGATGTTTTGGATAAGTGCCACAATTCGTTTTAGCAAGACAGTATAGAGGTTTGTCGCGCAATAAAAATAGTGTTTCCTCCATACGGCTACGGGCAAGGTTTGATGTGATAGCTTGACCCCAGGCGAGGACGACCATTTCTGAGTCCTTTGTATATGTTGAGATATAGTAATCATTTTCTGGACCGATTGGATCAGTCATGGAACTTAAGTTCTGAGGCTTAGTGGAAATCCCCGCAAACAAATTAACGACCCTAATGCCGTCATATCCCCAATCCTTAGCAAAATTGATACAGCGTTTTAAAGTCGGATCAGGTCGGTCTTGATTTCCAACACTCGGATTTAACATGATGAATGTGACGTAACGCTCTTTTAAACCCCACGTACACTCAAATAGGTATCGATATTGTTTTTGTTCATCTAACACTGCGCGTACCTTATAACTTGAATCCCATGCATTTGACATCCAATCGCCTCGCTTCAATGAAATAGTTTATTTTATTATATCCATTATGAGGTAAACTGCCTCGTAAAAAAAGGTTATGGGTGGACGTTGACAAACTTAGACATATAAAAAACGTCAACCAGCTTCGGGTTGACGTTAATCCTTACTTTTTCTCCACCGCATGCCCGCCGAACTCATTCCGCAACGCAGCGACGACTTTCCCGGAGAACGTGTCTTCTTCGAGCGAACGCTGCCGCATCATGAGCGACATCGCGATGACCGGTACCGGTACCCCGTACTCGAGCGCCGTCTCGACCGTCCATTTGCCTTCACCCGACGCATGCATGACCCCTTTAATTTCGTCGAGTTTCGCATCCTTATGGAACGCGCTCTCGGTCAGCTCCATCAGCCACGAGCGGACGACCGAGCCGTGGTTCCAGACGCGGGCGACTTGCTCGTGGTCGTACTCGAACGGGCTCTTCTCGAGAATCTCGAACCCTTCGGCGATGGCCTGCATCATCCCGTACTCGATGCCGTTATGGATCATCTTCAAGAAGTGGCCACTGCCACTCGGTCCGGCATACAAATAGCCGTTGTCCGTCGACACGTCGTGGAACAACTCCTCGATTTTGCCGAACGCCTCCAAATCTCCGCCGATCATCGTGCAGGCGCCGTGTCGTGCCCCTTCCATACCACCACTCGTCCCGACGTCAAAGAAGTAGATGAGCTTGTCCTTGAAGTGCTCAGCCCGTCGCATCGATTCCTTATAGTTCGAGTTGCCACCGTCGATGACGATATCCCCCGGAGACAACAATGCATGTAGGTCGTTCAAGACATGCTCGGTCACGTCACCCGCCGGTACCATCACCCAGATGACGCGTGGCGCTTTGAGCCCGTCGACGACTTCTTCGAGTGACTGTTTCGTCTCGAACTGACTCGTCGCCACATTGCCCGGGTCGTAGCCGAGGACGCGATGCCCGCCGTCCGTTAAATTGAGCGCCAAGTTCAATCCCATCTTCCCAAGTCCGATCATCCCTAATTCCATATCGGTTCACCCCATTCGTTGATTTGGTTTCCTTATAAGGGTTACCCGATATGAATGGACTTCAAAAGAGGGGCGGGATGTCATCGATTCGATAGGCGAGGATCGAACCAACCTTTACTCGCTTGCCGTCACTCAATTCGACGTAGTCATTGAGCGGGCTCGCCTCTTTCAACGTCTTCTCGAACGTGAACGCGGCCTCATGTTTTGATCCCCCGTACACGATGAACGAACAAGGCTCTTCTTTTTCTAAAAAGCACGTGACGACATAACGCATCTGCCGATTCCTCCAACCAATGAATGGATTTAAATTTACATTTTCATTACGAACAATACAATTATTACAAAAAATCATCCATTTGTCCCATAAAGGTTTTTGAATATAAGGAAACATACCTAAAAAACAGCGCATTCGACTAAATATTGACACGATTTCATATAGGTCCTAATCCAAAAGCAGGACCTTATACGTATGACTGAAATGTGATAACGGTTTCACCTCTAAAGAAGCGTGGTACTCTTACAAAGGAATGTCGACGAAACCCTAAACTTTTGATGAGGGTAATCCGATACTTAAAAACGAACGAATATTTCGACATCATTCGGCAATCATTTACCTTTTTTACAAATAATTTAAAAAGCCGCAATGTTTTGCGTGCTAAACTAAAACCTGGTCTATTTCATTCAAGGGTTCGAGGAAAGGTGTTATGTCATGGAAGAGCAAAAGAAAAAGAGAGTCAAGAAACGCCGTAGAAAGAGTTCGCCCGCTAAACGCATCGCGTTCATCGCGGGAATCGTAGTAGGGTTGTTCCTGCTCATCGGAGTCGGGGTAGCTACATATCTATATAATCAAGTCGATTCGACCGTCGAACGCTTGAACGAGTCGACGGGCCTCAGCCCGGAACGAATGACGACGGAAGCGATCAACGACAAGAAGCCGATCTCGGTCCTTCTCCTCGGCGTCGACCGTCGTGCCGACGAGCAAGGTCGCAGCGACTCAATCATCGTCATGACGCTCAACCCGAACACGGATCAAAGCGCGATGCTCAGCATCCCGCGTGACACGAAGACGGAGATCGTCGGCAAAGAGACTTCTGATAAGATCAACCACGCTTACGCGTTCGGTGGAGCCGAGATGGCACTCGACACGGTCGAGAACTTGCTCGACATCCCGATCGATTACGTGGCTGAAGTCGATATGAAAGGCTTCCAAGACACGGTCGACCTCCTTGGTGGCGTCAACGTGACGAACAACTTGGCGTTCACGTCAGGTGAGCACACGTTCGAGCCGGGCGCACTCACGCTCAACGGTCCAGAAGCGCTCGCGTATACACGCATGCGCTACGACGACCCGAGTGGAGATTTCGGTCGCCAAGAGCGCCAACGTGACGTCATCACGGCGCTCGTCAATAAGGGCAAAGATGATTTCTCGATCTCGAAGTTCAACAACATGCTCGACGTGCTCGGCAACAACGCCAAGACGAACATGACGTTCAAAGACATTCGGACGCTCTCGAGCGACTATATGGCTGCTTTCAAAAACCAGGACGTCCTTCGCCTCGAAGGAACGGGCGGGAAAGAAAGCGACGGCATCTATTACTGGAACCCGGACGCTGCTTCACTCGAAGACGTGAAGTCGTATCTCGGACAATTGATGGAACAGTGACGCATCGCCTCATCCAAATTCGGATGAGGCGTTTTAATATGTGCGATAATAAGAAGAAAAGGAGTGACCCGAGTGCTCGACCGCCTAATCCGCCTCGTCATCGACGTCCGCCATCGGTTCAAGGACCACCATATCAACGACTACAGCGCGACGCTCGCGTTCTTTTGGTTTCTCGCCATCTTCCCGACGTTCGTCCTCTTGTTCGCCGTCATGGCGTGGTTCGGGATCGATGATGCCTTGTTGATCGAACAGATCGAGATTCTCATTCCGGGTTCGAGCGTGCGCGACATGCTGTCGATTGTCTATGACGTCAGCGGCAACATCAACGCCGGCCTCGTCTCAATCGGGGCCATCATCGCCGTCTGGTCGGCATCGAACGGGACGGCCCGTCTCGTCAAACTGACCGTATTCGCCTACGGGGAGACGGAGGCCCGGAGCTACGTCGTTCGTCGCTTGATTGGTTTGCTTACGCTCATCGCCTTCAGCGTCGGTGCCGTCATCTTGATTGTGTTCCATATCTTTGGCCGTGAGTTCGTCGAGCTCATGTACACGTGGTTCCCAATGCTCGAGGACTTCGACAGATTGGCGACTTTAGCGCGCTATACGTTGTCGACGATCATCCTCATCTTCGCGTTCTCCATGTTCTATAAGATCGCCCCGCAACAACACGTCAAATTCACAGAGACGCTCCCAGGTGCCATCTTCGCCGTCATCTCCTGGCAGATGCTGTCGACGGGCTATAGCGTCTACGTCGACCAGTTCTCGATGTTTGGCGATACGTACGGGACGATCGGCATCGTCATCTTGCTCCAGATTTGGCTCTACTTGACGGCGGCGACGATGTTGCTCGGTGCTGAAATCAACGCGGCTTGGCCCGACCATATGCGGCGCACACGGTATAAGACGCATTTCCCATAAAAATTGAAAAGATATGGTTAGCATTTTTTGACAACGTGCTATAATACAACACGTGAAGCGGGAATTATATCCATATCTAACGATTTTGAAAGCAGGTGCACGCATGGCGAGACATAAGAAGAAATCACGATGGAAAAAAGTGTTGGCGATCACGCTCGGCGTTCTGACGATTTTCCTCGTCGCCGGGGGTCTGTTCGTCTGGTCGATGTACCGGGACGTCAACGAGACGGTGACGAAAGTGAACGATAATCTCGAAATCAGTCCGGAACGGAAACAAGTCGAGACGATCGAACAGAAGGAATCGGTGTCGGTGTTGTTACTTGGGATTGACCGCCGTGACGGGGAGCAGGGACGGAGTGACTCGATCATCGTCATGACGCTCAATCCGACGACGGACGAAGGGGCGATGCTCAGCATCCCACGCGATACGAAGACGGAGATCGTTGGGAAGGGTATGAACGATAAAATCAACCATGCCTACGCGTTCGGTGGTGCTGAGATGGCGATGAACACAGTCGAAGGGTTACTCGATATCCCGATCGATTACGTCGTCGAGGCGGACATGGAGGCGTTCACCGAGGTCGTCGACGCGCTCGGAGGTATCACCGTAGAGAACAGTTTCGCATTCTCGTCGGACGGCTACAACTACCCGATTGGCCAGGTCGATTTGAACGGTGCCTCGGCGTTGTCATACGCCCGGATGCGCTATGATGACCCGAATGGTGACTTCGGTCGCCAAGAGCGGCAACGCGCCGTCGTTGCGGCCATCGTTGAGAAAGGGCGTTCCGATTTCTCGGTCGACAAAGTGACGAAACTGCTCGACGTCGCCGGCAACCGCGCCAAGACGAACATCGAGTTCAATGAGCTCGTGACGTTGTCGACAGACTATATGAAGGCGTTCCGTAACGCCAGCACGCTCCGCATCGAAGGGTCGGGCGGTCTGGAGTCAGACGGTATTTATTACTGGAACCCGGATGCGGCCTCGCTCGCTGATGTCCAAACTGAGCTGCAGCGCTTGATGAACTAAGCCATTCCTCATGGGATGGCTTTTTTTGCGTTTGAAAATCGTTTATCGGTGGGAGTGATAAAGAGACACTGAGGAGGGATCACATGCTTTGGGAAACTGTTGAACCGATCATCAATCAATTGGGGGACGATCATACACGGGAGGACTGGCAGGAGCTGTTCACGAAGTGGGACGGTCATCATTGGCATGACGGGGAGAGTGTGAACGAGAAGACGAGCGTGCTCATGATCGACGCCAACGCCGTCACGACGGACGGGAGCCCGGACTTGGACGCACTCCATGACCTATTGAAGGAGCACGTCCAGGCGTCGATCAGCGACTTGTATCTCGTTTCGCTGTTCCCGTATCCGGCCAAGCCGACCGATACGGCGATCAACCCGCGCATCCGGTTATTTGAAGACCTCGGACGCTTCAAGCATGAGTTCGAACTCATGTATGACACTGACCCGGACGTCTATAACGAGCTACAGTTCAATCTGCTCGAGGAGACGGACGCCTTCATCGAGCGGCTCGCCCAAGGCGCGACGAAGCTGCGTGTCCATGTGCAGTCGTTCCGCGGTATGCCGGAGGAGAGTATTAAGCGCGTCATCGAGCTCTGGCACACGGTGCTCCATCACTATAAACCGCACGGCCAGTTGATTCTCGCCTATGAAGGAGACGTCCAGGAGCTCGGTTCGTACGTCAGCGTCGCCGACGCCATCTGTCACTTCGACCTCGCGTCACACACGATGCTCGCTTTCGCGCAAGGGGACGCCAAAAAGCTGTCCGACTGGGCGAATCGGATCGAGGCGCCAGGAGATGGCAAGACGTACTTCAACTTCTTGTCGATTCACGAGCGTGACCCGTTCGAGAAGAATTTGATTGAGCCGAGCGTCGACATGATTCTCGCGGCTCACAGCATCTTGTTCTCGCTCCAAGGTATCCCGACTGTCGATTATCGGACGCTGCTCGGCGTGCAGACACCGGTCGACCGGGACGCGCTCATCCAAGAACTGAAGACGGACCCGTACCGCCTGCAAGTGTTCTCTGGAATCATCAGCCAGTTGAACGTCAAGCGGACGCATCCGGCGTTCTCACCGTACGCGGAGCAAAGGATCGATACGTCTGATAAGCGCGTCTTCACAGTCGAAAGAAAGAGTGAAGAGGAGACGCTTATGCTGTATACAAACGTTAGCAGTGAGCCAGTGACTGTGCGGACGAGCGGGACGAATCTGTTCACAGGCGAGCCGGTCGAGACAATCGAGCTCGATGCCTATGGGTTTGTTTGGGTGGAATCTGAATAGGACTTTTGATTCAAAATTGAATTGTGTGATTTAGGTGTATTGACTCATGAAACATTTGGTAGGAGAATGGATATAGAAGGAATTTCCATGACAAAATCCTACATACACCTAAGGAGCGAATTCCGATGAATCAATCATTATTTGTCCATTTCTTGAGCCTTACGTTCCATTCATTTTCGTATTGGATGTTCGCGACGTTATTCATCGCATTAGCGGGCTTCGTATTTTTCTACCTGTGGGACCGTGAGTTTGCAATCGAGTACCGGACGATTTGGCGCAAGTTCTACTATTTGACGTTTGCAGCGTTCGTCTTGTTCGGCTTAATCGTCGGCGAGTTCACGTTCGACGCCGCTTGGGCACTCGCGGGCATCGCCATCGTGATTGCCGTCCTTGACTTCGGGGTGCTCGTCACACCGGGCAAGGAACCAGAAATTATTGAAGTCGACATGACAAAACGGCTGACCGAAGAACCTTAAGGTTCTCGTGTCAGCCGTTTTTCTTATGCCCGATAACCGTTCGGGTTGTTCGATTGCCAGTTCCAAGCGTCGCGGCACATGGCACGGACGTCATGTTTCGCTTCCCAGCCGAGTACACGCTTCGACTTCGACGGGTCGGCAAAGCACATAGCGATATCGCCTGGGCGGCGCGGTGTCACTTGGTAAGGAACAGCTTTTCCACTCTCGGTCTCGAATGCATGGACGAGATCAAGGACGCTATAGCCGGTCCCGGTCCCGAGGTTGAACGCCTCGGCACCGGTATGGTCCATGACGTAGTCAAGTGCTTTCAAGTGACCTTCGGCCAAGTCGACGACGTGGATGTAGTCGCGGACGCCGGTCCCGTCCGGTGTGTCGTAATCGTCGCCAAATACGCTTAGTTCGCTCAAACGGCCGACGGCGACTTGCGTGATATACGGCATCAAGTTGTTCGGAACATCAAACGGATCTTCACCGATTCGACCTGATTCGTGGGCGCCAATCGGGTTGAAGTAACGCAATAGAGCGATGCTCCATGATGGATCGGCGATAGCGAGATCGCGCATGATGTCTTCAATCATCAGTTTCGTCCGACCGTATGGGTTTGTCGCGCTGAGCGGGAACGACTCGTCAATCGGTGTCCGTTCCGGCATGCCGTAGACGGTCGCCGACGAACTGAAGACGATTCGTTTCACGTCGAACGCGTTCATGACTTCAAGCAACACGGTCGTACCGACGACGTTGTTCTCGTAGTAGCGGAGCGGCTCTGATACCGACTCGCCGACGGCTTTTAGTCCCGCAAAGTGGATGACGGCGTCAATCGTATGTGTCAAAAAGATTTGTTCGAGCAGTTCGCGGTCAAGAATATCGCCTAGATAGAATGTGACCGATTTCCCTGTCAACGTTTCAACGCGCTCGATTGCCTCGCGGCGACTGTTCGATAAGTTGTCGACGACGATGACGTCGTGACCTGTTTCAAGCAATTGTAAAACAGTGTGTGTACCGATATAACCGGCACCGCCTGTGACTAAAATAGTGTTCATGTGAATAACCCCTTCCGTATATCCCTCTATTGATTATTTCTCCGTCAAGCGCACCCGGGTCTGTCCGTTTGTGCCTTCAAATAAACGGAGTGAATATGTCTTACTCTCGTAAACCACTGCATCGTCCGTCGCGAGGACCGGTTCGCCGAGCGGGCTGAATACCTCGCGCGTCGTTTGTGTGTTTGTCCAATCGATGGCGTGTACTTTGTCTTGTTGAATGACGAAGAACCCACCGTTATAGAACGCGTAGGCGTTTAACGCATCTGTCTCACGACCGTACGGCGCGCCGATCGTCTCCGTGAGTGCCACTTCGTTCATAGCGAAGAAGTCAGGAATCGATTCGCCGAGCCAATCGTTGTTCAAATTCGTGTTCACCCAGTCGAGTAGGGCGCTATCGGTCAAATCGCGTGTCGGCCAGTCGGTCGTGACGGCGTCGAGGGGAACCCATGCTGTCGTCCCATCCAAATTCACTTCGACATGGTCGTCTTGCTCCTTCACAATCTCGTATCGGTCGCCGATATCTCCTATATAGGTGACGGTCGTGCCGTTCGGTTCCGAGACGAGATTGACGTTTTTCGAGGCGAGCCAGACGTAGTTCGTTTCCGGTTCTTGAACGACCGGTTCAGGATCTGGTTTCGGCGTTTCCTCGACGACTTTGGCTTCTTGTTTTGGTTCCAACAAGTCCAATACATATGGATACCCGATATAGCCGCCTCCTATGAGTAAACCGAGGAGGAAAAGGACACCAATCCACTTACCGGATTTGCGTCGTGGTTTTGCAGGCTCGATAGTGCGTTGATACTTCGCCCGTTCGGCCCGTGACGGCACTGGCGCTTCGGGCATATAACGTTGCTTTGGAGCGGATGGTTTTTCCTCCACTTTTGGAGTTTCGATTACGGTTGGCTCAGGAGGGTTTACGACCGTTTTTTCTACAACTGGCGTCTCATTAACCGTTGTCTTGTCACCAGGAGTCGATTGTTGGACCGCCGTTTCTTTATTCAACACATCGTTATGCATCTCAAGTAAAGACACATAGTATGGAAGAAACGTGGCATCTTTCTTGCCATCTTTAATCCATGCAGCGAAATCGGCGGCCGATTTTTCATCGGTCGAAAGCGTGATATTCGTCGTACCGGTCAATTCTTCAAAGGACGTACTTAAGGATTTTCCGTCCCCTAAATTTTGTTTGATGGCATCTTGCAGTTTTGTACGTGTGGCCGCATTCGTATCTGCGTACAACTGGAGTAGGCGCTCACTAACGTGCACTATTGTCTCCTCCTTTTGTTAAGTTCTTCCTAACAAAGTTTATCAGATTTACATACCAAAAAACCCAAATTTTAAAAAATGGGTCATCAACTGTGAGGATTTTTGCTATAATGTTTTGGTATTGGCATTGTTAAATATTATCTGCGGAATTTTTCCAGTAGTGACTTTAAAGAACAGAGGAGAGAAAACACGAGCATGAAAGAAGAAACAATTTCCCTTGGAGAATTATTCTCCATCTTAAAACGGAGCAAATGGCTCATTGTAAGTTTAGCAATCATTGCGGCACTCATCGCGTATTTAGTTAGTTCATATGTGATTCAACCAACTTACGAGGCTTCAACACAAGTTTTAGTGGCTCCGAAAGAGACGCAGAATAATATGATTGACAGTGGTCAAATCCAGTCTTCAGTTGCTTTAGTTAACACTTATAGAGTTATTATTCAAAGTCCTGCTATTTTACAACCTGTTCAAGAGAACGTCATTGGTGCACCTAACAACATTAGTGGTCTGATTTCGGTCAATAGTGAGCAGAGCTCACAAGTCATCAATATTAAAGTGCAACACACGAACCCGGTTCTTGCTACTGATATCGCTAATGAAATCAGCGACGTCTTTTCGAAAGAAGTGCCAGAATTGATGAGTGTGGATAACGTCAAAGTTCTTTCGAATGCGTCGGTACCAATGTTCCCAGTGAAACCAAATATTTTATTAAACACCGCTATTGCAACGGTACTTGGTTTAATGATTGGAGTGGCGATTGCATTCCTTAAAGTGGTGTTGGATCGTCGTATTAAAACAGAGCAAGACGTGGAAAATATTTTGGAACTTCCGGTACTCGGAACAATTCCGGTCATCGATAAAGTCGAGATGCAATCGCAACGTCAATCGAAAGTGAAAGGTGAACAAGTCCATGTTTAAATTTGGTAAAAAGAAAAGTAAGCATCTTAAATATGATAAAACAGGACGTGATCTAATCACACTGCACAAGCCCAAGTCACCAATTTCAGAGCAGTATCGAACAATTCGGACGAATCTTGAGTTCACGGCAGTCGATGACGATCTCCAAACCATGGTGATTACATCAGCATCGTCAGGGGAAGGGAAATCAACGACAGCTTCGAATTTGGGAGTCGTGTACGCGCAACAAGGGAAACGTGTTCTGTTGATGGATTGTGATATGCGTCGTCCGACAGCCCACTTCACATTTCGCCTTTCGAACGGGATTGGTCTATCGACAGTCTTGGCAAAGAAAACAACGATTGAAAAGGCGACGTACGCGACGCAAGTCGAAAACCTCGATTTGATTGCAGCTGGTCCAATCCCACCAAACCCGTCAGAACTATTATCTTCGAAGATGATGGACCGTGTTTTGGAAGAACTAAGAGCTAATTACGACATTATCATTTTAGATGCACCTCCGATGATGCAAGTGGCGGATACACGCCTCTTAGCTCGCAAGGTTGACGGTGTCGTTCTTGTCGTCGGTTGTGATAAATCGGATCGCCAAATGGTTGTCAAAGCGAAAGAACAATTGACACTCGCAGAGGCACATATCCTCGGTGTCGTCTTGAACAAACGCGAGCCACAAGGTAGCGACGATTATTATTACTACTACGCATATGAATAAAAGGAGAGCGTGCCATGATTGATATACATTGTCACTTATTGCCGGCCGTTGATGATGGTCCGGAAACAGTCGAACAAGCGGTCGAGATGGCGAAGCGCGCCGTAAGTGAAGGGGTGACCGCAATCGTGGTCACCCCCCACGCGTTTCACCCGCAGTTTGATACGAGTCAATTAGATGTTTCAAATGCAGTGACAAAACTGCAAAACGTACTTCGACAAGAAAACATCCATCTTGATTTATACCCTGGACAAGAGATTCGTATTTTTGGTGATCTTATTGAATCGTTAGGGCAAGGCAAAGCGTTATCACTTGCTGGGTCACGTTATGTCCTCGTGGAGTTCCCGAATGACTCAGTTCCTGCCTATGCGGAACAATTATTCTTCGGACTTCAAGCGGAAGGTTACACGCCAGTCATCGCCCATCCCGAGCGTAATAAAGAGTTCGCGACCAACCCAAAACGGTTGATGGACTTTGTCTCGTCCGGTGCGCTTTCGCAGATTACGACAAGTAGTTTGATCGGAGAGTTCGGTCAGAACGTGAAGGAGCTCGCATTCGCTTTCCTTCGTAATGGCCTCAGCCATTTAATCGCATCAGATGCACATAGTACAGGTCGTCGAACATTTTATTGGACTGAAGTCGAAAAGGTAATTCGTGAAGAGCTTGGTCAAGATAAGTGGGAAAATTACGTAGTCACTTCGGAAGCGATTATAAAGGATGACTTCGTATTCGTCGATCCGCCGACGATACCGGTGAAAAACTGGCGAGGAAAATGGAAAAAATAATTCACTTATTACTAAAGTTAATTATTGACAATTAATCTTGAAATATGATTATTTGTCGACAACTGTCGAACGATTTTAGGTTTATTTTACTCCCCGTATGTTTTTATATTAGGTCGGAAGTGATACCCTTAATTTATAATTTTGAAAGGATGTAAGTTACATCCTTTTTTCTATGAATCGGGCAGAAAATATATATTATACCAGCGAGGAGGCACGATAAAATGTCATTTACAGAGCTGAAAAAAAAGTCGATTCGGACTAGTATTCTAGCTACACTAGATATTGTTGCAATTATTTCTGCAATTACATTTACTTATTTCTTTTTATATCCCGTCGAATTTTTATTTTCAATGAATCAAAATCATTTTATTCAATCGGCAATCATTTATAGTGTGTTGTTTATTATAATAGCGGGTTTAAGCGGTCTATATGCGATAGCATGGAGATTCGCCAGCATTAAAGAAGCTATTAGACTAACACTTACATTGGTAATGAGTACAGCATCTCTTTATCTCATACAGTTTAGTATGTATGGAGAAGCAATGGAACGTATGTTGTTTCTTAGTTTCTGTCTTTCTTTATTAGCTTTGGGAGCAATTCGATTAGGGTCGCGTGTAGTGATTACTTGGAACTCTAATTCTGCTTCAAGTTTATTTAATAAGAAATTAAAGAAACGAAAAGATGAAAAACGTACGCTAATTATTGGTGCTGGTCAAGCAGGGCGAATGCTCGTCCGTCAAATGCAGTACTCACAAAATCATCGGATGAACCCGATTGGGTTTATCGATGATAATAGTCATCTACAATCACTAACTGTCAACGGCGTGAAAGTGTTGGGAAAGGTTAATGACATAGAATCTGTAGTTGAACGTGAAGCAATTGATAAGATTGTTTTCGCCATTCCATCAATGAATTATAAAGAACGATTAGAAATCATAAAACGTGCAAAAGCGATTTGTACAAATGTACATACTTTGCCAATGATTGAAGAAGTAGCAGCCGGTAAAGTGTCGGTTAACCAGATGCGCCAAGTGTCAATTGAAGACTTACTTGGGCGCGAGCCTGTAGAACTTGATATCTCTGGAATACAGTCAGAGGTAGAAGGGAAAACGGTTCTTGTGACTGGTGCTGGCGGATCAATTGGATCCGAAATATGTCGGCAAATTTTGAAATTCCAGCCATCACGCCTTTTATTGCTAGGTCACGGAGAAAATAGTATTTATCTGATTGAACGTGAACTTCGTGATTTGAACTTGAATATTGAACTTATTCCGATTATTGCGGACATCCAAGATCGAAATCGATTAAAAGAAGTATTTGAATCATACACACCGCATCTTGTCTTTCATGCAGCAGCTCATAAACATGTGCCATTGATGGAGACAAATCCCCGTGAAGCAGTAAAGAATAATATTTATGGTACTAAAAATGTTGCGGAAGTGGCTGATGAGTTTAGCACTGCTCGTTTTGTCATGATTTCGACGGACAAAGCGGTCAATCCGACGAACGTTATGGGGTCGACAAAGCGGATTGCTGAGATGATTGTCCAAAATTTGGCGAAGACGAGTCGAACGAAATATGCGGTCGTACGTTTCGGAAACGTGCTCGGAAGCCGTGGATCGGTCATCCCACTCTTTAAGACACAGATTGAAAAAGGTGGTCCGGTTACAGTCACGCATCCAGACATGACACGCTACTTTATGACTATTCCTGAGGCGAGTCGTCTCGTAATTCAAGCGGGAATGCTCGCCGATGGTGGGGAAGTATTCGTGCTTGATATGGGAGAACCCGTTAAGATTGTGGATCTTGCCCGCAACATGATCAAGTTAAGTGGATTCACGGAAGAACAAATTGCGATAGCCTTTAGTGGCATTCGTCCCGGTGAGAAGATGTTCGAAGAATTACTAAAAGAAGGAGAAGTTCATCTAGAAGCAGTTTACCCGAAAATTTTCACAGGTATTGTTACAGAGGAAGCTAATTTACGGGAAAAACTTGAGCGGATGAACAATCTGAAGACAAGCGAAGCGCTCGGACTTTACCTTGTCAATTGGGCAAATGATTGTCTTGATTCAGTAGAGCATGAGCAACTGAAAGAAACCGTTTAAGTAATGGAGTGTGAATAATGAAGTATATTGAACAGAAAAGAAAAATTGACTTTATGTTGTCGTTCATTGGACTTATTGTACTTGCGCCTTTATTTATTGGAATTATGATTGCGATTAAGCTCGAGTCAAAAGGTCCCATCTTTTTCAAACAAAAACGTGTAGGGCTTCATCAATCACATTTTAATATTTTAAAGTTTCGGACGATGCGAGTCGATGCACCAAAAGACACGCCGACGCATTTACTAGGCGATCCCGATCAATACATTACAAAAGTTGGCAAGCTTCTTCGGAAAACGAGTTTAGATGAATTGCCTCAAATTATTAATATTTTTAAAGGGGAAATGGCGGTGATTGGACCGCGTCCTGCACTATGGAATCAGTACGATTTGATTGAAGAACGAGAAAAATATGGAGCGAATGATGTATTACCAGGTTTGACAGGGTGGGCTCAAATCAATGGGCGTGATGAGTTACCAATTGAAATAAAAGCAAAATTAGACGGGGAATATATCAAAAAAATATCCTTTTGGATGGACATCCGTTGTTTTTTAAGGACTTTGCTGAGTGTGGTGCGGAGCCAAGGAGTATTAGAGGGCGGTACTGGGTCTATGATCAAAGAGGTGGCTTCAGCTATGGAATTCAGTAAGGATGAGAAGCATGACAGCAAATAAGCATATTTTAGTAATCAGTCAGTATTTCTTTCCTGAAAATTTTAGAATTAATGAAATTTGCAAAGATTGGGTGAGCAAAGGCTACAAAGTGACAGTTGTTACTGGAATACCTAATTATCCGGAAGGTAAATTCTACGAAGGGTACAGCTTCTTCAACAAACGTTCCGAAAACTATCATGGCGCAAAAGTTTTCAGGTTGCCTATTATTCCGAGAGGAAGTTCGAAACTCTCACTTATCTTAAATTATTTTTCCTTTGTCGCTTCGGGTCTAATATGGTCAAAATTTTCAAGAGTGAAACCAGATAGTGTATTTATTTTCGAAGTGTCACCAATGACACAAGCATTACCTGGAGTATGGTTTGCAAAGAAAAATCAAGTCCCGTGTCACATTTATGTTCAAGATTTATGGCCAGAAAACGTAGAAATTGTAACTGGGATTAAGTCTAAAAGAATACTTGAACCGATTGGTAAGATGGTAGACTACGTTTACTCTAACTGTGAGCGGATTTTTACGACATCTAATAGCTTTGTACAGGCAATACTAGATCGCGGAGTTCCAAAGAATAAAGTGTTTTATTGGCCGCAATATGCTGAAGAAGTTCACATTAACATGTTTCATAAAAAGAAAATAAAAGGTGAACTGTCTGTTGTGTTTACAGGTAATATCGGAGAAGCTCAAGGATTAGAGCAACTAGTTCCATTAGCAAGAGAGTTAAAACGATTGGGATATGAGCAATCAATCGACTTCACTTTAGTTGGTGAAGGACGTTTTAAAAATACTTTAATTAGTATGATAGCTGCTGAAAAGCTTATGTCTATGTTCACATTTACAGAGAGGGTTTCTTCAGAAAAAATTCCTACAATATTACGATCGCATGATATCGCATTATTATCTCTTTCACCTAATCCCTTATTTGATAAAACGATACCGGCAAAACTACAAACTTATCTTTCTATCGGAATGCCTATATACGGTTTAGTCGGAGGAGAAGCGAAACGTATTATCGAGGAATCTCGATCTGGTTATACTGCAAATCAAAAAGACCTAAATAGTCAAGTTGAACTTCTTCTAAACTTTTTAGGAAAAGAAGAGAGCGATATGAAAGAGTTTAGAGATAATGCGACAATGTACTCAAAAAATCACTTTGATAAAAATAAATTAATGAATGAGATGAATAGACATTTGAACAATCTACCACTTGAAGAAACTATGAAGGAGACTACTTATGTTTAACAATAAAACATTACTTATTACGGGAGGAACGGGTTCTTTCGGAAATGCAGTAATGGAGCGTTTCTTGGAAACTGATATTAAAGAAGTTCGTATTTTTTCACGTGATGAGAAAAAACAAGAAGATATGCGTAAAAAATATCAAAATGATAAATTGAAGTTTTACATTGGCGATGTTCGCGATCAGAATAGTGTGAAAAATTCGATGTATGGCGTAGATTATGTTTTCCATGCAGCTGCTTTAAAACAAGTACCTTCATGTGAGTTTTTTCCGCTAGAGGCAGTGAAAACAAATGTACTTGGCACTGAGAACGTTTTAAATGCCGCCATCGAAATCGGCGTTAAAAAAGTAATTTGCCTTTCGACCGATAAAGCAGCGTACCCAATCAACGCGATGGGGATTTCAAAGGCGATGATGGAAAAGGTTTTTGTTGCGAAAGCACGTACGATTGATTCAACGCAAACACTAATCTGTGGTACTCGTTACGGTAACGTCATGGCTTCTCGTGGATCGGTTATTCCTTTGTTCATTGATCAAATTAAAAAAGGTGAACCATTAACGGTCACAGATCCAAATATGACGCGATTCTTGATGAGCTTGGAAGAAGCGGTAGAACTTGTCGTATTTGCATTCAATAATGCTGTAGCCGGTGATATCATGGTCCAAAAATCTCCGGCTTCTACAGTTGGAGACTTAGCAATTGCTTTAAAAGAGCTATTTGAAGCAGATAATGAAATTAAAGTAATCGGTACACGTCATGGAGAAAAGGCATTCGAGACTTTATTGACTCGAGAAGAGCATATAGTTGCAGATGATATGGGTGACTTTTACCGAGTTCCGGCAGATACGCGTGACTTAAATTATGATAAATATTTTAGCGAAGGTGATCAAAAGTTGACTCAAGAAGGTGAATACAATTCGAACAATACAGAACGTTTATCGATTGAACAAATCAAACAACGTTTGTTGACGCTTGACTATGTGCGAACTGAACTTGAGAAGCGAGTAAAAGCATGAAGATTCTCATAACAGGAGCTAATGGGTTTGTTGGGAAGAATCTTGTAGCGGAGTTGAAAAATCAAGGATATAACGATCTACTTCTTTGTGATCGAAACACAACAGAAGCTGAATTGAAGCAGTACGCATTAGAAGCAGATTTTGTTTATCATCTCGCTGGAGTAAACCGACCTAAAGAAGATAAAGAATTTGAAGTCGGAAATAAAGGGTTTACAGAAAAATTGTTAAACTTACTTTCTCAAAAATCGACACCACCTGCACTAGTGTTTTCTTCGTCAACTCAAGCTGAGCTTTCTAATGCGTATGGGGTAAGTAAAAAAGAAGCGGAGTCGCTAGTCATTTCTTATGGGCAAGAACAGACTGTAGATGTAATGATTTATCGTTTTCCTAACTTGTTTGGGAAATGGTGCAAACCAAACTACAATAGTGTAGTCGCGACTTTTTGTCACAACATCTCGCGGGAAATACCGATTCAGGTCAATGATGAACAAGCAGAGCTTACATTGGTCTATATTGATGACGTCATAGCTGAACTTATCAATAAACTTGAAGAACGTAAAACGAAACAAACGATTTACGGTGAAGTTAGCCCAAGCTACAAGGTCTCATTAGGTGACCTAGTGAAACTATTAACGTCTTTCAAAGAATCGAGAAAAGATTTATCTTTGCCCTTGTTGAATGACTCCTTCAGCAAGAAACTATATAGCACTTACTTAAGTTATTTGCCTGAAGATCAGTTTTCATATGAATTAAAAATGAATAAAGATTATCGAGGATCATTCACTGAGTTTATTCGTACCCCGGATAGAGGGCAGGTTTCAGTTAATATCTCAAGACCGGGGTTCACGAAAGGAAACCACTGGCACCATACAAAGAATGAAAAGTTCCTTGTCGTAAGTGGGCAAGGTGTTATTCGATTCAGAAGAATCGATACAGAAGAAGTTATCGAATACGTCGTAAGTGGGGACAAACTCGAAGTAGTGGATATCCCAATAGGATATACACACAATATTGAAAACTTGGGTGATACAGATATGGTTACCATCATGTGGGTAAATGAACCGTTTGACCATAACAGCCCTGATACATATTACTTGGAGGTTTGATTATTTGATGAAAAAATTAAAAGTTATGACGATTGTTGGAACGAGACCAGAAATCATTCGATTATCTGCGACAATCAATCGTTTGGAAGAATCGGAAGCCATCGAACATATTTTAGTGCACACAGGACAAAACTATGATTACGAATTGAATGAAGTATTCTTCGAAGACTTTAATCTGAGAAAACCAGATTATTTTTTGAATGCTGCAAATGGAACAGCCACAGAAACGATTGGGCATATTTTAATCGCAATTGATCCTATCTTAGATAAAGAAAAACCTGAGGCAGTGTTGATTCTTGGTGATACAAATAGTTGTTTATGCGCAATTGCAGCAAAAAAACGAAAAATTCCGATTTTCCATATGGAGGCAGGTAATCGATGTTTCGATCAACGTGTTCCTGAGGAAACAAATCGTAAAATTGTAGATCATATTGCGGATATCAACTTGACATACAGCAGTATTGCGCGAGAATACCTACTTCGTGAGGGATTACCTGCAGACCGTATTATTAAAACAGGAAGTCCAATGTATGAGGTTTTAGAGTCAAAACGAAATGAGATTGAAAATTCTGAGGTACTATCACGACTAGGGTTGTTAAAAGACAAATATTTCTTAGTATCCGCACACCGAGAAGAGAACATTGGGTCTGAAAAGAACTTTTTGAATTTAATGGAGTCATTGAACTCAATTGCAGAATTATATGATCTACCAGTTATTTTGAGCACGCATCCGCGCACTCGAAAAATGATTGATGAGAAGCAGGTAAAATTCCATCAAAACATTCAATTATTAAAACCGCTTGGATTTATTGACTATAACAATCTTCAAATTAATGCAAAAGCAGTATTAAGCGATAGTGGAACAATTAGTGAAGAAACTTCGATATTAGGTATAAAATCTCTAAACATAAGAGAAGCACATGAGCGACCTGAAGCTATGGAGGAAGGCACAGTAATGATGGTAGGTGTTTCAAGCAAGACAGTATTGCAAGGTCTTAAGATTCTAGAAAATGAAATTAATCTTCGAATAGTTGAGGATTACAATAGCATAAATGTATCTGAAAAAGTATTGAAAATTATTATTTCATATACAGATTATATTAATAACGTGGTTTGGAGAAAAAAGTAAAATGCAGGACATAGCGGTCGTTATTCTTACTTTTAACGAAGAAAAAAATATTGAAAAATGTATAAAATCAGCTAAATTAATTTCAAATGAAATTTACGTAGTGGACAGCTTTAGTACAGACAGAACTATAGAAATAGCTCAAAAACTGAATGTGAACATATTTTTTAATGAATTTATTAATCATAGTGAACAACTTTTATTTGCGATTGAAAAATTACCAATAAAATCAACCTGGATCATGAGATTAGATGCGGATGAAGAAATCCCTCGTCAAGCTAGTAAAGAAATTATTAATTTATGTAAAGACAATATTGAAAGTGAAATAAATGGTATTGTAGTAAGATTCCAAGTGAACTTTTTAGGTAAGTCTCTTCGCTATGGAGGTATATATCCTTTAAAAGGGTTAAGAATATTTAAAAAAGGAAAAGCCACGGTAGAAAAAATCGAGATGGATGAGCATCTATATTTGATTGAGGGAAAAAGTATAGAAATGAAATCAGATATAATACATAACGATTTTAAATCACTAACAGATTGGATCGCGAAACATAATGTGTATTCAAATAAAGAAGTAAATTATTATTTTTCAGAAAAAAAGATTGAACCTAATCTTTTGATAACTCAGAAAATTAAAAAGAATTTAAAAAATAAAATTTATTATAACCTTCCATTCGGAATTCGTCCATTATCCTATTTTTTATATAGGTATATTATTAGATTAGGGTTTCTTGATGGTAAAGAAGGCTTTATGCACGCAATTCTACAAGCATTTTGGTATAGATTTTTAGTTGATTGTAAAATACATGAAAGAAAAAAAGAAAAGGAAGTTATATGAAGAAGGTAATATTAACATTTAACGGAGTGTACTTGCCAGGTTATAAAGCGGGTGGACCAATTAGGAGTATTGCTAATCTCGGATTTTATTTATCTGAGAGTATTTCTTTAAAAGTTGTAGCTATGGATCGAGATGTAGGTGATTTGGTTAGTTATGAAAATATACAAAGTGAAGCGTGGAATAAAATAGGGATAGAAAACGTTTACTATCACAAAGGAGAAAAATTAACTATAAGGCAAATATTTAATCTAACAAGGGGAAAACACGATTTAATATTACTTAATGGGATTTTTTCTGACTATACAATAAAGACATTAATTTTAAACAAGATGAAATTAATTTCTACACCTATAGTTATTATGCCAAGAGGTGACTTGTCAAATGGCGCCCTTTCTATCAAAAATAAGAAAAAAAGATTGTTTTTAAAATTTTCGAAAATTATGAAACTGTATAAAAATTTAAAATGGATTTCAACATCTTCGGAAGAAGAAGTTCAAATCAAAAATATATTCAGAGAAAAAAATATTGAAACACTGATGAACTTTCCTGATAAAAAACTATTACAAGAAACGCCACTTGTTTCTTATAAAGAAGAAGGAAAACTGAGATTAATATGCATATCTAGAATAACACCTGTGAAAAATATATTATTCTTAATCAAGTGTTTGGAAAAAATAAAAGGTAGAGTAACATTAGATATTTATGGACCTGTGTCTGATGAAGCATACCATAAAGAAATTATTGAGACTGTAGAGAAGTTGCCTAAAAATATTAGTGTCGAATTCCATGGTCCTATAGAACATTCAAAGGTTGAAGAAATAATTCCGAAATATGATTTTTTTATTTCTCCTACTTTAGGTGAAAATTTCGGACATACAATTGTTGAATCTCTTATCAACGCATGCCCAGTAATTATTAGCGACCAAACACCTTGGAATGGTTTGGAGAATAGTATGTGTGGATGGGATATTCCTCTTGATGAAAATAAATTTGTAAGCGTCCTAAATAAAGCGATAGGAATCGATTTTAAGACACATGAAAAAATGAAAAAAAACTCAAAAGAATACATCAAAAGAACAATTAAAGTAGATGATTTAAAGGAAGATTATCTTAATGTTTTTTTGAGTGTTTTGAAAGGATGATTTTAGTGAGTGAATTTAATCAACATTTTAATGAAAAGAATAATGGTATTGGTATTTTAGGCTTGGGATATGTGGGTATGCCCCTTGCCATCTCCTTTTCAAAAGTAACTGACGTAATTGGTTTTGACCCAAACAGAGAAAAAGTGCAATTATATCAATCTGGAATTGACCCCACTAATGAAGTCGGGAACGATGCTATAAAAAAATCCTCAATGAAATTTACGAATGATGAAACAGAGTTAAAAAATGTTTCTTTTTACATTGCAGCAGTACCAACACCAATAAACAGTGATAAAACTCCTGATTTAAACCCTGTAATCAATGTCAGTAAAACGATAGGGAAATATTTAAGAAAGGGTTCTATTGTCGTATATGAATCTACTGTTTACCCGGGGGTTACAGAAGATATTTGTGTACCCATCTTAGAAGAAGTATCGGGTTTGAAGCTAGGAACTGATTTCAAAGTTGGTTATTCTCCAGAAAGGATTAACCCTGGAGATAAAGAGAATCGATTAGAAAATATTGTTAAAATAGTTTCTGGTTCAGATCAGGAAGCACTTGAAATAATTTCTCAAGTGTACAGTACGATTATTAAGGCGGGTATTCATAGAGCACCTACAATTAAAGTAGCTGAAGCTGCAAAAGTAGTAGAAAATAGTCAACGAGATATAAATATTGCATTTATGAATGAACTTTCTATGGTTTTCAATAAAATGAACATAAACACTTATGATGTCATAGAAGCAATGAATACAAAATGGAACGCATTAAAATTTACTCCTGGGCTTGTGGGCGGACACTGTATAGGAGTAGATCCGTACTATTTCTTATACGAAGCCGAAAAAATTGGATATCATAGTCAAATAATTGCTTCTGGAAGAAAAGTAAACGATGGGATGAGTAGATTTGTTGTAGAACAAATTATCAAAGAGCTAATTAAATTAGATATATCAATAAAAAGGGCAAATATCGGTATTTTAGGATTGACATTTAAAGAAAACACACCTGATATTCGTAATTCTAAAATGTTTGATATTGTAAATGAATTAAAGGGCTATGGTGTAGTTCCCCAAATATCAGATTTATACGCTAATGAAGAAGAAATAAATAAAATCAGTGATTCAGAGTTTGTTGATTATGAAACTTTCAAAGATTTAGACTGTCTAATAATCGGTGTTGCTCACGATGAATATAAAAAATTGACTAACTATGATTTCAATCGAATTCGTGGTAACAAAAAAAAGTTATTAATTATTGATTTAAAAGGGATATTTCCATCAACCAGATTTGAAAGTGAAAATTTTAGTTATTGGAGTTTGTAATGAAAATTGCATATTTATTAAATATACCATCACCATATAGAGTTGATTTCTTAAATGTAATGGGTGAAAACAATGATGTTAAAGTTTTTTTTGAAAATAAATATTCCAAGTATCGGAATTTAAATTGGCATAAATTTAATCATGTCAACTTCACTTCAGAATATTTAAGTGAAACTGAAAATTTTAAGTTCAAATATTCTTACTTTATTTATTTACTACGTAATAATGATAGAACTTTTGTAATTGGAGGATATTCAACGTTTTATGGTATGTTATCGATTGCATTAATGAAAACATTTAATAGAAGATATATATTAAATATTGATGGAGGCTTCGTAAAAAAAGAGAATTTTTTAACCCGTATTATAAAGAAGTTCTTTATAGGTGGGGCTACTGCCTATTTAGTTCCAGGTGATAAATCAAAAGATTATTTACTCAATTACGATGTTGAAGAAAGTAGAATATACAAGTATCCTTTCACGTCTATTTATCAAAAAGAAATTGTCGAGTACAATCAAATTGATAGTTTAAAAAAGAAATATAGAAAAGAATTTGGATTTGACGAGAATGAAAAGATAATAATTGGTGTTGGTTCATTTGTACCAGCTAAAGGATATATTGATTTAATTAATCTTAAAAGAAAGTTAGGTAAAGAGTTTAGGTTAGTATTAGTGGGCGGGAAGCCATCTCAAGAATATATGGACTTGATCAGTGAGTGTGGTATTCAGAATATACGGTTCATGGATTTTCAAACCAAAGAAAACGTAAAAAAACTACTTACATTAAGTGATTTATTTGTTCATCCTTCTAGATATGACGTATGGGGATTAGTTATAAATGAAGCCATGTCATGTGGCTTGCCGATAATTTCATCCTATGAATGTATGGCAGCATTAGAAATGATTAAAGATGAACATAACGGATTTTTAGTAAACACACAAGATATCGAGCAACTATTAACTAAAGTTTTGTATATTTTAGAAAATGAAGACGTTCGCAAAAAAATGTCAATAAATAGTATTGACATCATTCAGAACTATACCATAGAAAAAATGGCCATAAGGACTGGTGAAATTATTGGAGACGTTGTTATTAAAAACTGAACAGAAAAAACGTAAATCATTAAATTATGTATTGAATGTATGTTTATTAATAAGTTTACTAATATTTAGCTTTCTAAACACTATTACATTAATGATTTCTTTGTTGCTTTTAACTTTTCTTTTAACTAAGAAAGAATTGGGGGCATTAATAATAATCATTTTTATAATGGTACGAACGATTATTAATCCTGGTGTGGCTATAGACATATCTTCGGTACAAACTTTTAAATATTTAATTCTTTTATTATCTTCATTTTCAATAATTTACTTGAGCTTGCAAAAAAAAAATAATTACAATAATTTTCCGATCTATTCGCTTACAATATTTTATGTATATATAGTTATAAGTTCATTACTTATTAGTGGTTTTCCCATAGTATCGATATTTAAAATTACATTATTTTATATTGTGTTCCTAGCTATACTAATTGGCATTAAAACAACTTCTAAAGAAATAGATTGGAAAGAGAAAATTTTTCAAGTCTTATTTTTTCTAATTTTAATTTCGATTCCGCTTATAATATCTCCGTTAGGATACTTAAGAAATGGGGTGTCGTTTCAAGGCATCACAAATCAACCTAATATGTTCGGTATTATAGTAGCATTTTATGTTGCGTTTAATTTAGTAAGGTCAAACAATGAAAAAGATCTGTCTTACTCTAAAAGTGCACATTCTTTAATCGGACTCCTATTGATATATGTTACTTTCTCAAGAACTGCTTTAATTACTGTTTTGACGTGTATTTTAATATATTATTTTTTAAATTTCACTAAAAATTACAAGAGTATAATTTTGGGATTTGGACTCTTTTTCCCTATTATTTTAATAATTGGATTTACAAAAAAGAGCCAAGAGATCTTTATAAATTACATTTACAAATCAAATTACGATAGCATTCTTTATTCACGGTCGATTCAACTAAAAACTCTTCTAGATGATTTTATAGAGAGTCCATTAATCGGCAAAGGTTTCGGGGTACCTTCAGTTGAAGGCTCAAATCGGTCCTGGAATTTTGGATTCGAATATATTGTGGAAGCAGGTAATATAGTTTTCGGATTATTAGCTTTCTCTGGAATTTTAGGTTTATCACTATTTATATTTTTGATTTTAAGAATCATTTACATCAGTAATAATAGCTTGAAATTACTTCCGTTACTAGTTGTGACATTCATGTTAAATATGGGGGAAATGATGTTTTTTAGCCCAAATAACATTGGAGTCCTTTGTTATTTGTCCCTTGCGATATATGCATATGATACTTAATTTCTTTTTTACATGATAAATCATAAATTTAAGTGCAACACCCTAACGTGAAGGTAAAAAATCTTATTACGCTTTGCTCGTATATAATACAGTCGCGACAATACACTTTCAGACGGAGGAGTTACACCAATTTTGCAACAATGGAGAGCGTGAAGAGAATTATATCGGAGCACGGTATATTCATCCGATCCATCGCGAGAAGCAAATGAATATTAACGTCGGCTTCCCCATCTCGAAACGACCGCTAAAGGTTCGGGTCCGCCAGACGTTCGAACCATTGGAACTCGACACGGTCGTCGGCAGACGAGGAAAATCAAAGGTATGCGTCGCTACGTTCCTAAAGCGAAAAACCCTTTCGTGGATTGTGCCGAGACCTCGATGGAGGGAGCAACACAAGAACGCCAACCGTCTTCCCCGCTAATTCTTTCAATCTTGAGTTCTTTCAATAAGAAACGGACTTCGCGCAGGTCACTTATGACGAACTTGCGGACGTCCTCGCTAAGATCAACCGATGAATAAATCTTTGTGTTAGGAAGGAAATCGCATACAAGATTTTTACCGAAGAAGTGATGCGCTGAATTTCAAAAACCGTCATATAACAAGGCGATTGTAAATGAATGATTACTTAATATATTTAACTTATTTCGAAAAATATAGGATGACTATATCTTTATTCTTATTTTTTTGTTTTGAGTAGTATGGAAAAGTGATTTCTTATTAACAACAACACATAGCTGCATGATTATTATATTATTAAATCTAAGTATAATTGACAGAGCTTATTTTTCATAAGGAGGTGCAAAATGATGGAAATAATTTTATATTCAAAATCATTAGACGTTATTGATAAAAATCATGTGAACTCATCCAGTAAAATATTTGAGATTGAGTTTGCACAGGCACTAGCACAATATGCAAAAGTTTCAATAGTTTCATACAGCGCTAAAAGTGATATGCAATATAAAAATGTAAGTTTATTTTCACTAAATAAAGATGAAACTATAGCAAACGCAATAAGAACAACAATATGTAAAAACTCGTTGTTTAAAGATTCACAAAAAATAATTATTGCTTTCGGGTACGACTACAGAATTTTTAGACAACTTAAGAAAGTATCGAAATTATATGACACAAAACTTATATCCTACACTTTTGACACTCACAAGGGTGCTACAAATAGTTCTGGTTTTCTAAAAAAAAATCTTATTGATTTGTACTTTAGATTTGGAATAAGATATGTGAACACTATAGATGGTATTATTCTATTCAACGAAGAAGCCTATAAAGAAATGAAATTAAGTATACCTTTTTTAATCTCTAAAGTAGGTATAAATGAAGAGTCGATAGTTCCTAAGGTTTATTTAAGGACACTTAATAGTGAAAATGAATTTAGAATAGTGTATTCAGGAACTTTAATTGAATATAACTCTATCGAAACATTAATTGAAACAATGAGTTATTTAAAAGGACAAAATATAGTTTTGGACATATATGGAGATGGACCATTAAAGAGTTATGTAGAAAATTGTGTGAAAAGAGCTGATAATATAATTTATCACGGTCTTGTTAGTAATAGTCAGATAAATTCTGCTGTAAGTAGGGCTGACTTATTAATCAATTTAAGAGATACAGAAAATTACATTTCAAAATTTGCATTTCCGTCAAAATTGATTCAATATATGGCAAGTGGTATTCCTGTATTAACAACAAAAGTATTGAGTGAAAACGAATTTTGTGAAGCAACTTTTGCTATTGATGATTTAGATCCTTTGAAGATTAAGAATTCAATTATAAATATTAAAAACAATCCCTACCTTCAAACAAAGAAATCAGAATATGCAAAGGAATATATAAAAGAAAAATTCCTATGGTCAAATATAATTAGAGATGTTATTCAATTCGTGAAGTACGATTAATTATAGAGTAAAATGAAATCCTCAAAGTGGAAAAACCACAGCGTTGTCTTTGTGTAGAATAAAGCCGCCACAATATACATTTTAGAAGTGCGCATAAACGCTGCATAAACGCTAGAAATCGACTGTGTAGCGAAGGTGAAGAAATTAATTGAGAAGCTGCAGGCAAACTGATCACTATTAAGCGTTTCTTTTGAAGCAAGATTGTTTTCTTTGACCATTTATAGCCAGGTTCCCGGAGAACGAATTAATAGTATAGTGATTTTGATTTTGAAGAAGTAAAGCGACAAGAACGTTTCACATATACTGAACTATTAACTTCTGCACCTTTCAAGAGTTTTCCAAAAAAGCATAGTGTTCAGGAAAACTAGAAGAATCAACGGGAGGCCCCGGAAATGTCTCGACTAGTGAATAAAACAAAGGGTGTCTATGGATAAAATATTGCACAGAATTTGACAAAACGTTGAAATCATTTAATACAAAAGGAGATATAAATACATTGAAATGAAGAAAAATATTATAATACTTATGACATTAACCATTTTATCAATGATTATTGGATTCTCGAAAGATCTAGTCTTGGCATATTTCCTAGGGGCAAGTTACATATCTGATGCTTATATCATCTCGCTTACTATTCCTCAGACAATTTTTGGATTAATCGGTGCAAGTATTTCTACCACATTTATACCGTTATATACATCTATAAGGAAACAAAGCGGTGTTAATGAAGCAAATAAATTTACAAATAATTTAATACATCTACTACTTGTCGTTTCTACTTTAATAATAGCTCTTTTGTTTCAATTTACGAATCGAATTGTGCTTATTTTTGCTTCTGGATTTAGTGACGAAGCGCTTCAACTTGCTGTTACTTTAACAAGAATTTCAATTTTTAGCATCTATTTTTCCGCGATAATTTTTGTGTTTTCTAGCTATCTTCAATCAAAAAATAGATTCATGTCTACAGGATTAATGACAATTCCACTAAATATTGTAACAATCGCCTCAATATTTGTCGGGGCAAAATATAACTTGAGTTACTTGGCTTTAGGGGCGATAGTTGCCACTTTTTTTCAACTAATTTTCATCTTAATTGATATGAAAAAAAGTGATTACAGTTACAAGTTGTATTTTAATATTAAAGATAAAAACATTAAGAAAATATTAACATTGTCTATTCCAGCGATACTCGGAAGTTCGGTATATCAAATTAACGTACTAGTTGATAGAACTTTGGCTTCATCAATAAGTGAAGGTGGTATATCAGTTTTATCTTACTCGAATAAAATAACTGCATTAATGTATGCAATATTAGTAGTACCTATTGCTACTGTAATTTATCCTAATTTATCTAAGGTGTTTGCGAATTCAGAGTATCAAGAATTTAAAAGAATAATTAGGGCGTCACTAGGAGCAATTAATCTTTTGATTATCCCATCAATAGTAGGAATTTTAATTTTTTCAAATGATATAGTATCTCTTTTGTATGGTAGAGGACAATTTGATGCCACTGCAATATTTATGACAACTGAAGCTTTAATATTCTACTCAATAGGAATTATTGGAATGTCAACAAGAGAAATATTTTATAGAAGTTTTTATGCTATGCAAGATACTAAAACGCCATTAATAAATGCATCAATCTCACTTTTGATTAATATAGTATTAAATGTTATTCTATCTCGATATATGGGTTTAAATGGTTTGGCTCTTGCTACTAGTTTGTCAGCAATTTTATGTTCCATCTTACTTATAATTAGTCTCAGGAAGAAGATTGGCCCTTTTGGTATGAAGCAAATCAGCCTTTCATTCCTAAAAATTATATTTGCTTCTTTGCTAATGGGATTATTTGCTAAACTGAGCTTTGATTTCTTGTCAATTTCTTTAACGCAGAGTTTTTCTCTTCTGACAGCAATAGTGGTTGGAGCAGTTTCATATTTTATGATTATTTATTTTATGAAAATCGAAGACGTTGACGTGATTGTTGCAGAGATCAAGAAGAGGCTTAGTAAAGCTGCTGTGTAGTGCAAAATATGAGTGCAGAAGTGTGCAACGGAAACGTACACAACTCTGCACTCCTATTTTTCACAACACACACCAACCCAACAAACACTACAAAAACGAAAGTATACAAGAAGGTACAACCAATTGCGAGGTTCTGTTCGATGAGATTCAAAAGCTAGGCTATGAAGGGAAAATGACGATTCTGAGGGAGTACGTGAGACCTTACAGACTTCAGCCTAAAAAGCAGGCTACCGTCAGGTTTGAGACGCCGCCTGGACGACAGGGACAGATGGACTGGAGTGATGTCGGGACGTATGAAGTAGACGGTGAAATGCGTATGGTGTATGCCTTCTCCATCATCCTCGGATATTCAAGGATGCGATATATCGAGTTCACAACCGACATGACGCTGGAGACTCTGATGAAGTGCCATATGAATGCGTTCGCCTTCTTCAATGGCGTACCGCAACAGATTCTCTATGACAACATGAAAACGGCGATCATCAGCCACAATCCGAACGGTATCAAGTTCAATCAGAAGTTCGAAGATTTCTTGGCCTATTACGGAATCACGCCGAAGGCGTGCAAGCTCAGACGGGCACAGACGAAAGGGAAGATCGAGCGCTCACTCGGCTACATGAAACAGAACTTTTTAAAGCGACGTATCGGAAAGACGTTGGAACAATTGAATCGTGACGTCCTGGAGTGGCTACAAAACACGGCCAATAAAAAGAAAAACGATACGACGAAAGAGTCACCTGAGAAACGCTTCGAGGTTGAACAAGGTTTCCTGGCGCCAGGACATTTGAAGCCGCATTATCCGATTCACCGTTGGGAAACACGTGAAGTAAGTAAAGACTGTTTTGTGTCCTACCAAGGACGACAGTATTCAGTTCCGTTCCGGTTCGTCGGACAGCATGTGCGAATCAGAATCACCCTTGACCATCATCTCGAGGTCTACGCTGATGGCGAACAAATCGCGCAACACCCAATCGCCTCCGGAAACTTGAAGTATCAATTGAATTTAGAGCATTACAAAGGGCTAGAAACGACTCAAAAAGGTTTGCCGACCCGTCGTCTCCAGCCCGATATTCCTGAAGTGGAACGTCGTTCCCTTCAAGTGTACGAACAGCTCGAAAGGAGTGATCACGAATGAACACGGACCTTCTCACTGAACGCTTAGAAAAAGTTGGATGGCAATTGTCGGCCAACCAGCTTGAAGGAATCCTTGAGGACGCCTCCAAGAATAATGTAGCATATTCGGACTTTCTAAACAGTATTCTGATGACGGAAATCGAACACCGTGAGTCAACAGAGCTATCGAAACGAATAAAACGTGCCAGACTCCCCTATTTTAAGACATTAGAAGACTTTGACTTCGCGTTCCAGCCGAGCCTCAATGAGAAGCGCGTCAGGGAGGTGATGACCTGTCGGTTCATCGATAACGGCTTCAATGTATTATTATTGGGCCCGCCGGGGGTCGGGAAGACACACTTGGCGATTTCAATCGCTGCGGAAGCTGTCACGAAAGGTTATCGGACTTCGTTCATTACCGCGAACGATTTTGTCGAGGAGTGTCAAAAAGCAGAGAAATCTGGCCTTCTTCCTCGTATCATCAAAAGGTACTGTTGATCCGAGCTACTCATTCTAGATGAAATCGGCTATTTTCCGTTCGACCCCATCAGTGCGAATGCGCTGTTTCAAATCATCTCGAAGAGATATGAGAGAGGCTCGATCATCCCGACTTCAAACAAGTCATATATTGAATGGGGAAAAATATTCGGTGACGAGGTTTTGGCGACTGCGATTTTAGATCGCCTTCTTCCTCATGCGACCACTTTTAACATTCGGGGAGATTCATATCGGATGAGGGAAAAGAAACGGGCCGGCATCCAGCCGACCCGTGTCGATAGTTTCCAAGAGTAACGTGTAGAAAAGGGATTTTTAATCCGTTATTAAGAGGGAATTTTAAACCGCTGTTGACATGTGTGAAAGTTAGTATTTCACATCAAAATTTATCTACTTTATTTATTCATTCAACCCTTCAATCAACTTCCGACTCCGCTCTCTTGACACATGAAGATAGCGTTCGGTCGTATTAATTGACTTGTGTCCGAGCAGCACGGCTACACCAAGGAGATCTTGGCTCTGGTTGTACAATGTCGTCGCAAAACTATGACGTAACATATGGCTCGTCAGCTTCACTCCGAACTGTTCTTGCGCGATTTTATTAAGATCAATGTTCACAAAGCCGGGTTGGACGACACGTCCGGTCGGCATCAAGAAAATATGATTCGATTTCCCGACGTTCGGTCGGTGCGTGGCGATATACTTCTTCAGTTCGTTGCTGAGTCGGGGCGTCATCGGAACATGACGTGTTTTATCCGCTTTTCCTTTTCGAACTGTCAACAACCGCTCCTCAAAATTGATATGATCGAGTTCTAAATTCAGAATCTCACTGATTCGTAATCCGGCATCACCCCCGACGAGATAAATCGTATAGAGGGTGTAATTGCGGGCGTGGTACAGCACGGTGTTCAATTGGTCGCGTGTAATAATGGTTGGTGGTTCACTGACACCCTCCCGTGTGACGATGCGGCCAAACGGATTATGTTGTATCCAACGCTGCTCGATGGCGAATGTGAACAGCCCGCGGATGCGCATGATATAGGATTTCACCGTATTGTCGGCCATCCCGCTGATTTGTTTCTTATACGGGATCGCATGGTTCGTCTCGTCGATATCTTGGATGTACACCGCCCCGTGCTCGGCTGCATAGCGGACAAAGCGCAGTAACGAATTGCGCGTGCTTTTCAGCGTCGTCTCGGGTGCTTCTTTTCGTTCTCTCATGTCTGTCAAGTACATGTCAATCGCATCAGTCAGTAGTACGTGTTTCATGTCATTCACTCCTTCAAGTTGATTGCCTCTTTCAGTTCGCGTTGGACGTCGGCCTTATATGCCCGCAAACGACTCGGGGAATAAGACAGCGTCTGTTCGGTCCCATCAATCAAGTGGCAGAGGAGTTCGAAAAGGCGGGGCGACAGCAACAACCGCTGTTCATCGAGCCAGTCAAAAAGATTGCGCTCGGACGCCATGCATTGTTCGGGGATCTGTTCGGCGGCAACCTCGTGTTTCAAATGGCGGGCGTTCTTTTGTTGGTGATTCAGGATGGCACCACGGATCCGCTGGAAGCAATACGTTTTGGACAGCGTGCAGCCGCGATTCAATGCTTCCCATAAGGCAATCCTTGCAATTTGGGCGCAGTCTTCCTGTTCGTTCGGGTGAATCGATAGTTGGCGGATGACATAGTGAATCATTGGTTCCCATTCGTGGATTTGATCATCAATTTGATTCATGTGGCAATTCGTTTCCGAGCGCTCTGTTGATTTTCCTAGGTTAATTCGAGTATAGTCATCGATATTCGACGATTGGTTGTTGCTGTACGTTCGCCTTCCGACTCCATTCGTTATTGTAAGCCGATATTTCAATCAAGCCCTAGGCTTACGTGCGATAAGGGCGCTAGTCCATCTCGAATATCGATGAATATCCAAAGAAACAAGGGAATGCGACCGTGAGGGCGGCTCATAGTATAGCTCTACCTGCAATTTTCTTAGGATTGTACATCATCGAATGACGGAATATGGTAAAATCAAAACAACGAGAGACAACTACTTCATGCCTTCGGCTGGAATGGTTGTTTATTTTTTATGAGGAGGCAGGACGTTGAGACGAATATTAATCACAGGCGCCAACAGTTATGTCGGCAATGCGTTCAAACAGTGGGTCGAAGCAAAACATGGGGATAAAATTCAAGTCGACACGGTCGGAATGAAGAACAGAGAATGGAAAGAGAAGTCATTCGTTGGATATGAAGCCATCCTCCATGCGGCCGGAATCGCACACGTCTCGACGGACAAGAGCATGGAAGAGTTGTATTACGAAGTGAACACCGATTTGACGGCCGAAGTCGCGGAGAAAGCGAAACGCGACGAGGTGCGTCAGTTCATCTTTTTGAGCAGCATGATTGTTTATGGGGACGCCTCGAACGCCCAAATGATCACGAAAGACACTGAACCGAAGCCGACGAACTTTTACGGCAACAGCAAGCTCCAAGCCGAGAAGAGGATTAGTCAGCTCGCGGACGCCAACTTCCTCGTCGCGAACGTCCGTCCACCGATGATTTACGGCAAAGGTTCGAAAGGGAACTACATCAAACTTTCCGGGCTCGCTCGAAAGGTGCCTTTCTTTCCGGAATATAAGAATCGTCGCAGCATGATCCACGTCGATAATTTATCGGAATTCTTGGCGCTTCTCATCCTGCATGAAGACCACGGCACGTTCCATCCGCAAAACGCCGACTATGTCTGTACGTCCGAGCTTGTCAAGACAATTGGTTCAGTACACGGCAACCAAGTCCGCACGACGGGACTCTTCAACGGTGTCATCGGTAAGCTCGTCGACAAGAACATGATGATGAACAAACTGTTCGGCGACTTCGCCTACGCGAAGGAGTTGTCTGCGTATCCGCATGACTATCATGTTCGGAACTTCTATGACAGTATCGTAGCGACTGAAGTCAAATAGTTAAACTGAATCTGTATTCTGTAAGGTTCTGGAGGGGACATGAAGCAAAAAATCTTTAATTTCGTAAAAAATAATAAAATTATGTTGTTGATAATTACACTGTGGGTTGTAGCGTTAATCGTGGGAACTATAAATTGGAATAGTAACTGGATAGGTTTCTGGGGTAGTCTGATTGGATCCTTTATCGGCGTCTTAGGTGTGTTTATCACTATGAAAGTGGATCAAGAAGAAAGAGAAAAAGAACGGAAGCAAGATATTTTCATTTCCAATTTATCAACTTATATAGGATTGCATCGGACATTGAGTAGTACTGAATTTAGTTCAATCTACAAGGAACTGCTTAAGCTAAAAAATAGCAAAGAGTGACATGTACTAAATAACGAAACAAAAATTAGCATTGAAAAGATGCTAGCATTATGGCTTGAAAAAGTATGAAAGTTATACTAGGTACAACATATGAGTTTAAACGTAACATGAGCTTGATGCCGACGCTCAAAGATTTTGAACATAAATCTGATGCAATATACTCTTCACTTCTCGAATTGAATTACTCTAGTATTTGGAATGACTATCAGGTTGGTAGAAAAGATATATACAATAGTGTTAAAACATTGAAAACCTCGCTAGAAAAACAAATTACAGACCTACATAATTAAGATGCTGAAATTTCTTAGAGAACATGTTGGTACTTTTACAAGTAGAAAAAAGCAAAGAAATGGGTGGAACAGTTATGGGGAAGACGACACCACGGAACTCGAAATGGATGCGGACGTATAACCGCTCGCTCATCCTCCGGCTCATCCGGCTCCATCAGCCGGTGTCCCGGGTCGAGCTCGCCAAGGCGACGAGTTTGACGAAGCCGACGATCTCGAACATCGTCAACGAACTGAAAGAAGAAGGGCTGATTAACGAGCGCGAGCTCGGCGTCTCGAGCGGGGGACGACGACCGATTATGCTCGAACTCGCGGCGAGTGACCGCTTCGTCATCGGCATCGACGCGACGCAGCGGCGGCTACATGGCGTCGTCACAAACATCCATGGGGAGATGTTAGGTGAGGCGTGGCATGACGAGAGGTTCGATACGAACGAGGAGTTCATCGAGGCGATCGTGACGCTGTACATAGAACTGGCTGGCAAGGCCGAAGGCGACGTCATCGGGCTCGGCGTGTCCGTCCACGGGATGGTCGAGGCGGGGAATGGGATCGTCCTGTTCGCGCCTCGGTTCCACTTGCATGATATCCCGCTCAAACAAGAGCTCGAACAGCGTCTGAACCAGAACGTCTTCGTCGAGAACGACGTGCGGACGCTCGCTTTAGGTGAGCTCTATTTCGGCGAGGCGATTGGCATCGACGAGTTTTTCTACGTCTACGCGGGCTACGGCATCGGGGGCGCCTACGTCCACGGCGGCGAACTGATTGACGGGGAGCACCATATCGCCGGTGAGATCGGCCATATGCGGATTATGCTCGACGGACCGATCTGCTCGTGTGGCAACCGCGGCTGTTTAGAGGCGGTCGCCGGGGAACGGGCCATCTTGAACGAGGCCCGGCAGCTGAACCACGAGCTCAATCTGAACGATCTGCGTGACGCGGTCGGGACGAACGCCGACATCCAGCAGCTGTATGAGCGGGCCGGGGAGTATATCGGCATCGCGACGCTCAATATGATCCACCTACTCAATCCGAACCGGATCCTGCTCGGGGGGCCGCTCTTCAACTACGCACCGAACGTCGTCGCCAACATCCAGGAGCGGGTCGCCCAGACGGCGCTGACGATGGACGCCCGCCAGACCGACATCCGCGTCGTCCCGTGGAATGCGAACCACGGTGCGCTCGGTGCGGCCGCCTTAATCACGAACCAACTGTTCGGTGAAATCCAATGATTCAATCGCTCTCACTTCGAGGGCGATTTTTTGTGTCGAAAAATAATTTGAATGAAACCGTTTACAAGTCTAAAAAGGATATGCTATAGTCTGTTTGTAGTTAGATAATAAATTTAATTTACTAAGTAAGGGGTGACACTCTCAAACGGGAAAGTGGAGGGGTAGACATGGACATAGAGACACCATTGCTGAAAGACAAGTTTCACGATATATTCGGTCGCTACGGGGCGACACGGCTGTTCACACGGGACGGTTCAACGTTTAAGGAATTGGAAGCGTTCTCAAAGGCGGACGGTGTCGTCGTCACCCGCTCACGGCGGGACGGCATCTTCCGGCTCTACGACGAGGAGGCCCGCGACATCCGCCTGTTCCGCGTCTCGGACTTGAACGAGGCCCGCACGAACGACTTCGACGGACTGTTCGAGATGCTTCTATGGCGGTTGAAGCAACAAGACGCGTTGCCGTTCGGGGCCGACCTGTACGTCATCGGATCGTACATAGACGACCATTGGCAGTTTGATTTGGAACTGATTGCATACACACTCACCCGGCTCGGGGATCAACCGATGCCAGACCACTTGATTCGGGAGCTTTGCCTCAAGCTGGTCGCATAACACTCAAAGGAGAATGAACATGAAGAAAACGACAATCGCACTCGCATCATCGGTACTCGTCTTGTCATCACTGCTCGCTGCTTGCGGCGGCAAGGAAGAGGCGGCCGCGACGACGGAAGACGGCAAGCCGGTCATCAACTGGTGGGGCTGGGCGCCACAACCAGAAGTCGGGGAAGCTATGGCCAAGGCGTTCAACGAGTCGCAAGACGACTACGTCGTCAAATTCAAACGTCTCGAGGACTATGAACAACAGCTCCAAGTCGCCATGCTCGGCGGTGACGGCCCAGATGTCATCGGTCTCAAGGAACCGATGATCCCGCAATACAAGGACCGCCTCGTCCCGGCGAAAGACTACATGGACAAAGCGGCCGGCGCGGGCTGGAAAGAGAAGTTGATCGAGCTCGGCGTCGAACAGACGACGGTCGACGGCGAACAGATGGCGGTACCGGTCGGGTTCACAGGCCAGGCGTATCTCATGTATAACAAGACGATGCTCGACAAATACGGCGTGACGCCGCCGAAGACGTATGACGAGACGATTGCGGCGATTGACAAGATCAACGCCTCGGGCGACAAGGTCATCCCGATGCAGCTCGGCGCGAAAGACGCCTGGGTCGGCACGGACGTCTTCAACGTCTTGAGCCACCAGGTCGCACCAGGGTACATCCAAAAAGTACTCGAGGGTGAGGCGAAGTGGACGGACAAAGAGATGGTCGAGACGGCTGAACTTTGGCAACAACTGTTCGAAGACAAAGTGTTCCAAGAAGGAGCGCTCGGTCTCGCGACATATATGGACGGCATGAACAACTTCTTCGATAAGAAAGCGGCGATGTGGGTCATCGGCTCATGGGAAGCCCACTCGATGACGACGGTCGAGAAACGTGACAAGTGGAACAACTTCGAAGACGAGATCGGTTTCGTCCCGCTCCCGAACCTCGCGGGCGGCACAGAACAACCGGTCATCGCCTCGATCGACATGGCGCTTGGCGTCAACAAAGAGTCGAAACAACAAGACGGTGCGGCTGCCTTCATCGCCTACATGACGCAAGGCGAAGGCCAAGCGCTCTACATGGAGAAGTTCGAGATGGCCCCGGCCGTCAAGGACATCGAAGTGGCGTACGAGGACAAGTTCACGTCTGACGTGGAACGCGAGTCGTACAAAATCTTGAACGAGACGGTGAAGAACGCCGTCGCGGGCCGCGGTATCCGTGACCCGAAAGTATACGACACGCTCGGCAAAGAACTTCAAAACATCGCCGGCGGTCAAGACGCGAAAGAAGCGCTCGCGCGCATCCAAGCCATCGCCGATCTAGGTAAATAATCGAACGAGCGCCAGTGGCCAGCCTGACTGGCGCTCGATTTTTTGATAGGAAAGTGAGGGAACCTTATGCAACACGCAACCGAGTTACCGGAAGAACAGCCGAAGCTGTCGGCGGTCCCGCCGAAACGGCCGGATTCGACGAAGAAGAAAGAACGGCTGAAAAAGAACTTGATCGGCTGGGCGTTCGTCGCCCCGACCGTCCTGTTCGTCATCGCCTTCATCTATTACGGCATCTTCTATAACGCCTATCACTCGCTGTTCTCGTGGGACGGCATCTCATTCGAGAAGACGTACATCGGCTTCGAGAACTTCGGCCGCATGTTCAGTGACCCGGAATTTTATAACGCGCTCAAGAACACGGGCATCTTCACCGTCTTGACCGTGACGATTCAAGCCGGTCTCGGGCTCGTCTTGGCGTACCTGCTCCACACGAAAGGCGTCGGCCGCACGTTCTTCAAGTCGGTGTTCTTCTTCCCGGTCGTGTTGAGCCCGGTCGTATTGGGCGCCGCGTTCTCACAAATCTTCGACTTCCAGTTCGGCTATATCAACGAATTCCTCCGGATGATTGGTCTCGGTGCATTCGAACAGAACTGGCTCGGCGACCAGGATGTCGCCTTGTACGCCATCATCTTGATCAACATCTTCCAATGGACGGGTTCGTCGATGATTATGTACTACATGGCGATGCTCGCCATCGAGCGTGAAGTGTTCGAAGCAGCCAATATCGATGGCGCCGGCTTCTGGCGCACGCTCTGGAGCGTTGTGTTCCCAAACTTGAAAGGGACGACGTTCACGCTGACGATCCTCGGGGTCATCGGCGGACTTAAGACGTTCGATATCGTCTGGATCTCGACGCAAGGCGGACCAGGTAACTCGACCGAGGTCATCTCGACGTACCTGTTCCGAAAATCGATGTTGCACCAAGAGGTCGGCTACGCCAGTGCCGTCGCCATCATCTTGCTCATCATCGCGCTCAGCATCACGTACTTCCAGACACGCGTACAGAAGAAAATGGACTGAGGAGGGATACCCATGGAAATCCAAACGAAAAAAGGAAGATGGCTCACCAATCTCGGCTTGTCGCTCATGGCGGTCATTTGGTTGTTCCCAATCTTCGTCATGTTCAAAGAGAGTTTACGGGTCAACGGCTTCAGTAACTATATCGCGACGTTACAGAACCCGAACTTCCCTCAGTTCGTCTTCAACAGTTTCATCGTCGCGTTCTTTATGATCATCATCTCGATCTCGTTCCTCGCCTTCGCGGCGTTCGGCTTCTCGAAGCTCGAGTTCGCGGGGAAACGATTGTTGTTCAACCTCGTCTTGGCCGGGCTCATGTTGCCGGTCGCATCGCTCATCGTCCCGCTCTTCTTCACGTTGCGCAACCTTGACGGCTTGAATAGCTACTGGGGGTTGATCGGCGCCGAGGTGGCGTTCTTCCTCCCGTTCGGTCTGATGCTCATCAAGAGCTACTTCGACGAGTTGCCGAACGAACTCATGGAAGCAGCCCATATCGACGGGGCGACGACGTTCCAAATCTTCTATAAGATCATGATGCCGCTCGCCAAGCCGGCACTTGCGACGGCGACGATTTATGCGTTCCTCAACTCGTGGAACGAGTATTTGATGGTCCTCACGTTCATGACGGACCCGGCCTATCAGACGGTGACGATGGCCCCGACGTTCTTCACGGAAGCGCTCGGTGGTGACCCAGGTAAACTATACGCCTCGCTCGTGTTGATCAGCTTGCCGACGATGGTGTTCTATATCTTCTTCCAACGCTTCTTACAGAAAGGTATGACTTCGGGAGCGGTCAAATAATCGATTGAGGTGAATCAAATGTATGTAGGTGTAGATTATTACCCAGAACAGACGGACCGCGCCCTATGGGATGAGGACGTCCGCTTGATGAAAGAGCTCGGTGTCAACGTGATCCGCATGGCGGAGTTCGCGTGGACGATGATGGAGCCGGCCGACGGCGAGTTCGATTTCTCGTTTTGGGACGAGGTCGTCGATACGTTCGGCAAGGACTTCGACGTCATCCTCGGCACGCCGTCGGCGACGCCACCGGCCTGGTTGATCGAGAAATATCCGGACATCTTGCCGGTGACGGCGGACGGGGTCCGCATCAGTTTCGGTGCCCGCCGCCACTATACGGTCAACAGCCCAGTGTACCGAGAGTATTGCGAGCGCATCACGCGCAAGATGGCGGAGCGTTACGGGAAGCATCCAGCCGTCATCGGTTGGCAGACCGACAACGAGTACGGCCACGAGAAATCGGACCGCTCGTACGGAGACGTCGACCAAGTCGCGTTCCAAGCCTGGCTACAAGACCGCTATGAGACGCTCGACGCGTTGAACGCGGCCTGGGGGACCGTCTTCTGGAGCCATACATACTCGGCATGGAGTCAGATTCCGGTCCCTCGTACCGTGTTCCAAGAGCACAACCCGTCGCTCCTCGTCGATTTCGACCGCTTCTGCTCGGACGCGTACCGTTCGTTCAACAAGCTCCAAGTCGACACGCTCCGTCCGCTCATCCATGACGACGCGTTCATCACACATAACCTCGTCTATAGCGACATGGCGATCAACCAGCAACAGATGGCCCAAGACCTCGATTACGTCTCGTTCGACAACTACCCGGTCTGGGGCGGGTTGCCGGAGCCGAACCGTTTCGAGAAGACGGCACATGACCATGACTTATGCCGCTCATCGAAACAAGGCAAAGGCTTCTGGGTGATGGAGCAACTCAGTGGTGCGCAAGGCTGGAGCCGGATCGGCTACTTGCCGCGACCGGGCCACATCCGTCTGTGGACGCATCAAGCCGTCGCGCGCGGCGCCGAAGCCATCGTTTATTTCCGCTTCCGGGCCGCCCATTTCGGGACCGAGGAGTTCTGCCACGGCATCATCGATCACGACGGCAAGCCGAAACGGAAGTTCGATGAAGTGCAAGGCGTCATGAAAGAGCTCTCGACGCATGGCGACATGATCAATGCGGCTGAATACAAGGCCGACGTCGCCGTCTATTACGACCAAGAGAACCTTTGGGCGTGGACGCACCAGCCGCACTCGGACGCGTTCAACTTCAAGCAGGAGTTCGTCCGCTTTTACGGAGCGGCCGTCCGCCAAGGTGTCAACACGGACATCGTCTTCCCGGGGGATGCGCTCGACAAGTACAAACTCGTCGTCGTGCCGCTCTATTTCCTCGGAAATGACACGTTCGATGCCTCGCTCATCGACTATATCGAGAACGGTGGCCACGTCATCTTCACGTACCGGACGGGCGTCAAAGACCCGATCAACCGCTGTCACTTTGATACGCTCCCGGGCAAGTTCGCGAAATACGCCGGCATCGAGATTGACGAGTATGAGAGCTTGCAGGCGGTCCAGTCGAATCAGGTCAAACTCGGTGAGAATGTGTCCGAGGCGAACATCTGGTGCGATTTGATCACGCCGAAAGGTGCCGACGTGCTCGCGACGTATGAGCAGGCGTTCTATAAAGGGACGGCCGCCGTCACACGCCACACGTACAAAGGCGACGTGACGTATATCGGCTCATCGGTCGACGATGCGATGCTCGATGTGATTTACAACGAGGCGCTCACACGCGCCGGCATCGACGCGAACCGTCTCCCGGACGATGTCGAGAAAGTCGACCGCCACGGCGATGGATACGTCATTCGCTTCTATATGAACCACTCGACGGACGTGACGTCGACGGTCGACGTGTCAGGCGACTGGCAGACGCTCGACGGGGATGTAGTCTCAGGAGAGCTCACGTTGAACCCGCTCGATGTCGTCATCTTGAAGCAGGAGGTGGGGGCATGATCTACCGCTTCGACAATCGCTTTGTGATTGAAGGGAAAAACCTCGCCTACGTGTTCGATATCGACGCCCGCGGCCGCCTCGTCCATCAATACCTCGGTGGCCGGCTCCTTGAGTCGGATTATGCCGAGCTGCCGGACGCACGCATTTTGCATTCGTCATTCGAGACACCAGAAGGCGTCGCCGCGTACGAATTCGCCTCGTTCGGTGACCTCGTCTATACGGAACCGACGTTGAAGAGTCATACGGGGCGTGAACGGCTGCATGCCTTCACGTTCGAAGACGCGCGCATCGATGGCGACACGCTCGAGATCGACTTGGTCGACTCGATTCAACAGTTGACCGTGACGCTCCACTTCACGGTGTATGCGGCGTATGACATCATCGAACGCAAGATGACGATTCAGACAGGCGAGACGGTTACGCTCGAGAGCGCGCAGTCGTTCAGCCTCGGCTTGACGGAACGCAAGCTTCGCCTCAGTCATTTCTCAGGGGCGTGGACGAGCGAGTTCCAGCTCCAACAAGGCGACTTGCTACCAGGTAAGAAGACGATTGAGAGCCGCCGCGGTTTGACGAGCCACCAAAGCAATCCGTGGTTCGCCCTCGATCAGTCGGCGACGGAGACGAACGGCGAGGTCATCTACGGCTTCCTCGGTCACTCCGGCAACTGGGCGCTCCACTTCGAGCGCGACCAGTTCGGCTTCACGCAAGTGACTGGCGGACTCAACTCGTTCGACTTCGCGAAGACGCTCCAGCCGGGCGAGTCGTTCACGACACCGCCGGGCTATATCGGTTACACGCAACAGGGCTTTGGCGGTATGAGCCGGAACGCACACGATTTCGAGCGCGACGTCATCATGCCGAAACGGACGCGCGAGACGCTCCGACCTGTCTTGTATAACTCATGGGAGGCGACGTATTTCGACGTCAGCGAGGACGGCCAGAAACGGCTCGTCGATGAGGCAGCCGCGATCGGCTGCGAGCTGTTCGTCGTGGACGACGGCTGGTTCGGCGAACGGAACTCGGACGCGGCCGGTCTCGGGGATTGGCACGTCAACACGACGAAGTTCCCGAACGGGCTCGAGCCGCTCATCCGTTACGTGGAGGACAATGGCCTCCAGTTCGGCCTCTGGGTCGAACCGGAGATGGTTAACCCGGATTCGGATTTGTACCGGGCGCATCCCGATTGGATTTACCAGACGGGCGGACGCCCATCGACGACGTCGCGCAACCAGTTCGTGTTGAACTTGGCGCTCCCGGAAGTCGAGGCGCACGTGACCGGTCTGTTGGACAATCTGCTGTCGAAGCATGCGATCCGCTATATCAAGTGGGACATGAACCGCGCCTTCTCAGAGCCGGACAGCCCGCAGTTACGCGACGCGAAAGAGCTGTGGCTCCGCCACACGGAAGCCGTCTATCGCATCCTCGACACGCTCCGCGCCAAACACCCGGACGTCGCTTTCGAGTCATGCGCTGGCGGTGGGGGACGGATCGACCTCGGCGTGCTCACGCGCGTCGAACAAGTCTGGACGAGCGACAATACAGACGCGCTCGACCGGCTTGCGATTCAGGAAGGCTTCTCGTACGCCTATAACGCCAAGATGATGAGCTGCTGGGTGACGGACGCGCCGAACTGGTTGAACGGTCGCTCGCTCCCGCTTAGGTTTAGGTTCGTCAGCGCCATGCAGGGCACGCTCGGCATCGGCGGCAACCTGCTCGAATGGAGCAAGGACGAGCTTGTTGAGGCGGCACAATGGATCGAGACGTACAAGTTGATCCGCCCGCTCGTCCAGCACGGCACGAGTTATCGCCTTGCCTCGCTCAAGACGGACGGCGTCCATGCGATGGGTTACACGGACGGGGAGGATTATGTCGTCCTCGTCAACGCCGACCGTCGTCATTACGGTAAGAACCGATTGCGCGTCAAACTCGCCGGGCTCGATCCGGAGCGCGTTTACGTCTATGACGATCGACGCGTGAGCGGACGCTATTTGATGGAACAAGGCCTCACACTCACACAACAACAGGACTATGACGCATATTGCCTGGTCATCCGCCCGGCATGAGCAAAGAAAGGGATGGAGTCGTATGCTTTCAATTGATTCAGCACACCTGAACGAACAGTTCGAGACCGTGTTCTCGGCAAGCCCCGAGCGAAGCTTCTTCGCACCGGGCCGCATCAACTTGATCGGCGAACACACCGATTACAACGGAGGCCACGTCTTCCCATGTGCCATCACGTTCGGCACGTACGGGCTCGTCCGGAAGCGTGAGGATGAACTGATCCGCGTCTACTCGCTCAACTTCGAGGACGTCGGTGTCGTTATGTTCCCGTTGACGGACGGAACGTATGACGCGAACCACGACTGGGCGAACTACGTCAAAGGCGTCGTCGCGCTCCTGCGCGCGGACGGGCACGCGGTCGGAGGATTCGATTTCCTTCTCGCCGGCAATATCCCGAACGGCGCCGGCTTGTCGTCATCGGCCTCGCTCGAACTCGTGACGGCGCTCATGATCAATGAGGTATACGGACTCGGTCTCGAACGGATTGACCTCGTCCATCTCGGACAGCGCGTCGAGAACGACTTCATCGGCGTCAACAGTGGCATCATGGACCAGTTCGCCATCGGGATGGGGAAAGCGGACCACGCCATCCTGCTCGACTGTGATACGCTCCATCACGATTACGCGCCGATCAAGCTCGACGGCTATGACATCTTGATCATGAACACGAACAAACGCCGTGAACTCGCCGACTCGAAATATAACGAACGCCGCACCGAGTGCGATACGGCGCTCAACCTCCTGCAACAGCATTTCGACGTCGCCTCGCTCGGTCAACTGTCGGTCGAGACGTTCGAGACGGTGGCGGACGAGCTCCCGGAGACGCTCCGGAAGCGGGCACGTCATGCCATCTCGGAGAACGAGCGGACGAAGCTTGCCTTCACCGCGCTAGAGGATGGACGGCTCGACGCGTTCGGTCAACTGATGAATGACTCGCATGCGTCACTGAAGCATGACTACGAAGTGACGGGCCGCGAGCTCGACACGCTCGTCGCCGCGACGCAAAGTTGTGACGGCGTCATCGGCAGCCGGATGACAGGCGCCGGCTTCGGAGGCTGCGCTATCGCCATCGTCGACAAGACGGTTACTGAAGCGGTCATGCAGACCGTATCGACCGTGTATGAAGCAGAGATCGGCTATGCGCCGACATTTTATATCGCGTCCGTCGGGGACGGTGCGCGTGAACTCGTAGAGGAGGAAGTGAAATGAGTGTACTCGTCGTCGGAGGGGCCGGTTATATCGGCTCCCATGCAGTCCGCGCCTTGCTTGCGCGCGGGGAAGACGTCATCGTGATCGACAACCTTCAAACCGGCCATATCGAGTCGGTACCGAAACAAGTCCGTTTCTATGACGGGGATATCCGCGACCGTGCCTTCATGGACCAGACGTTCGCGAACGAGTCGATCACCGAGGTGCTCCATTTCGCCGCCAACTCACTCGTCGGCGAGTCGATGGATGAGCCTTTGAAGTATTACGATAACAACGTCTTCGGGACACAAGTGTTGCTCGAGACGATGCGCAAACACGGCGTGACGCGGATCGTCTTCTCCTCTACGGCCGCGACATATGGCGACCAGGACGAGATGCCAATCCGCGAGACGGCCGCGACGAACCCGACGAACACGTACGGGGCGACGAAGCTCGCGATGGAGACGATGATGAAATGGTGCGACCGCGCCTTCGGTATCCGTTTCGTCGCGCTCCGTTACTTCAACGTCGCCGGTGCCGACCCGACCGGTGAAATCGGTGAGGACCATACGCCGGAGACGCACCTGATCCCGCTCGTGCTTGAAGTGGCGAACGGGAAGCGTGACGCCATCACCGTGTTCGGCGACGATTACCAGACGCCGGACGGGACGTGTATCCGCGATTACATTCACGTGCAAGACCTCGTCGACGCCCACGTGCGCGCGCTCGATTATTTGAAACAAGGCGGTGCGAGCGACGTGTTCAATCTCGGAACGGAGACGGGTCTATCGGTGCTCGAAATCATCGAGGCGGCCCGTCGCGTGACGGGACATGCCATCCCGGTGCAGATGGGTGTCCGTCGTGCCGGAGACCCGGCGATGCTGATCGCGTCACCGGACAAGGCGAAACAAGTACTCGGCTGGGTACCGGAGCGGTCGACGGTCGATGTCATTTTGGCCGACGCCTGGAACTGGCACAAGCATCATCCAGAAGGCTATAAACATGTCGAAGGGGTGAGACGATGATTGAATCTACGATTGAAGCGCTCGTCGAGGCAGCGATTCGGGAGGAACTAATCACGGAACAGGACCGTATTTATTCACGGAACCGTGTCCTCGCCCGAATCAATCAGCTCGATTTCACGAAACCGACGTTCGTCCCGCACGACTCGATCCCGAATCTGCTCGAGACATTGACAGAACATGCGGTCGAACGCGGGCTCGTCGACGACTTGCTCGAAGAGAAGGACCGGTTCATGGCCGAGGTCATGGACGTGTTCGTCTCGAAACCGTCCGAGGTGACGCGCACGTTCAACGCGCTTCGAGCTGCCGATGTTGAAGCGGCGACTGATTTCTTCTATAAGATGAGTCAGGCGTCGAACTATATCCAGACGAAACGGATTGCCAACAACATCACGTACAAGGCACCGACGTGCTACGGCACGCTCGACATCACCATCAACCTGTCGAAGCCGGAGAAGGACCCGCGCGAGATTGCGCGGGCCCGCCTACAACCGACGCCGGAGACGAACTATCCGAAAGGGCTGCTCGCGATTGAAAACGAGGGCTACGGCGGCCACTTGAAACACCCGGCCCGGGCCAACCATCGCATCATCCCGCTCACACTCGGTGGACAGGCGTGGTCGTTCCAATACTCTCCGTATTTGTACTACAACGAGCACTCGATTTTGTTGTCGAACGAAGTGCGGGACATGGTCATCGATCGGGGGGCGTTCGAGCGTCTGCTCGACTTCGTGTCTCAGTTCCCGCACTACTTCGCCGGCTCGAACGCGGACTTGCCGATCGTCGGTGGATCGATTTTGACGCACGACCATTACCAGGCCGGCCGCTACCGGTTTGCGATGGACGATGCCAAGGTCGTCTCGACGTATCGCTCGGACCGTTACGACCAAGTCGAGATCGAGACGCTCTATTGGCCGCTCTCGGTCGTCCGGCTCCGCTCACGTCAGAAAGAGCAGCTCGTCATGTTGGCGAATCAGTTGCTCGGGCACTGGCGCGAGTATGCCGAAGGTGACATCGTCCCGTATTCGGGTGAGATCCGTCACAACACGGTGACACCGATCGCGCGCCGCCGCGACGGACGTTATGAGCTCGACCTCGTCCTTCGCAACAACCGGACGAGTGACGAGCATCCGGACGGCATCTTCCATCCGCACGCCGACGTCCACCACATCAAGCGCGAGAATATCGGCTTGATCGAAGTGATGGGGCTCGCCGTATTGCCGGCACGACTGAAGACCGAACTCGAACAAGTCGTCCGCTATGTGACCGGCGAAGATGTCGCCGTCGCGGACATGCATCGTGCGTGGGCGGACGAGTTGAAGGCGAAAGAAGGCGACGCGAAGACAATCGTCGACCAGGCCGTCGTCGACAAGTTCGTCAAAGGGCTCGAGGACGCGGGCGTGTTCAAACAGACGGTGGAAGGACAGGCCCGATTCACCGCATTCATGAACGCGTTTTTGAGTCACGTCGATAAAGTGGAGTACCGGGCGACGACTACGGGAATGAACAGGTAAACGAATCGAAGTAGGTGAGCCAGTTGAGAGAAGCAACGATTGAAAACAAGAACGGCATGCGCTTGTCTGCCATTTCATACGGATGTGCCATGACCGAGTTGACGGCACCGGACCGTGACGGGAACATGGACTCTGTCATTCTGAAATATGGCAGTCCTGAGCAATACCTCGAGAACCCGGTCTATCTCGGTTCTGTCGTCGGACGAATTGCCGGTCGGATTCGCAATGCGGAGATTGATGGCGTGGCCTTGACCCCAAGCGAGGCCCCGCATCATATCCACGGCGGAGACGACGGCATCACGTCCCGACATTGGGACATGGACGTCGAAGGACAGGCGATTACGTTTACTTATCTAAGTCCGGATGGTGAAGAAGGTTATCCCGGCAACGTCACGTTTAAAGTGCTGTATGAGCTGACGGACGACAATGAGCTCGTCGTCACGATGACGGCTGCGACGGACAAACGGACATGGGTCAACTTGAACCATCATAACTATTTCAATCTCGGCGGTCGGCCGACGATTCATGATCACGTGCTGACGTTGCCTGCAGAGCATGTCGCCAAACTCGACGATGAGTCGTTGCCGACAGGCGAATTACTTGAAGTAGAAGCGACACCGTTCGATTTCCGGGACGGGAAGGCAGTCGGTGAGACGATTTCGTCGGAGGACGAAGCGATTGTTAAGGCTGGAGGACTTGATCACCCGTTCATCTTGAAGGACGGGGTGACCCGGCTACACGACCCGGTGAGCGGACGTGTCATGGACGTCGAGACGAATCAGCCGGTCATGGTCGTCTATACGGCGAACTTCCTCAGTGAAGAGACGCCGGTCACGCTCGAGGGACGGCAGAAGCATAGTGCGATTTGTTTAGAAGCCCAAGCGTTCCCGGACGCACCAAACCATCCAGACATCGCCACATCGATTGAATTGAACCCCGAGGAGTTGTATCACTCAAGGACGGTTTATCGGTTTGGGGTGGAGTCAAAGTAAAGTATTAAACTATAGTGATTAAACGGCTTGAACTCTGATTTCCGAAGAGTCCAAGCCGTTTGATTTAAAAATCAATATTTATATAAGATGGTTGCACGTGTAGTAATTTAGCAAATGTTAAGTGTCAGAAAAATTGCATTGTCGAGTTATAATTAGAAATAATTACTATGATTGGGAGGGATGAAGGTGGGTGAACGGTTAAGACTTGATGTAGAGTTTCATGGTGAGCATGTTGCAACTGCCTATTACAGATGGGGTGGTCTCCCTAGCATGGCTATCCAACTAGCAGGCGTTATTTTAGAGTCGCTTCGAAAGAACGAAGAGAAGGAATTGATTCCTATGGTTTACTATGCGCTTTCTTTTACAGGTGCGGCTGTAGAGCCGACAAATCAAGATTACCTGAATGCATTAGGTTATGAGTTTGAAGACGTTGAACCAATGATGGAATCCGGTGGGGTAATTTGGTTTTCAAAAGAAACTAAAAACTTATCAAGCACAGACTACGAGTTGAAAATTCGCCTTGAAAATTCAACTGCCGATTTAGAAAATGTACTTTATCATTGGAAGGTTGATGAAGATTCGGAGGCGTGGAGATATATGGATCCGCAACGAAATGAAATGCCTTCGACTTCATGGGAAATGAATCTCGCCAATTTGAATGAAAAAGATCTTGTAGAGCTTCATAAAGTATCTCAAAAAGCTGTTTCAACTAATTCTCTCTTCACAATAAAGGGGAGAAAAGAACTTTTTGATAGTCCGCTCTAGAACATTACATGGATAAATGAATAAAAAAGTTGTATGCATTTTCAAAGATGAATTGCATACAACTTTTTAGTCGATTTACTCCGGGAATTCTTGAATCATCAATTGCTTATTTACTTCAGAAACAAACTCGAAAAACAGTCCTTGCTTAACTATCTCCTGTCCTAGCCCATTACTCTCTTTAATGATGATGGTTTGGACAACATCACCGAATCCAATCGTTACCCAGTATTTTTTATCCTCAAAAACTTTTTCCCAAGTAGAATTCACAAATTTGCCTGTGTCGTTTCGTACTTCGACCGTAACTAGGTCCCATTCATTAGTATTAAACTTTAGCAGAGATTGAATGATGTGTGCTGGGATGTTTCGCTCGAGTTGTCGCATACTGAAATGCTTACCATGTAGTTTCAAAACTCTGGGACTTTGAAACTTATGTTCTACACGCTCAAATAAGGGAACAGGGCCATAAAGTACATGAAAACGAGTTGTCTTAAAGCGGATTCCCAATGTCATCACCTCAATTTATATATTTTGTCTGAAGCAAGCAGAATGACTTTAAAGTTGTCTAAGATATTTTTTACGCAACGATAGAAGTGTAGCTAGTTTTAGAATTGGAGTTCAATTCGCTCGCCATCAATATTTTGAATGTGAATGTTTCCTGACTGATCTCGATTACAAGCGGGGCAATGGACGTCCCAAGTCTCAATTGAAAGTGGATTATAGTTTTCCGAACTATATTTTAACAAGCGCACATTTTCTGGTTCATCGGCTGTATGGTAGTCTGTTACGCCTTCTTTTTTACACAAGTGACTGACCCAAGTTTCTGTGCAGTCACAGACGTACGTCCATTTATATGCGCGTTTTTCAGACGGGTAAGCGATGCCTCGTTGAGTTGAACCACAAGCGGGACAATAGTTCGTATTTCCATTGTACTGATGAAGAATACGCTTTACATAAGTTCTAAGACTGTTAGTTTGATCGGGCGTTAGATGATAATGGGAATGCGTATAGGCTGTTTCGCCCTCAAGCAGTTGTACATTCCAGTTTTGCATGAAGGAGCTATGGACTAATGTTGTACTAGTCATTTGAAAAGGTGTTCCAGTTAAGTCATTAATGTAACGCTTCCTAGAATGTATTAGGTGATTACGTAATAGATAACTATAATGTTGATTTTGATAAGGTAGATGGCTTACATCCAAAGCATGATGGTTATATGATCCTTTCCGTGTGTTTTTAAAAGAGACAACAATATCGGGTTGTCGAACACTCTTGTCATCTAGAACAATTTTAGGCGATAACACAACGATGAGCCGGTCCTGTGTTTTTGCGTGACTGAAATGCATAACCATGCCATTTAAGTGTTGATATTGATTTTGATGTTTAAGCAGACGTTCGATAATTGAAGCACGGGGCACAAACTGTAGTTTCATACATTCTACGTAAAGTTTCAAAAGTGCCCATATATCAAAAAGTCTTGGAGATTCAAACATTTGATGAGTTAGCGTTTTTGCGTTTAAGGATAATTGAGGAAATAGGTTCATAATTTGTTGATACGACTTCATCAATTTTTTCTCTTGCTCACTAGGATCCAACGAAAGTTGAAATTTTTCTAAATCACTGCCGTAGTCGTTGAGTAAAGAGGTTGCATAAGGGATAGAGTGAAGGTTATTCAACATATGCTGCAGCATATTCATATTAGTTGTTAAACGGCTAATACTCTCTTTGAGCATAGCCTGTTTTTTATTGATAGCGGCTGTCATACCGTGGTCAGCGCCAGGGCGTGGAAGGGTGGCGGTGTTTTGCCGAGTCTGAAGTTCATCCCGTAATTGCTTGTGATGTAATGATAAGATTTGATATTCGTGATTCAATACGTGCTGTATGTTTCGTGACAAGACATTAACAGTTGAATAAGGATTAAAGGCATTTCTCTCCAGGAAAACAAAATCCGTTAAGACAATGTGCACGTCATTCATAAACTGATCAAAGAACAATTTTAATTTGGGGGAATCAAAACGTTCAGCTGAGACATCTTGCCCAGTGAAATAGCTGGGATTCACCTCGAACATTGTCATCATATCTCTAATTTCAGTTCGCAATAATTCATATTGTTCGATGGGAATTGTTAAAGGTAGAGCAATCATTTTCTCCTTTGCGATCAGTTGTCCGTGACTGTCGTATGCTTCGATTGTAAACTTTCCACAACTATAAAATAGTGCTTCTTCATGTGGGGTAGGAGTTAGATACCATAGCTCTTCATGCTTTAAAGAACGTGTCAAACGTAATTTGAAATGGCCGGATAGTACTACTATAGATGCACCCTTTACGTGGACGCCCAAGTGAATTTGGTGAGCGTCTCTTTTTTCGTGTTCTTGAAAGACGTAAGTTCCTTTATGTTTGCGTAACTCGTTAAGGATATGAGTCGTAACTTGGTTCGCACTAGGGACAAATGCGCTTCGACGTTTTGGATAAGTTAGGATAACTTCGAATAGCTTCAAGTATGTCACTCCTATGATTTATTAATTTGGTCCTAGAAAGAATGAATTATTATTAATTAATACTATTTTCAATTGTCAACTTGAATTTATTGTATTTTGCAATACAAATGTGCACAATAATGCAACGAAAAGTACAGAACTTTGCCAGCTGGGTTTTAGTGTTTCGACAACGCATGCGTGACACGATAACTGTCACCTGTAAAGTTTAGTATGTGAG